>NZ_AXBB01000006.1 GCF_000473105.1 Phaeobacter inhibens DSM 16374 | reverse complement strand
CGGGAACAGGCGGCATTTCTGATCGAGGCGATGGCCGAGGACCGTCCCGACGATCTGTTGCTGGCGTATCATACTGCCATGGAGGTCGGACCGCGCTGGCGAGAGCATATCGGCAACTCACTGAACCGGATGCCGGGGCCGAAGGCCATCCTCAAGAGCTTAGTTGTGTGATCGCCAGTGCAGCGAACGGTCTCCCGCGGCATCCTCCATGTGGGTTCAATACGGGAATGACGGCAGCGCGGCGCTGATCTGACAAGTGGCAACGGCGGTGCGTGACGCAGGTCCCGTTACAGCATCTTATAGCCAGTAAACGGCGAGTGCGGCGAGGGCGATGGCTGATAGGAAGACTATCGGGCATCTATCGTATCGCGTCGTCACGCGCCGCCAATCCTTCAGCCTGCCGAACATGATCTCGATCCGGTTGCGTCGTTTGGATCGGCGCTTGTGGTATTTCACCGGTTTATTCCGCTGTTTCCGGCCTAGAATGCAGGCGCATATCCCTTTGTCTTTCAACGCTTCTCTAAACCAATCGGCGTCATATCCCCGACCTCCAAGCAGCCAGCCGACCTTTGTAGGCTGCTGAGCAAAGCGCGGGCACCGATGTAATCGCTGACCTATCCTGCGGTTACGAACAGGCTAAGCGGGCGCCCTTGGCTGTCGCAAATGGCATGCAGCTTAGTGTTCATGCCGCTTTTGGTTCGGCCAATCAGACGTCCACGCCCCCCCTCTGACGTCCATGCTGGTCGCGGTACGATGGGCCTTCAGGTACGTAGCATCGATCATCACAGTCTTCTCTTCACTGTGTTCTGCGACCAGACCCGCCATCATCCGGGCGATTATACCTTTGTCGCTCCACCGCAATCAAAGGTTGTAAAGCGTGTTGTGCGGACCAGAAGCAGCAGGGGCATCTCGCCACCGCAAACCATTGTGATTGATGAAGATAATCCCGCTCAACGCACGTCTATCATCAACCCGAGGCTTGCCGTGGGGCTTCGGGAAGAAAGGTTTAAGGCGCACCATCTGCGCGTCGGTTAACCAGAAGAGATCAGATCTGGTCACCGCACGTTTTCGAGCCGTGGATCATGTCGATAGCCGAAATTCAATGGGCCCTTGGCCCTATATTTACTACATGAAATCACGGGTTTCTGCAGATGTGCCGGACCCTTGTCAGTTTCCGCGGTCCAGTTGGCGGTTGGAAAGTGAAAGTGTTCTTCGGGTTTTGTGACTGACGGATGAGGGCCTTTGGGGTCCCTCAGATGGGTCCGGGCCGGGTTCCGGTCTGCCGTTCCTGATGAAGGGCATTCCCATGCAAACAGGTGTCTTGCGCGTGCTCCGCGCAACCGCCGCCTCTTGGTGGCGGCATAGAGAGCTGCGTCGAACTGGCCAGACGGCGCTGGCACAACGGCTCGAACGCCAGACCGTCCTGCGTGATCTCGGCTATCTGAAGCAGGCGGCGTCATTGCCAAACGCGCATGTGATCTGCGGGGAGGGTGGGACGTTCCTCCATCTCGGCTGGACCACCGTCTCGACCCTCGCGCCGATCAAGCGCTTTCCGTTGGCCGCTCTTGCGGTCGCACGAGGGACGCCCTTCATCGATCTCCGACCCGTCACCGATGTCATCGCCTTTGCGAACCTGCCGCGGGTGGCGCAGGACGGATCTGTCGACCCTGACCCTTGCGGTCCTGGCAGGTCCGTCTCGCTGACCACCTACATCGACATGGTCGAAGCCCTCGGTGCAAGGGTCGCCAACCATCCGCGACCCCGCCAGTCAACCTGACCCCTCAATCTTCTCACCAACACTCGAAAGGACGCCAGCCATGGCCCGATCCCGCACGCCCAAATTCGATGCCTCCGAGGTCATCACGAACGAAATCATCCGCATCATCGAGCGCGGCGTCCTGCCATGGCGCAAGCCCTGGACCGCAGGCGGCAGCTCACGCCCCCTGCGCGTGGGCGGTGAGCCCTACCAGGGGGTGAACAACCTCCTGCTGACCATGCGCACCGTGATGGCGGGCCACAGCTCGCCATTCTGGATGACGCTGCCTCAGGCCAATGCGTTGGACGCGAAGGTTCGCAAGGGCGAAAAGTCCTCTGTCGTCGTCTATTACGGCCAAAGCCAGAAAGGCGCCGACGGCGAGAACGACGGCAGCGACGGGGATGTTCGCTCCGAGCAAGCCCGCATCTTCCGCTTTCAGAAATCCTACCGCGTGTTCAATGCCTGCCAGATCGAGGGCCTACCCGACAGCTTCTTCCCCGATCCGGAGCCGGTGCCCGAGCATCCGCCGTCCGAGCATCCGCCGTCCGAGCCCATCCCTCACATGCAGGCGTTTTTCGATGCTATCGACATCACGACCATCTTCACAGGAACGGAAGCCTATTATCTGCCACCCGTGGACAAGGTCTACATGCCGTCCATCACGCGGTTCCATGACCCGCGCAATTTCTACGGGGTTTGGGCGCATGAGCTGGCCCATGCCACGAAAGCCCCCCATCGACTGAACCGTGATTTCGGGTTCTCGAAGTTCGGCAACACCTCCTATGCGCGCGAGGAGATCGTCGCGGAATTGACCTCGGTTTTCCTGGGTCAGACGCTCGGCTTCACGGCCCATACGCTCGAGATGAATGCCGCCTATCTCCACAACTGGTTGCGCGTTCTTCGGTCGGACAAGGGTGCGATCTTCAAGTACGCCGCGGATGCACAACGTGCCTGTGACTACCTGATTGCCAGATCGGAGGCGGGCAGGACCGGGGAGAACGCCAAGGCCGCTTGAGGGGCGTGCGTCGGCAAAAGGGAAAGAAGGCTTTGGGAAGGGTGTTTCAACTTCTCAAGGGAGAGCCCTATGACCATCACTGTACAGCCCCAGACAGACTGCTCGGATCCGACCTTGATCGCCGCGCAGAACGACGCGTTCCGCAAGCTCGCGTGCCTTGGAGTGCCGCCCGCGCAGCCCATCCGAGGCCGGATGCATGTCACCCGCTCGCTTATGGAGGCCGGTGACGGCTTTATGGCCGAGGCCGTGAAAGCCACCGGGGAATTCAACACCTTCGAGCCCGAGAATGATCCCGAAGGCTGGCATGATTTCGGGGCGGTCGAGATCCGGGGAGAGACCGTGTTCTGGAAAATCGATCTGTATGAAGCGGATTCCGACTTCCGCTACGGGGCTGAGACCCCGGACAACCCCGCGACCACCATGCGCGTGCTGACCATCATGCTGGCGCGCGATTGGTAGAGGGGCAGGGGACGCCTCCCCCTGACATCTCGGACGATGAAGGCCCGCTGCTCCCTCAAAGGGAGAGTGGGCCTTCTGTCGTTGTGATCCCCGAAGCCGTGGATTGGTCACGCGCGTGAAGGCGCGGGCCACACCTCACCCACCTGGAAGGACATCCCATGACCACAAGCTTTGCCCCCCTCACCGTCGCCATCGGCGATCTGGTCCCGCATCCCGCCAATGTGCGCAGTAACTCCCCGGAAACCTATGATTCTGAAAACATCGCGCATCTGAAAGCCAGCATCGCTGTGCTGGGTGTGCTTCAGCCGCTCCTTGTCCAGAAGCTCGACGGCAAATACGCCGTCCTCGCCGGTGGCCGTCGCCATGCCGCGCTGAGCGAGCTGGTCGCAGACAAGGCCGCCAAGGGGTTCACCTCGAAGACCAAGGTCGACTGCCGCCTTGTGCCGGAGGATTGCGACGTGACGACGGCGCTGTCGCTGGCTGAGAACATCACGCAAGCGCCGATGAATGCCATCGACGAGTTCGAGGCCTTCGCCCGGATGATGGAGATCGATGGCCAGACGCCCGAGACCATCGCAAAAACCTTCGGCACCACGGTGGCCGCCGTGAAAGGCCGGTTGCGCTACGGGCTGATCCACCTCGATATCCGCGCCGCGGCCCGGGCGAAGACGATCACGCTCGACACGATGAAGGCCTTTGCCGAGCACCCGAGCCAGGAGGTGCAGCGCGAGGTCTATGAGGCGCTCACCAAGGAAGACAGCTATCTGCAGGCCTACACTGTCCGTCAGGCGCTGAAATCTCGCGGCGTGCAGGTCAGCGACGATATCGGAGCCTTCGTGCGGGAAGACTACGAGGCCCGCGGCGGCGCTGTCGCGGCCGATCTGCTGGAAGAACATTCGGTGCTCGAGGATGCGGCACTGGTCGAGACCATCCTGCTCGAGAAGCTCGAGGCCGCCGCCGAGGAGGCCCGTGTGAGGCTGGGCTTTGCCTGGGCCGATGCGTTGGTCCGCTATGATTACGCGACCATGGCCGACTACGGCCGCGTCTATCCCGGTCCGATCGAGCCCGATGAGGCCGCCCAGAAGCGCATCGACGAGATCACCGCCGAGCTTGAGCAACTGCAACTCGAGATGGAAGATGAGGGGCTCGATGACGACGCCTACAACGCTCTCTACGACCGCGTGGACGCACTGGAAGAGGAATCCCGCGACCTGCAGGAGGCTTATAGCACCGAGGACCTGGCGCGCGCCGGGGTTGTCGCCTCGTGGTCAAATGGGAAGGTGACGCTCCATATTGGCCTCGTGCGCCCGGAGGACACCGCGAAAGAGGAAGGCGTGCGTGGCTCCTCGGCTAGCCCGACCGGGGAGGAGGCCCCGGTCGCTGGCGAAATCACCTATCCGGCCTCACTGGCTGAGGACCTCAAGACCGAGCGGGCCATGGCCCTTGGCGCCGCGATGGCGCTGCATCCCGAGGCCACGCTCGATCTGACGCTCTTCAAGCTGGTGAGTGATGTTCTGGCCAGCGGCATGAGTGTCACGCAGGCGATCAAGGTCGACGCCCGCAAGGAATACCGCAGCCATGCCAAGATGGACGAGATCGACGAGACCTCGCTTGAGCAGGTGGCCGCGGCGCATGATACGCTGGACCTGTCGTGGCTCGATGACAGCCGTTCGCCCGCCGATCAGTTCGCGGCGTTTCGCGCGCTGAAGCCGGGTGAGAAGGCCAAGCTCGTCGCCTATGCGACGGCCAGCACGACGCAGTCCTGCTTCGCGCGGGACCGCCAGCGCGACAGCCTGATGCATGCGTTCGAGATCGAGATCATGCCCGATATTCGCGCCCACTGGACACCGAATGCGGCACTCTTCAACCGCTTCAAGAAGGCCGGGCTCCTGAAGATCCTCGGCGAGGATCTGGGCCTGGCCCAGGAGGCGGCGACGCTGGCCTCGTCGAGCAAGAAGGAGATTGTCTCCTTCTGCGACAAACTCTTTGCCGAGCCTTTCGCCACGCTAATGGACGCGCAGCGCGCTGCCGTGGCGGCCTGGTGCCCGCCGATGATGCAGACCGCCGGTGGCGCCTGTGATGAGACGGCGCCGATCACGGAAACCCCGGAACCTGACGGCGAGGTCGCGCAAGCGGCCTGAGCCACCACGCGACCCGCGCGTGGGCCATGCCGCTCGCGCGGGTCGACCCTCCCACACCCAACGGAAAGACATCCCCATGGCTATTCTCAAGTTTTCTGCCTCCGCTGTTGCGGCGCAAATCGCACATGCGCGCGCTTGCAAAACCTTCCTGCCCAACTGGAACGGGCCCGTGGACAGGCCGGCCCTGATCCTCATGGTCGGCAATGGTGTGCATCTGCGCTCGAACGGCATCGATGGCACGACCACCCGCATCGTCACGACCGAGCGGGCCGATCCCTCCTTCGCCTTCGCCGATGGCATGAATCCGTTTCGCGACACTGACTGGATGGCGCAGCGCCGCATGGCGTTTCGCGATCTGACTGGCCAGTTCTACACGGACATCCTGGACGATGTGCAGGTGCTCATTGACCGGTGGCAGGGGGGGATCCGGCTCGCCACCGATGGCCACAGCATCCGCGTCTTCGTGCGCCGGGCCGCGAACTATCTCATCGGCGGGACCTACGAAGTGCCCTCGGGCCTCGGCGGCACCTTCCGGGTCACCCCCAAGGATGCCTGCGATACCTTCGCGATCGTGCAGAACTGTGGCAATTGCGAGGATTTCGACGCCATGCAGCCCTATCGCGTGCCGCTCGATGCGCTGAGGGAACTCGATGATCGGAGGGCGGCGTAATGGGTTGGCTCTTTTACACCGACCGCCGCGTCCAGACCTACGCGGATGAGAAAGCGGAGATCACCCGGCTCTGTACCTTCGAGGGAGGCACGCGCAAAACCGAATTGGTCAAGGCCTGCAAGGTCGGCTCCACCTGGTATGCAGCGGCAAAGGTCACCAATCTCGACGGCACCGCTGTCGAAGACGCGACCTATGTGACCGATCCGGATGGCTCCTTCACTTTCGGGGCTGTCTTCCTCACCCGATACGATGACGGCTGCTGGGGCTATAAGGACATGGAGGAAAGCGCTGGCCCGAACGAGTCTCGTGCTCCGCTTGGGCTGATCGAGCTTCTCTCCAACCTGAAAGACCCGGACAGCTACGCCCATGCCTGGCGCCAGCGCTGCCGGGATTGGGCGTCGATCCCCGACTACGAGGAAGGCGACAAGATCAGGCTCGCCACCCCTGTGACACTCACCGATGGCAGCACCTGCCAGATCGTCACCGCGACCCACTACAGGCGCGGGCGGCAAAAACGCCGCTGCTATCGTATCGAGGAAACCGGCGGGCTCGTGCGCCTGTCTAAAGCTACGCTTGTGGGCTCGGTGCTGCTCAGCTCCGCAAAGGGCGAGGCCAGTCCTGTGCTGGCGGAATTTCTGGCGGGGCAGGGGGACTGAGTTTCCCGCTGAGACAACACCACGGGACCACGCGCACACATACTGCCGACTTGAAATCGTATCTCAAATGAGATACATCATTCCCATCAACTGGAAGACTATCCATGCCTGCCCAAACATCCATGCTTCATGTCCGTGTTGACGATCAGCTGAAAGCACAGGCTTCGGACGCACTTGCGGGCGTCGGTCTGACGCTCTCCGACGCGGTGCGTATTCTTCTGACCCGCGTGGCCGCAGAAGGCGGCTTGCCTGCCGGATTGACTGCTGATCCGGATGCCTATGACGCCTGGTTCCGGGCGAAGGTACAGGAAGCGCTGGACGATCCACGGCCCACAACGCCCCATACGAAGGTGATGCAAGACGCCCAGGCATTGATTGACGGGAAGCGCCTTGCCAAATCTTGAATGGAAAGCCACAGCCATAGCCGACTTGCTGGCAATCATTGACTATATCTCTGACGACAACCCGGATGCCGCCCAAGTTCTCAAAGACGAGATTGAGCACAAGACGTCCCGCCTTCCAAAACACCCTCAGATGTACCGCGCGGGCCGTGTGGACGGGACTAGGGAGATGGTTGTTCGGCCGAACTACATCGTGGTTTATGCTGAAAGCCCTGAGATGGTGACCATTTTGCGCGTTCTTCATGCTGCGCAGCAGTGGCCATGATCGGGGTGCAGGCCCCCCGCTAAGAAATTGCTCGCTCCACGCCTTCAAAGTGTAGAGCGGGCTTTTTGTCCTTTGGAACTCAGACCCTGATCCAAAGGAAAATCCCATGTCCAAGCCCAATCCGGCAAGCCCGGCTCTCTCAACCTCCGACGGTCATCTCGCCTCTGCGCTGGCGCAAGTCGGCGCGGAGATCGACCACCAGCCCCTACGCAGCTCAGCGCTCGCGCGCATCATGCGCGAGGTGTTTCATGGCAGCGATGCCGGAGGCGCCTGGGACTGGCGGAAGGCCTATGACATGATGCAGGCGGCGGCTGTGCAGGCGCTGCTACGTGGCGACAGCAGTGAGGATGATTACTTCGCCGCAAAACTGCTTGCCTCACGGCTGCTGACGGAAACCCGCCGCTCCGAGCAGCAGATCCGGTTGCAGCAGTTTTCCACGCCACTGCCATTTGCCGCCTTGGCCGTGCGGGCGGCTGCGATCCGCGAGGGCGAGACCGTGCTGGAACCCTCGGCTGGCACCGGTGCCCTGGCCGCGTTCGCCGCCCGGGCCGGTGCCACGTTTCTGCTCAACGAGATCGACCCTTTGCGCCAGCGCCTCCTGCGCGTGGTCTTCGGCGGCGAGGTGACGGGCCATGACGGCGAACATATCGACGATCTGCTGCAGACACCGGTCCTGCCCGATGTCGTGGTGATGAACCCGCCCTTCGCCTCTTCGGTCGACCGATCCCGCGACAAGCACATCGCCGCCAAACATCTCATCGCGGCCGCGAAGCGCCTGGCACCCGGTGGGCGGCTGGTTGCGATCATGCCGCTCGGCTTCACGCCCGAACGCGATGCCGCGCCTGCGGCCCCCTTACGCCGCGACTAGTGTTGACGATGCCGGGGCAGGTTTATCGCAAGCTCGGCACTTTTGTCGAAACCCAGCTCATGATCTTCGACAAAGTGCAGGAGGGCGGCGAGATGATCCGCGCCACGGTGCGGGGTCTGGACGATGCTTTGGCATATGTCGACGCCGTGGCCGCGACCCGGCCGGAGGCGCGTTCCGCCCAAGGGGAGGCGATAAACCCTCATGCGCGATCGGTCGGTCCAGTACCTGTCACGCGCAAGCGCCCAGTTGCCACAGTCGCCGCCTCCAAACCCCGCGCCAATGCTGCCATCCCGCTCAGCTTCACAAGCTTCAATGTCCCCCGCGACAACACGCCCGTCTCGGACATCTATGCGCGCTACCGCCCGCAACGGATCGAGATCGCGGGCGCGCAGGAACATCCCACGCCGCTGGTCGAGAGCATCGCCATGGCCTCTGTGGCACCGCCCATGCCCTCAGGCACGGGCAGTGCAGAACTGCGCCTGCCCGCCCGGTTGATCGAGGAGGGACATCTCTCCGAGGCGCAGCTCGAGACCATCATCATGGCGCATGAGGCCCATGGGCGCGACCTGCCCGGTAGGTTCACCATTGATGACGACCAGACCAAGCTGACGCGCGCCGATGATAACGCGCACGCACGTGCCTATCGTCTCGGGTATTTCCTCGGCGACGGCACCGGTTGCGGCAAGGGGCGCGAATGCGCAGGGCTCATTCTCGTGAACTGGCTGGCCGGGCGCAGGAAGGCGATCTGGGTCTCCAAATACGCGACGCTCATCGAGTACGCGATACGCGACTGGACCGATCTCGGCGGCTCGCCAGCCGACATTCAGCCGCTCTCCAAATGGAAACCGGACCAGGCCATCCCGATGGGCGACGGTATCCTCTTCGTGACCTACGCCACGCTGCGGTCCGCGGGCAAATGCGGCACCACGCGACTGAGCCAGATCCTCGACTGGATGGGCGAAGACTTTGAAGGCGTACTGGCCTTTGATGAGGCCCATGCCATGCAGAACGCGGCCGGGTCCGAGCAGGGCAGGGGGGTCAAACCCTCCCAGCAGGGCCTTGCTGGCCTGCGGCTGCAACTGGCAGCACCCCGCGCTCGCGTCTTCTACATCTCGGCCACGGGGGCCACGAGCGTGCACAACCTCGCCTATGCCGCGCGTCTCGGTCTCTGGGGACAAGGCCCCGAATACCCCTTCCCGAGCCGCGAGAGTTTCGTCTCGGCCATGGAAGCCGGCGGCGTTGCTGCAATGGAGGTAGTCGCCCGTGATCTCAAGACGCTCGGGCTCTACACGGCCCGCGCCCTCAGCTTTGATGGGGTGGAGTATGACGTGCTCGAACACGCGCTCACCCCGGCGCAGATCGAGATCTACGACGCCTATGCGGGAGCCTTCCGCACCATCCATCACAATCTCGAGGCGGCGTTGACTGCGACCGGCGTCAACGATGCCTCGGGCGAGACCAATGCCTCGGCGGCACGCGCCTCGGCCAAGTCCCGATTTGAAAGCACCAAGCAGCGCTTTTTCAACCATCTGCTGATGGGCATGAAGGCCCCGACCATCATCCGCGCCATCGAGGACGACCTGGCAGCCGGCAAGGCTTGCGTTATCCAGGTGGTCTCGACAGGCGAGAGCCTGCTGAAACGCCGGCTTGAGACGATGGATTCCGACGACGAGCTCGTCGAGGGTGCCTTGACGCCGCGCGACTATGTTCTGGGCTACCTCGAACAGGCCTTCCCGATCCACGCGCAAAAGCTGGTTGAGATCGACGGCAATTTGGTGGCCGAGCCGCTCAGGGACGAGATCGGCGCGCTCGTTGTCTCGCGCGAGGCGCTCGCCCTACGAGATGCGGCCATGATGGAGTTGATGACGCTGGCCCCGATCCCTTCGGCGCTCGATCAGATCCTCTGGGCGTTTGGCGACGATGCCGTGGCCGAAGTGACCGGAAGGTCGATCCGACCTCTGAAGGCCGAGGATGGTCATCTCTACATCGAAAAGCGCAGCGCCAGCAGCAATTCATCCGAGACTCAAGCCTTCATGGAGGGCGAAAAGGATTGGTCTTGTCACGCTTTCGTGCCGCTCCAAGTGCTCGTTTAAGCCACCTTCCGTTCGAAAGCGACCGGGCTTATCCAGCCCAGTGCTGAGTGACGGCGTCGTGGATTGTAGAACCCGTTGATGTATTCGAAGATTGCCATCTCAGCCTTCCGCCGTGTCTCCCAAGGATGCCGCCAGATCAGCTCCGCCTTGATCGTCTTAAAGAAGGTTTCGACGGCAGCATTGTCGTAACAATTACCCTTGCCGCTCATGGACACCTTAAAGCCGTGCTGGCGCAGGATCTTCTGATAATCATGAGAACAATATTGCGATCCGCGATCGGTGTGGTGGATGCAGTCCTTGGGCGGTTGCCGGAACGCGATGGCCATGTTCAACGCTCGGATTGCCAAGTCGCGTTTCATGCGGTTGCTAACGGCCCAACCGATTACCCGCCTGGAATGTAGGTCCAGGATAACAGCCAAATACAACCAGCCTTCGCGCGTCCAGACATAGCTGATGTCACCCGCCCATTTCTGGTTTTGTTTATCAGCGTTGAAGTCACGATCCAGCAGGTTGGGTGCTATATTGAGCTTATGATCGCTGTCAGTGGTCACCTTGTGTTTGCGGGTCCGAACAACAGATATGCCGTTCTGACGCATCAATCTGCCCACACGGCGATGGCCAACATCCAAGCCGATCTCCTTCAGCTCTTCGGTCATACGCGGCCTGCCATAACTGCCTAAACTGAGACGCGACTGTTCTTTGATATGCGCCAGCGTGACCAGGTCAGATCGCTGTCTGCGGCTGGCTGGCCGACTGCGGAACGCACGCAAACCGCGCAGGCTGACATCCATAACCTGACACAGGCGCGCTGCCGGAAACGCATCCCGGTGTTCTTCGATGAACCTAAACCTCATGGCTTTTGGCTCGCGAAGAACTGCGTTGCTTTTTTTAGGATGTCCCGCTCCTCCTTGAGAATGCGGTTCTCACGCCTAAGCCGGTCATTCTCTTGAGCAAGGCTCAAATCTTCTTTCGACACCACGTCTGTATCTCTGTGCGCGGTGATCCATTTGTTCAGCGTCGACATACCGACGCCAAGATCATCCGCCACCTGCTTACGCGTTAGCCCGCTGGTTAACGCAATCCGCACCGCATCTTGGCGAAATTCGTCCGTCCGTTTTAGTCCCATAGTTCATCTCCTTTGGTGCAGTAAATGCTATCAAAGGAGCGGCATCAAACCGCGACAGGTCCATGATCGTGGTTGTAGAAAACGTAGATGGGATTATTTGGCCCCGCGCGCTTGATCAGAGTTTTCGTCTGACCCTTCTTCAGCACATGTCCATCGTACCGCCCCGGCATCAACTGGTTGGTTCTTCCGAGCCTTCGATCATGCCGCCTATACAGCTTCTTGGCCTGAACCCGGAAACCAATGCGGCACGACCCTTGTTTAAAGAACCAAACCCAGTCTGCACCGGTATCTTTCTCGCGTTCTCGGGTAAATAGTCTAACTCGGAACCCAGCCTTCGGGAGGTCACGTGCCATTTGCAGCAGCAGACACTCAGTTATCGTTTCTTCCTGAAGATTTAACCCTTCTCTGTAGGCGTTGTTCTGTTCTCGCCAAATAACACCCGACAATTCGCGCAGATATTTTTGCATTCCCAAGGCATGTATATTGGGTTTGCCAGGCCAAAACCTCATAGTGCCGCCTCTAATTGATTGCAGGTGGAGGTGGCATGCAAGACGGTGCATCGCCATAACGAGCTGGTCGCACAGTGCTCGCTTTCCTTGGCGCATGCTTTTGGGGGCCATTCGGCGCTAAAAGCGCTCGATTTAGACATCGTCGAGCTCTCCAAGGTCGATATCTTTCCCCGCTTTGATCAGATCGTAAATAAGGTTCGTAAGGATGCCGAGGCCTTGTTTGTCTTCCTTGAGAAGATGCGTGGCCAAAGCGTTGTTCGAACTCATGGCACGCACCACCGCGCCTTGAACCGCGCCGGGAAGGCTTCCTTTCAACGCTTGGTCTTTAGAGTTTTCCTCAACTTGCGCTCTTACGATGCTGTTTCCACGGGTAATCGAAACGATTTGGTTTACGAAGCTTGCTTGGTCTTTGATCGGAGCGGCTTCGCCAAAGATACCGTTCAATCGTTCGATCAGCTCCTGGAGGTAGACAGGAAGCTTACCGGGCGCATTTGAACCGCCCGGTCCAGAGGGCTTCAAGTTTGGATCTGGGTCATCACCGTTGTTGCCCTGGTCATCGTTCTTTTTAATGTCGTATCCCGTCAGAGAAATGCCTCTGAGATCTACGTGCTCGGGAGGAACGCCATTGAGGCGGTTTGCCAGAAGTTTTGTGAAAGCGGCAAAATTCTCCATGCTGGGATCCCCAAGATCCAGCAATTGCGCGATGTATGTGTAGGTCCTGGAAAACCTAGCCAATCCCGACTTGAACTCCAGCATCCGACCGATGCTCTCTTCTACTTGCATCCTTTCATGCTCGGCCTTTTTCGCCGAGGCATCGTCTCCTGCCTCGGTTGCCTTCAGGAATTCAACTTCGCACCGAGCGGCCTCTTCGCGGAGCGCTTTGAGGCGAGCGTTGAACAGGTCGGTCGGTCGTTGGGTGGCAGCAAACATCGCCTTGTGGTGGTCTTCTTCGCCGGTGTCGAAGGTCTTGGCGGTTTCGAAGCGCGCGACCTTGAACGCTTCAATGTCTTCGTCCGAGTAGATGCCCTGTTCGTCAAGCGTATCCTTCATGTCGTAGATGACATTTGGGTCTTGAACCTCGGTGATTTGCGCGCCGGAATCGTATTTTTTGAAGGCCGCTCGGATCGCTTCCGGGTCGTTTACGAAATCGATGACGAAGGTTTCTTCCTTGCCTGGGAAAGTGCGATTGAGGCGCGATAGCGTTTGAACGATTTCGACTTCATTCGCGATCTTCTTGTCGACATACATAGCAACGAGCTTCGGCTGGTCGAAGCCCGTCTGGAACTTATTGGCGACCAACATCACTCTAAATTCCGGCCTATCAAATGCGATCCGCAGGTCCTTGACCTCGACGCCCGTATTCATGTTGCTTTCAGTGAATTCGGCATCGTCGTCACAAACGAACAGATCGCCTGAAATCTGCGCGTCATCGGAATGCATGACATCCTTGCCGCTGAGCTTTCCCGAGAAAGCGACCAGCGCGCGAACGTGTTTGTACTGGGGGTTCGCAATGACAAAAGCATCGAAGGCCTTCTTGTAGCGGACAGCCGCCGCACGTGAGCTCGTCACAACCATTGCCTTCGCCTTTCCGTCAAGGAGAGGCGAAACGTTGTGCCGGAAGTGCTCCATAATGAACTGCACCTTCTGGGTGACGTTCGTGGGGTGCAGGCTCATCCATTTGGCAAGCGCCCGCTTGGCCGCCTTGCCGTCGACGCGCTTTTTGTCTTCCAGTTCTTTTCCCAGATTGAAGGCGGTCTTGTATGAGACGTAGCCCTTGAGCACGTCGAGGATGAACCCCTCATCAATGGCCTGGCGCATCTCGTATTTGTGGAACGCGCGCGGAAGGTTTTCCGGACCTGCCGGGCGGGACGTGCCCTGCGGCCGTCCGAACAACATTAAGGTCGAGTGTTTCGGTGTCGCAGTGAACGCGAAATGGGACAGGTTCTTCGGCCGGGCGCGGCTTTTCTGGATCTCGGTCAAAAGCTCTTCGACCGTCATGTTCGCGGTGTCTTTGGCCGACGAAAGCGCGAGGGTCGCCTGCAGCTTCGACGCCGTGCTGCCGGTTTGCGACGTATGCGCCTCATCGATGATCACGGCAAAGCTACGATCCTTCAACGAGGTTTCCGTCAGGATCGCTTCCATCGCATGCGGGAATGTCTGCAGCGTCACCACGATAATCGGCACGCCCTTCAGCATGGCTTCCGTCAACTGAGCCGTTTTCGTCTTGGAGCTTGTTTCGCGGTCAATGGCAGCGATCATGCCCTTGCGGTGGTCGATCTGCTGAACAGCGTCTTGCAGCTGGCCATCCAGCACAGTCCGGTCCGTCACGATGATTACGGTGTCAAAGACGGCCTTGCCGTCATCGTGGCGCAGCTTGGTCAGGTCGTGGGCAGTCCAGGCAATCGTCGATGTCTTGCCCGATCCCGCACTATGTTCGCAAAGGTAAGCGTGCCCAGGGCCTTTCTCCTTGGCATCCGCGATCATCTTGTTGACGGCGTAGTGTTGATGAAAACGCGGGAAGATTAGCGTTTCCTTGACCGACCAATTGCCCTTCAGGTCCACCACATCCTTCTTCTCGACATAGACAAAGCTGTGGAAGATCCGCAGGAAGGCATCGGGCTGACAAATCTCTTCCCAGAAATAGGCAACGGGGTATTCGCCGTCGTCACGGGGCGGGTTGCCGCCTTTGCCGTCATGGCCACGGTTGAAGGGCAGGAAATAGGTGTTCTCGCCCGCCAGTTTCGTGGCCATCCAAATCTCGCTATCGGACATCGCGAAATGCACGATGGCACCGCGTTTAAACGTCAGCAGCGGGTGTTTGCGCCCGGTGGCTGGATCCTCGGGCAGGCGGTCACGCTTGTATTGTTCGCGCGCGCTTTCGGCGGATTGGGTGAAGTCGGTCTTGAGCTCGACTGTGGCCACAGGCAGCCCGTTGATGAAGAGGCCCAGGTCGATCGCCAGCTCGCGGCCGGGATGATACTTCAGCTGGGGGACAACGCGCAGCCGGTTGGCGGCATAGCGTGCGATGATCGTCTCGTTGCGCTGATCTTCGGGCGCGGCCTCGGACATGTCGATCTGACCGCAGCCCGCGATAGAAAAGCCACGGCGCAGAACCTGAATGGTGCCTTGTTTTGCCAAGGCGGCATCTAGGCGGGATAGAAGCGTTTCGCGGGCGCGTTCGCCGTTCAGCGCGACGAGCTTGTCCCATTTCGGTCCTTGGGTCTCTTGGATCCAGGCCTCCAAATCTTCGGTGTAGACGGCGGTATCCTGGTCAAAGCCTTTGGTCTCGCCAAGCAGCCAGCCCTGTTCCGTCAGCTTCTTGACGATATAGGCCTCAAGGTGTTTTTCGTGGTGCAAATCGCTCATGCTGCGGCCCTCACATCAATCTTACCAGTCACCGCCGCCGTAATGAGCGCCGCGCGCCGTTCTTTCAAAAGTTCTATTGTTTCTTGTGTGTTTTGCATCAAAGCCTCAAAGCGATCATTTTGACGCTCTAGATAAGCGCCGATACGTCTTTGCTCCTCAATTGGAGGCAGCGGTACCGGCAGACTTTGGAGTAGTCCTTGACTCAAAGACGCGCGAGTTACCAATTTCATTTCTTTTCCAAAGTAGTGTCGTATGCTCGAACTTTGAAATGCATATTTGGAGAAAAGGCCATCCAACATACCTTCGTAAGGTCTGAAGCGGATAAGAAAACCGGCAAATACGGCATCTGGAATAGTCTTCAGGCAAACACTGGGAAATGCTATTTCATCAATCGTTTCTGAAGTACGAGTGAAAAGAATATCGCCCTTCTTGATAGAGTATGAGACACGGTCAGCCCGCGTAGATTCCACCAACCCGCTTACAGTCTCTGGCAATTGGCGATTTTTATAGACGTCTCCATAGCTCACGAAGGGATGGCCCTTACCGAAAGCATCGCCGCCGATATTGATACCATTCGCGGAACGGCCAAGATAACCCAGCTTTGTTGAGCGCCAAGTCTGTGGAATGTCTCCTATCCAGTCTACCCCAGACGGCTTCATCTGCGCTGATGGGTCAATGCCTTTCGTGACTGCGAGGCTGATGACGGCCGCGCGCTTTTCCTTGAGCAGAGCGATGAAGCGCGTCTTTTTTGCAATCAACCCATCTATCCGCCCGGTTTCGCGGTCAAGGTAGTCGGCGATAGCTGTTTGCTGGCGCTTTTCGGGATAAACCAAAGGAATTCGCTCGAACTGTTCCCGGTTGAAGGAATAGCGCATGCCATGGCTAAGTTTTGCGAAGTAGTCATATCCGTATTTGAGGCCCCAGAAATAGTACTCTAGGAACCGAGGATCCATCCGCTCAGCGACGTCGAAAACAATGTAGAGGTTGCTTATGCAGCCTTTCGTCGGGCTCAGGCCACAAAGAATGGGCGTAGCGTCAAAGTCGCGTGGCGTAAAGACAAATTGACCCTGTTCAACTATCTGATGCCCTATGTAGCTGTCGGTCGATTTGCCGAAGCTCAAGTCGGTCTTCACTCGAACCCCTTGTTTCGTCAAAGACAAAACAACCGGCTCTGGGTCCTCGTTTTTTTCAAGTTGATAGCTACCAACCGCGTCCCGCATTCTTGATTGGGTCCAATCGCTCGGGACGCCATTGATTACGGCTTTGTGGCCGTTGATAACCTCTAAGCTCATTCCGTCACCTCGGCCAAAACTTCCGCAATCGAGGCCTCGATTGCCTTCAAGTCTTCATCGATGTCGCCCAGATCGCGAGGCGGCACGTATTCATAAAAATAGCGGTTGAAGTTGATCTCGTAGCCTACGATCCCAATTTCGCCATCGCTTTCATCCACATAGGTTTCGTCGATATAGGCGTCATGGGCGTGGGGCGTGACCTCGGTCGCGAGGTAGTCATGGATATCGGTGCCCATGGGCACGTTCTCATAATCCGTCAGGTCATCGTCGGGGATCAGGTTCCCTTTCTTGTCCTTGACCGGGTCCAGATCTTCATCCCGCACGCCAAAGGCCTTTTGAAACGCCTTGATCAGCGCCGCGTCGGCTTTCCCGAGGTTCGCGTCCTTCTTTGCCGCCGCCTTGGCAAAGCTGTCGATCCAGTGCCAGTCATGGTCGGTGCCTGCATGCTCCGCCAACAACTTGCGCCATCCCTGCCGCTGATCATCCGTGCGCTTTTCCCACGCCTTGTGTTCAGCCAGCGCCTCAATCCCTGCGTCCGACACAACGATCTTGTGGCGCAGCGGGCGCAGCACCTTGATGCGGCGATAGCCGAAGTCCTGCGCGTCGAGGATGAGGCTTTTCTTCGTGGGCTCGAAGTCGGCATAGAGCTGCACGATATCGCGGATTTGATCCTCTCCAATCTTGCGGCGCTTGTTGCCCTCGCTCTTGCGGAGCGGTTCAAACATCTCGGTCGCGTCGATCAGTTGAACCTTGCCGCGCCGGTCAGCAGGCTTGCGGTTGGACAGAACCCAGATGTAGGTGCCGATGCCGGTGCGGAAGAAAATCTCGGTCGGCAGGGCGATGATGGCCTCGACCACGTCTTGTTCCAGCAGGTGGCGGCGGATTTCAGATTCACCCTGACCAGCGTTGCCGTTGAAGAGGGGAGAGCCCGACAGCACGATCGCCGCGCGCCCGCCGCCCTTTGCTGGGTCTTCAAGCTTGCTGAGCAGGTGCAACAGGAACAGCATCGAGCCGTCACTGACACGCGGCAGTTTGGGGCCAAAGCGCCCCTCGAATTTCTGGTCGCGGTGTTCGCGCACGACTTCGGCCTGGTCCAACTCCCACTTTTTGCCGAACGGCGGGTTGGAGACGCAGTAGTGGAATTTGTCGTGGCGGAATTTGTCAGCCGAGAGAGTGCTCCCAAGCTTGATGTTCTGGGACAGATCGCGGCCGGGATCGGACTTGAGCGTCTTCAGAAGCATGCTCGCCAAACAGACAGCGTGGGTTTCGGATTCCAGTTCCTGGCCGTAGGGAACAAGAGTCGGGGCGGTGCCATAGCGATCCTGCAACGACTGAACGTGCTCCATCCCGTCCGAGACAAAGCCGCCGGTGCCGATCGTCGGGTCATAGAGCGTGCGGATGATGCCGGGGTTGTCGATGAACATCTGGTCATCCGGTTCGAGCAATAGCTCGATGCCCAGGTGGACCACGTCTCGGGGCGTCATGAAATCCTCGGCCGCTTCGTTCACCTCGGCCCCGAAGCGGCGGATCAGGTGTTCATAAACGTTGGACATGGTCCGCTCTGGAACGGCGTCGGGGTGCAGGTCGATGGCGGCGAAGTTTTGGCAGATCTTGTAGAGAACGCCCTTCTTATCCATCTGGCTGATCGTGTTGATGAAATCGAACTGTTCGAAGATCACGCGGGCATTGCCGGAGAACTTCGCGATGTAGTCCTCAAGGTTCTGCCGGGTGCGGCCAGACCCCAGTGTTTCCAGGCTGTAGCTTGACGTGTTGTAAAACGGGTAGCCGGTTGCCTGACGAAGGATGACATCGACATCGAGCCCATTTTCAACAGCCATCTTGTGCATTTTGGCAGCTTCTTCCCGAGTAGGCTCGAGGACGCATTCAAGGCGGCGGAGAAGCGTGAACGGCAGGATGATCTTGCCGAAATCGACGTGTTTGAAGTTGCCCCAGAGGTCATCCGCATTCTTCCAAATGAAGTCCGCGAGCGACGTGTGGGTGTTGTTGGCTTTTGCTGTGGTTGATGTCTGTGTGTTCAAGGTTCAGGTCTCGTTCTGATTGGGTGCTGCACGCTTGGCGCGAAAATGAATTGGTCAGGGTTGAAAGCGGGAGGTCAGGGTTTCTCTAGGTTCAGCTCTCTGCTCGGCCAGGAGCTTGTTCGCTCGGCTTCGATCTCGGCCATGATTTCCTCGATCTGAGCATGCCGCTCTTGCCTCCGCTTGAATGTGAGTTCTGCACGTTCAGCTTCTTCTTCGGAGGGGATTGGAACTCGGAAGGCCTTCAGATCTTTGATAGCGATGGATTGTATCGCTGAACCGCCAGCAAGTGTGCGCAGCGCTTCAACAACCGTTGGATTTGCCAGGTACTCGTAGAGAACCACACCGGAAACTCCCCCGTGTTTTGGGCGCAAGATCATGAAGGATTGACCTGCCGTCCAAAACCCATCCTCGTCACTTGTCGGCGCATCGGCGGGGACGAGGCCTGCCGTGCCGATCGTACCTTTCACGGACAAGATGACATCGCCAGGAAGCAACCGTTGGTTTCGAGCCTTGCGCATTTGCGCACGTTCTAGCGTCGATATTTTGTGCGGTTGTGTCAGGAGGCCGTGCTGGCTCACATCGGCGGGCGATGCTTCGAAGATAGTGAATTCGCCATCTTCTGCTTTGCCCAGACTTAGAGGGCGGATCAGTTCGACCGCATCTTGCAACTCAATCGTGCGCGAGCGCTCCAGAAAGCCTTCCAGCGCGACTGCCGCTGGCGGGAGCAGATACCGGTTGATGCTCAGGATGAAGTCTTTCTCTTTGATCTCCTCGAGTGAGACGTCCTTGGCGAAGGTTTCATCGTTTGCGGTGCTTTCCTCCAAGTAGCGGGCCCAGTTCGTACCGGGCAATATTTCAGGGCGACCCCTAACTGTCCTTCCTGAGAAGCTTGGATGAGAAAGATCGAGCATTCTGACCTTGGAACCATCCATGTTGGAAGAGGTGAGAACCAAAACATCGGTGTCCATCATTGTGTTTGGGAAAATCATGCCGCCAGGAACCGCGAGGACGCCTTTCAAGCGACCGGATGCAACGAGCGCTTCGCGCGCTAGGGGCTCAACGCCAACGCCTCGATACATTAGCCCATCTGGCACACAAAGGATGGTTTGGCCGGTCGACTGTGCTAGCGCATCGGCGAGAGCGAGCACATCTTCGGTTAGGCGCTTTTTTCCCTCTTCCGCGTCCAATATCGCAAGTGTGCGTCGCGGAATCTGGCCGGTGTTCATGGGCTTGGATCCGAAAGGAGGAAAGGCCACTTCTGCTTCAAATTTGGTGGTATCTGTACGTGCGAGAGGATCGGCGAATTGGACCTGCAATTTGCACTCCAAGAGAACGGCGAGGCTTTGTGCAAAGTTACAAATGTCCTTATTTTGCGCTACGAAGAGCACTGCCTTGCCTTGCATTGCCAGTAACAGTGCTGTGTGGAGGGAGGCCTCGAACGAGCAGCGTACGGAACTCGCGTTATCGAAAAATTCTGCAAAGCGCTTTGCTGGGGCCTTGGGCAGCCATTGCTCGTGGCGCCCATGATTAGATGCCATCAATTCGTCAATCGCGGTCAGACGTGCCTTCGGCGAAAGCTCAAGAAGTGCCTGAGTGGCTTCTTCAAGAACTCTCCCGCCTGCATGCTGACTCGCGGCTTCCAAATCATTTGGGGAGGGCATCGATTTCTCAGGATCCAAGCGAGATGCGCCGTAGAAGGCCACAATACGGGCTGCATGCTGAATGCCAGGAATCTGGCGCACGGCCGAAAGGGCTTGTCTTTGATTGGGTTTGGTCACTTTCAGCCCCTTATTTTTTTGACGCCGGACGTGCGAAACTGCCCGTGTTGTATGTCGTAATCTGACAGTCGCCCGCAACGACGACTGTTATCCCGCCTTTGCACTTGGCCCGCTCAAGGAGCTTCAGCGTTTGGCGAAGTTCGGCCGCGACTTCGTCGCAGTCCTTGCGGCGTAACACGATTTTGTCGCCGTCAAAAACGCCATGCTCCAACGCTAGGTCTACCATCTGCTTGTTGATGCCGCGCTGATTCATTCTGTAATCCATGTGGTTTGTAACTTGCATCGACTTGCTCCTCTTGATGAGCAAGAGATAGGAGTGCCTGATTAAAAAATCAACCCCTTATTTCATATTTATGTGTAGCTATTCGCGTTCTGCGGATTCGGCCCGTAGTAGTCCAATAAGTGGATTCTGGGACGAAGAAGCATGACAGGGCTTGCGGGTTCGAAGTTTGCTTGGGCCATTTATCGACGGCCCAATCTCCCCAACCTAGAAAGCTGTGCCAGCATTCGAGCTCCTGTGCCGGTCCCGTCGCCGGCAGGAGATGCGGTTGCCCCGCCCGCAGTATTGGGTCGGCTTGGCAACGCTTGCACACCAAAGAATTGTCGCGCCCGCAGAGCTGCGTATTCCGCGCCAGTCGCACCACCGATGGCGTACCGGTTGTAGACTTGTTGGCTTCCTGCAAGCCCTCGGGCAAAGGCATAGCTGCCACCGAATCCAGCTGAGAGCGCTGGCATCATGATGTTTCCAGAAATCGCTCGAACCAGGAAGGGCGTTGCTATGATGAACCCCTTTGCCATCAGCACCATCATGAAGAAGGGGATGAGCGCGCCGATGTTGGAGGCGCCTTCCGGGTCGCCCAGCTCAGCAAGTAGCGCCCGCGAGACACCCGTGATCGTTGCGAACACACCGGCAACAACGATGGGGTACATCGCAAAGGAAATCAGCGCCGAAAGCCAACGCGCGAAATAATCCTTGGTCACTTCAAAAAGGGTCAGGAAGATCATGACCGGAGCAATCCCTATCAGAAGCGCGATCATCAGCCTGGACGCGACGACGATGAACGCCGCCAAGCCACCGAGGATCGAGAGCAGCAAAACCCCAAGGGTGTCCAATAGGGCACCGGCCATCCAGTTCAGTTCAGACCCCGCAGCATTCAAGTAGTCCCCGAGCGCTGCGATCAGGTCATCGAACTCCTCTGCGAAGGTGCCAGACGGGCCGGGTGATCCGCCGCCGACAGAGGCCACAAGCGATCCTGCAATGCTGTCGATCCCATTCAGGATCGCCGCGGAAACGATGTTGAACTGAACCCAGTTGGTTGCAAAGACACCTATCAGCCCGACTTTCACGGCGAGCCAAAAGGCCGTGCGCCCGTCCATGGCGCGATACTGGTAGATCGTGTTGATGAAAACCAGAATGACAACGAGCGTGGTACCGAGTACCAGTATCGCTCCGACTGTTGCGGCGACCGCGCCGAATTGCGTCTCGGCAGCGGTATTCAGATAGCCTTCAGCCGTTTCCACGAAGTAGGTGACGACACTCATAAAGCCCTACCAGTTTCCAGCGGCTTCGCAGATTGGCATGGCTTCGCGCCGAAGCTCGTTTGCCTGCCGTCGGTAATCTGACGTCGCTTCCACGATGTCCCAGTAGTCAGATGCGGCGAAATGCTCGACGAAGACGCCTTCAGCTGCCTTCCATGACGGATACCGCGTAGGACATTCACAGCTTTGGGCTTCAACGATGCGTTGCATGCTCTGAGCCCGATAAATCTGTTGAACCAGAAGCCGTTTGTGGGACTCGCGTACATCGATGTCTTGCATCCACTGTGGCTCGGGAGGCTGGTCTGGGCAGACATCCGGCTGGTTGTCGAGCGTTGGGATCAGATTCCGTTCAGCGACTCCAGCGGTTGCGCAAAGAACGACGAGCAATCCTGCTGCCGCAACGAACCGCATCATTCTGAAGCCGCCTTCGCCGCCACAGATTCTCGCTTCAAGAATGTGGTATAGCCGTAGTCACCGGCTTCAGCTGTAATGACTTCCCACCCCTCAGCTCCGCGCTCATTCAAAGCGCTTCGCATCGCGTCGTAGTCCTTTTGCTTCTTCACCTGGAAAAACAGGATGTCATATTCAAAGGTCTTCATTGGGAAGCTCCGATCTCATTGGCGCCGGGGAGGTAGAATTCGGTGATGCCGCGCTTGCCGTCGTGGCGACCGGCCTGGATGATCACGTCGATGGAGTTCTCGATGTATTGGATCATGTCGGCATAGGTCATCGGGATTTCGGTCTTGAGTGCCGCGATCGCGAGCCGCTGCACGGCGAGTTGCGGGGTTTCTGCGTGCAGCGTGGTCATGGACCCGCCATGGCCCGTGTTGATGGCTTCCAGAAAGGTCATGGCCTCCTTGCCGCGCACCTCGCCCAGGATGATACGGTCCGGGCGCATGCGGAGGGTGGCGGTCAGCAACACATCGGCAGTCTGGAACTCCGCATCACGATTGGCGATGAGGGTCACGGCATTGGGCTGGGTCGGCAGAAGTTCGGCGGCTTCCTCGATGGTAACGATGCGTTCTTCGGCAGGCACATGAGACAGGATCTTGCGCGCGGCCACGGTCTTGCCGGTCGAGGTGCCGCCCGAAACGATCATGTTGAGCTTGTTCTCGACGCAGAAGGCAAGGGCATCATCGATCACGCCCGCCGCCACCACTTCGCGCAGTTCGTGGGTTTTCTCGAGACGGAGCTCTTCAAGTTTGCGCTCCTTGCCATAGAGGAAATCAAGTGCGATCCCGTCGAGAGGCAGGCTAGAGAAGAACCGCAGGCTGATCGACATGGCGGAGAGCACGGCGGGCGGGGTGATGACTTGAGCCCTGATCGGTCGCCCCTTGTAGGTGATCGAGACCGAAACGATCGGGCGGTCTTTGCTCATCGTGGTGTTGGCGGAAGAGGCGATCTGGTTGCCGAGGTCTTTGACTTCTGTTGCAGTCAACCCCTGGTCCAGTTTTCGCATGAAGTGATCGCCCTGGAATTCTCCCCAACAGGTGCCGTCGGGGTTGATGCAGATCTCGATGACATCGTCGCGGGCGGCGGCGTCGATCCGGTCGAGCGAGGTCTGGAGATAACTCAGCGACATGGGTTCAGAAGATCTCCAGATCGCGGTCGACCATGACCGTGACGCGCGCGCCCTGGTCGACATAGATGACCGGACCGATGGAGAGGTAGTCGCCGATGACGCTGTCCGTCGCATCTGCCAGATCATCGCCCACGTCTTCCAGCACATCCGCGGCGGTTTCGTCTTGCACGTTTGCTGCAGCGGCGCTTGCGGCTGCGGATATCAACGAAATCAGCGCCGCCGAGCCGAAACGCTCATCGAAGCGTGTATCGACAAAGCCGGTGACGCCGGAGCGGCCCAGTTCGTCACCCCCGAATGAACTGATCTGGACGGTCTGGCCCGCGGGCAAGATGATCCGGTCCCAGGCAATCGTGACGCGGCGCTGCGAGATATCGACACCTGAGCGATAACGCCCGATCAGGCGGGACCCGCGCGGGATCAGAAGGCGGGAGCCATCGAAACTGAACACGTCTTCGGAAACAACGGCCCGGGTCTGGCCGGGCAGGGAGCTGTCGAGAGCGGTTTCCATGACGGCCTGGATCATTGTGCCCTGGATGATGGTGTTGGAGGGATTGGCGATGACTTCGGCCTGCGTCACCGACGTGGGCAGCGCGCCGTTCAACACGAAATCCGTCACTTCCCCAAAAGTCCGCTCGGTT
The DNA here is from genome assembly GCF_000473105.1 of Phaeobacter inhibens DSM 16374. Lineage (NCBI taxonomy): Bacteria > Pseudomonadati > Pseudomonadota > Alphaproteobacteria > Rhodobacterales > Roseobacteraceae > Phaeobacter > Phaeobacter inhibens. The sequence continues at coordinate 63,386 of NZ_AXBB01000006.1, read as the reverse complement.
AAAGCCGTCTCATTCGCACCGGAGGTGCCACCAAAGGCTATGGTGGGCGAAGTGATGCGGCGCTCCTGAAATGCCCGTTCCTCGGCCGCGCGGCGTTCAAGTTCCGCGAGTCGCCTTGCTTCCTCCTCGCGGCGGAGCCGTTCTTCTTCCCGCGCCCGCAACTCGTCCTCGGTGGGCCCAATGGGTGCGGGCAGGGGGCGGTTGGCTTCGAGCTGGGCCAGCTCGAGATCCATGCGGAGTTGCTCCAACTCGCGGTCGCGCGCTGTGAGCTCATCGCGAAACTGCTGCTGTGCGGCTTCCGAGGCAGACTGCAGCGCCGCGATCTGGGCGGTCAGCGCGTCGATCGCCTCTGCGGCGGCGGTGTCTTCCTCGACGACCGGTTCAGGGGCGTTGCGCAACTCCTCGATCTGGGCCTGAAGGGCTGCGAGCTGGGCGAGGAGCTCGGCGTTGGGTTCCACCGGTTCTGGCGCAACCAGCACCACCTCGGGTTCGGGTGGGGGCAGGGTTTCGATGGCGCCAAAGCCGTCGCCCTCGTTTTGGAACACGTCCGGCGTGGCCGTGGGCAGGGCCTCCTCTTCCTCGGGTTGGGACACGAGATAGAGCAATGCACCGCCCGCGCCAATTACGAGGACGACGACCAATGCGAGCAGTGGTGAGCGCCGTGGGGCAGGGGGTGAGCTCGCGCCTTTGCCTTGCTCGAGGGCGGCGAGGCGTTTTTCAAGGTCTGCGTTTCCGGTGTCGCTCATGAGCCTACCCCCGCAGGCGGTGTGGCCTCGATGCAGACCACCTCGTCTCCGATCCGCAGCACCCATTGCCTGTTCACCCCCGAGACCCGGATCACGCTATCCTCGGAGGCTTGGGTGTTGACCGTCCGTTCTCGGCCATTCGCGTATCTGAAGATCGCAGGCACCGGCGCGTTCCGCGGAAATTCGAAATACGTGAAGGTTCCGTCATCCCAGGCGCGGGTCGGCGTGAAGTCGGTGCGCGCGCTGGCACCGTAATTGTAGTTTGGCGCTTGTGCCGCGATGGCCCGGGTCGGGCGCGCAGCGTCATCAGGATAGCGGAACTGCACCACGTAGAAGGTTGGGCTGCGGGATTCCTGGACGTTGAAATAGTAGCTCCGCCGGTTCGTATAGACGGTCACATTGGTATGGACGCCGCGTGCGACGGGCTTGATCGCGAAGGCCTGACCGCCGGGCACGCCGTCGATCTCGAAGCCTTCCGTGTCGCCAGCGATGATCGAACGGATGCTTTCGCCTTCGCCGAACTCAACCGTGGTCACATGCGTGAGCGAGACATTGAGACGATAGACCTGACCCTCCTGGTAGGTGGCCAAGCGCACCCGGCTGTCGTTGGGACCGCCACGCGGGATGGCTTCGGCAGAGGCGAGGCCGGGCAACAGAGCAATGACAAGAACAAGCGATCTTGTGAACAACAACGTCAGTTCTCCAATCTGTCGGAGCGGATGGAATATTCGAGGACCGTGAAGCCGAAGGGGTTGGTCCAGACCTCATCTATGGAGCGGCGGGTCTCGGGGCGGAACTCGAAGAGAAGCGTGGCGGTGAAGAGGCCTGTCTGGACACCATTGAGGGATGTCAGGCGCTTGCGCAGGCGCACGGTGGCGCGGTTTGTGCCGATCCGGTTGATGCTGAGGATTTCCACGTCGAGCCGGGCATTGGGGCCATAGACGGTCGGCGGGTAGTTCTCATTGGCGCTGTTCCAGATCTGGCGTAACCCGCTCTCGGCCGCCGCGTCCGAGCGGCGCAGGACGCTGCGGATGCGGAGATCGTTGTCGAGCTGGTTGTAAACCTCGCGGTCGGTCACATAGCGGAAGACCTCCGCTTCGATGATGGCCTGGTTGGCTGTGACAGACGTCGCGCCCACCGAAGCCTCGGGCAGCGCGAAGCCGGTGGCCGGATCATAGGGCACGACTACAGGCGGCGGATCGACATCGAGGATCGCGACAGCCGCCGCGCTCAGGCATCCGAGAATGCCGAAGATGAGGCCGATGAGCCCAAGGCGTTGCCAGAGCCGTTCGCGGCGCAGCGCGCCATAGACCAGCTCTTCTTCGATGATTTCCTGTTCACTCGCCACGCGTCACACCTCAAGTCAGTCTGCGCGCAGGTTCGGCAGGGTGAAATCCATGAAGCGCTGCTCCTCGGCGATGGTGGCGGCATCGATCACGCCTCCGGTGCCGTCGCCCACCGTTTGCACGGCTTCGAGCTGCCACATGGCCACGAGGGCGATGGCCAATTCAGCTGTCACGCGCGTGTTGAGATCGATGCTTTCCTTGAGTTCATCCATGTCATCGATCAGCCCGACAAGGCGGTCGACGCGTTCCAGCGACTGGCCGGCATCCTCGTAGCTGTTCTGGGCCGCGGCTGAGACCAACGCGCCAGTCGTGGCTTGTGTGGCCACGCGATTGGCTCCGGGATTGCCGCTGGTGGCCATTTCCGAAAGCGTATCGTCGTCAAATCCAAGATCGGCCAGCACCCGGTCCATCTGGGTTTCGATTTCGCCCGCGCCGGAACCGGACAGGCCCGAGAAATCCCCCGTCTTGATGGCTTCGATGGTGGCGAGAATGTCGCCGAACTCCTGATCAAGCAGGCCGTTCAGCTCGTCTTCCATTTCCGTGCGGATGATCTCCGGCAGTTCGGCAAGACGGGTGAGCGCCTCATAGGTTCGTTGCAATTCGCCAAGTTGGTCCGTGAGTGTCGCAAGCTGTTCGCGGAGCTGCGTCAGCTGCTCGTTTTGCAGGATCTCGTCCTCGATCATCTGCCGGAGTTGCTGGATGTTTTGCGCGATGTTCTGGGTATCGACGACGGGCACGCCTTGTGCTGCGACAGGGGGTAGAGCGCTGAATTGCAAGCCAATGCCAAGCGTTGTGGCCAAAGCCGTTCTCACGAGCAAATCTCTCATCAGTCTATCTCCCTGATCGTGAATTCCATGAAGGCGCCTTCGGCCATACGGGCGCTGGCCTGAGCCAATTCCTCGGCGGAAAGAACGCGGGTGCGCGCCGCCTGTAGCCGGATGCGGGCTGCGACGAGGCGCACGAGTTCGGCGCGGGCATAGGTGTTGAGCGCGATACTTTCCTGCACGTCTTCGGTTTCGGAAATCCGCTCGACGATGTCCGCAATACGCAAGGCGGCCTGTTGGATCGCGGCGGGCGCGTTGTTGCCATAGACCGCGGCGCCGTGCCCGGTGATGGAGAGGTTGGCATTGGCCAGAAGCGCCGGATCGATTGTGCCGAGTGCTTCGATCCCACCGATGCGGCTCAGATAGAGATTGTAGCGTTCAGGAATGACCTGGACGTAGTGCTGGGTCTCGGCAAAGGGCGGGACACCGCCATATTCAAAGACCCGGCCGGGTCCGGCATTATAGGCCGCGAGGGCGTTGATGATATTGCCATCGAAGGTATTGAGTTGAGTGGCGAGATAGCGTGCGCCGCCATGCACCTGCAGGTAGGGGCTGTCGTAGTATTCCGGGTTGATGCCGAGATCGCTGGCCGTACCGGGCATGATCTGGGTGAGGCCGAATGCGCCGACGGGCGAGCGCGCGCCGATGGTGAAGCGGCTTTCCTGCCAGATGAGCGCCTGCAGCAGGGCCCGCCATTGGACCGGGGAGAGGCCGGCGCGCCCTACGCCCGCAAACCCGCTGGTTTCCTGGGCCACGCGGATGATGAGCTGCTCGATGGTCTCGGAAGCATCCCCGAACATCTGTGCGCCGCCGGGATTGGGGTCGATGTCGGCATTGCCGTAGACCGCTTCGACGGAACGGGTTGGATCGCCGCTTCCGTTTTCCAGCCCTGAAAACATCGCGGGTAGGCCCTGACCGCCGAAGCTGGTTTGGGCATCGAGGATGCGCTGCAGGGTTGCGAGTTGCTCCCGTTCGATTTCGGCGATGTGCTCGCGCACGGACAGCTTGTCGGCCTGGATCGCAAGGTCGGCCTCGCGATCGCCGGTCTCGACGATATCGCGCGCGGTCAGCCCGCTATCGTTGGTTGGCACGCCTTGGGAAAAGGCGATGCCGGGCAGCAGGCAAAGCACGAGGATATGGGGCAGTTTAGACTTCAATGCCGCCCTCCGGCGCGCCAAGGGGCGTGAAGGTGCAATCAGGTGCTGTGGGTGCAGTCGAGGCGAGGAAGGTAAAGCAGTTGGCCTGTGGCTCCTGGTACTGGGCGCAGGAGGCCAACACACCAAGCGCAGAAAAGAACAACAACAGTTTGGCGTTTCGAGATTGTCTTGAATCGTTTGTTCGCTGCCTCTCGCTGCGCTTGAACGCGAAAAACGATGCATGATTTTTTGTTGTATTCTCGAAACGCCATATACGGGTCATGAAAGCCTCCAGAAATCAGGGCGGTCGCGGTAATCGGCGCCGACGAGCGCTTCGCCTTTTTCCATGCCGCCGAGGATGGTGAGATTGGGCCCGAGGGCGCTCAGATCGGCATCGACGACGATGGATCCCTGATCGTCGCGGATGAGAGCAAGGCGGCTGTCGCTGCCGGTGTTGAGAAGCACATCGAGTTCCTTCTCATAGAGGTTCAGCATCGCGTAGTCGGCGGCATGGGCGCGGATGTTCGGGAGCAGGATCTGCGTCGGAACGGCTTCGACGATGGTCTTGCCGGTCCGGGTGCGCTCAAGCTGGCTGGCATATTGCGTCATCATCACCGCGACGGTGTTCTGCTTGCGCGCAGTCACGAGCCAGTTCGACAACCGTTCGGCGAAATATGCGTTGTCGAGCGCCTTCCAGGCCTCGTCGATCACGATGATGGTGGGACGGCGGTCCTCGATCTCGCGCTCGACCCGGCGGAACAGATAGGACAGGACCGCCATCCGTTCCTTGTCGGCCTCGCTGTCGAGAATGCCGGTCAGATCGAAGCCCACGACATCGCCCTTGAGCGAGAACGTGTCCTCGAAGCTCTGCCCGAAGATCCAGCCGTAGCGGCCGTCCTCAGACCACTCGAGCAGGCGCTGGTGCAGATCGCCGCCATCATCGGTGGACACAAAAAGCGACGCGAAATCCCGCCAGTTCCGCAGGGCCGGATTGGAGGCCTGGGCATTCTGGCGCACGACTTCCTGGATGCGGTTGGTCTGTGCGGGCGTCAGGGGCTTGTCAGCGCGGTAGAGCAGGGTGGCAAGCCAGTCCGAGAGCCAGGCGGTGCCGCGGGCATCGGTCTCTGTCCAGAGCGGGTTGAGGCCCGTGGGCTGACCGGCGTTCAGGGACGCGTAGCGCCCGCCATTCGCGCGGACCGCCATCTCCATACCAAGACGGTAATCGAAGACGAAGACCCGGGCGCCCGCGCGACGAGCCTGGGTCATCAGGAAGGCCGAAAGCACCGATTTGCCGGACCCGGGCCGCCCCATGATCAGGGTATGGCCGCTGGTCGGTTCTTTGTCGGGCGAGCCTTGCTCGTGATAGGAAAATCGGTAGGCGCTCTGCTCGGGCGTGGGTAAATAAGTGACGACCCGGCCCCATGGGGTTTTCTCCGCCGGTTTGCCGAGCTGGGTCCGATGAAACGCCGCGAAATCCGCGAAATTACGATTGGTGATCGCACTGGCACGGACGCGCTTCGGTTGGTTGCCGGGATGCTGGCTCAGGTAATGCGCCTTGGCCGCAACCCGCTCGCCGATCATCTTCACCCCTTCGGCGGCGGCGGCATTCACGATCTCGGCGCTCAGCGTCTGCAATTCGTCCAGCGTGTCGCAGAAGATGGTCACGACCATATGGTGCTCGCCGAAGCTTTGGCGCTTGGCCTCGAGATCATCGGCAGCAATGTCGAGCGCTTCCATGAGCGACAGGGCCGCGTCCTGCGAAGCCTGCATCTGGCGCTTTTGCCGCTTGATGCGACCGGCCATGAGGTTCGAATTAATCGGTGTGAAGGAATGCGTGACGATCATGTCGACGGGCAGGTTCAGCATGTCGAACATGGTGCAGGAGGTGGCCTCGGAATATTCCCCTATGGTGAAACTCTTCCCAAAGCGATGGCCCACGACGCCTTCGGAAAGCTCGAAGTGATCGCCGTGAAACGTCACGCGGGTGTTGGCCACGTTGAAGGACAGGAAGCCGTAGTTATTGGCAGGATAGAGCGGCAATTCCTGGCCGGTGTTGAGGGCACCCAGGAAGCCGATCAACTCACCGCTTTCGGAAGTCAGCACGCGCGGGTTCAACTCGGTCAGGCCTGACACGAACACGCTCACGGCCTCGCCAAGGCGACGCAGGCGCTTCTGCGTCGCCTCCTTGAGACGAGCCGGCGCGCTGCGGTTCAGAAAGGGCAGGACGCTTTTGGGGGGTGGGCGGTGAATGACGGTGAGCGTCAGCGTCTTGTCGCGCAGCCCGCTGGTCTCGAGTTTCACGCGCCAGCGCCGGTCAACCTCGCCTGCGAAGCTGTCCTCACGAATCGGGTCGAGATCAGGTTTGATGGCCTTGGAGACCTTGTGGACGTAATAGCTGAATTCCGGCCCGAGCTGCGCGACGATGCGGGCAAAGAGCGCCGTCACCTTGTCGAGATAGGCATCATCCGTCGTGTAACTGTTGATCCCCTCGAGCCGGATGCAGCGGAAGAGTTCGTTCACCCGTGTCCGCACGGTCTGGTCGTCAACGAGGCTCACATAGGGCAGCATATGCGCGAGGCGGGTCTCGCGCTCATACCAGTCTGGCGTCATCGTGCGGAGGTCGAGCGGCTCGGTGCGAGGTTCATCACGGGGCATAGCTGTCCCCGCCATGAATGGACCTGTTGCGCGTGGGCGGTGTCTCCTGCAGGGCCGTCATCATCACGTCGATGAAACGAGGATCCCAATCTGCGGCCTTCCAAAGCACCGGATAGAGCAGGGTGGCCACACCCAGCACCGCGATGTGCTGGACCCAGACGAACAAGAGCACCGAGCCAAAGAGCCAGACCATCGCATACATGATGGGCAGGCCCAGAAGCTTCGGCGGGCGCACGAGGCCGAGAAAGAGAGGCGAGCGCTCAGCCACCGGCGAAAACCGCGGCAACGATGGTGGGGGCGGCGGCAACACCAGCGATGCCCACGAGGACCCAGAGCGCCTGGCGCAGATCGATGATGTTGAAGAACCAACTGAGAAAGACCCCGAGAACGGCAAGCGTCGCGATGACAACACCAAGCGGGCCGGTCAGAGCATCGACAATGCCCTGCAATAAGCTTTGGATCGGGGAGAGATCGATGCTTTGGGCAAGGGCGGGCTCGGCAATGAGCAGGAATAGCGCCAGTGAGGCGACAAAGAGGTTTGAAATCCAACTTGTTTGGAAGAAACGGGATCGCCAATGCACTGCCGCGCTGCGCGCTCTCGTGACATTGCCGATAAGTATTTTGAGGAATGACTTCCAAAAAGGTTGGGACATCATGAATTTGATCCTTCCAATCGGGCCACGACGGCCATGACACGGGTCACGTGGTTTTGGGTTTCGCGGTAGGGGGGAATGCCGCCGTACTGGCGGACCGCATCGGGTCCGGCGTTGTAGGCTGCGAGCGCAAGACGCGGATCGCCGAACGTGTCCAACATCATCGCGAGGTAGCGGGCGGACCCGTCGAGGTTCTGCAGCGGGTCACGCGGATCAACGCCAAGATCACGGGCAGTGGCAGGCATAAGTTGCCCAAGGCCAATGGCGCCTGCACTCGAGACCGCATCCTGCTGGTAGGCGCTTTCGACCTCGATATTGGCGCGAAAGAGGGTCAGCCAATCGCGAACCGACAGTTCTGTGCGGCGCAGCCCGGGATGCCCGGCGTAACGAAGCGCGGTGGCCTCGATGGAAGCGAGGACATCGGCGCGGGGTAGGGGAGCAGGCCGCGATAGGGCAGCCATCTGGATTTCGTCTGGCCCAAGGTCAGTCTCACCGAGGATCGCCAACTCATCAGCAGCGGACCCCTGTCCGATGCCGTCATTGTAGTTGCGCGCAAAGCTCTCTTGGGAGCGGGACGGGGTCAGAGAGCCATCGCTCTCCATGACCAGTACCATCTGGGCAGTTGCGGGACCCGTCAGGAACCAGGAAAGAAGAAGGCTACTTGCTGCCGCCTTTGTCGGTCGCAGCCAGCTTGTGCGTTGTCCGCTGGCCGTCTTCGAGCGGGACATCGGCATGGGAGAAGCCGATCCCGACGAGGAAAGACACCACGCCCGTGATGGTCTTGAACTCGCGGATTTTGATGTCGTTATAGGTCGTGCGGGTACGGGCCGTGACCAGCAGCTTCTCCACGCCTTCGTCAGAGACGACGCGCATGATCCAGACCCCATAGTAGCTGGGGCCCTTCTTGTGTGCCGACTCCTGGCACAGGATTTCAGCGCTATAGCCGCTTTCCACGAGTTCGCGGAAACGTGCTTCCGTAACCACATTTGGTGCTTCGATGTCCCAGTTCATTGCCCGGCTCACGCTTTCTTCAAACGCGCAACGCCCAGGCATTCCCACTTGAAGCCCAGAGTTACGATAGTATATTATTAACCGCAAGATATAATGCGGCAGATACGGCTGTATCTCGGTTACTCAAACTCTAGGCACGGCCATTGGCGTCTATCAAGGAAAATAGGGGTTTCAGAAACCTGCGGTTGAGCCGATGGGTGAAGATGCAGGCTGTGGCCTTCCTGATGCTCGTTCCGGTCGCAAGCCAGGCCGGGTCCTGTCTCGCCCCGATCCGACCTTTCGTTCCAAGCGATTCGCAGGCCGCCCGAGATTATGCCGACATCATCCGACGGGACTTTGAGGTCTACATCGCGGACATTCAGGACTACTTTCGCTGCCTCGAGCAGGAGCGTGCGCGTGCTTTTGAGGAAGCCCGCGAAGTCAGTCAGGATTACGGTCGGTTTCTGGAGCTGGTGGGGGATTGATGGACCATTGGGCGTGCACCAGACTTGCAGCCCTTGGAAACCAGACGCCGATAACACCCTCATATATCTACTTTTTAGATAACAGATTTCATCCGCTAGCGACGTCACAAAAGGTATGTGACGCGTGGCGAAAACAATCAGAACAAATGGCCAGTTGGCGCTCGTCCGTGCGTTGGTTGAAGCACGTCAGAATGCGGGTCTCAGCAAGCAGCAATTGGCGGCGAAGCTCAAACGCCACCAGTCATTTGTGGCGCGTCTCGAAAGCGGCGAGCGTCGTATCGACGTCGTGGAGTTTACAGTTCTGGCGAGGGTCATTGGCTTTGACAAAAATGAAGTCCTGTCGATTGTCGAAGCCGCCACGGAGCCCGACCACAAGATTTGAAAGCAAAGAAATTTTGGGACGCGCCGCTTCGTGCGTCCCCATGTGAAGTGAGCTCCTCAAGAAAGAGCAGTTAGCCAACATCGCCCAAGCGCGGCATGCGGTGCTGGCGAGCATCGCAGTTCGTCACGCTGCAATATCAGCGCCATAGTGCAGGAAGTCCGTAAACAGTGAACGATGATAAAGGTGAGGGCGTCGCGATCGCAAATCTGATCGGGACCGATGGGTGCAGCATTGTTGGTTGGGTTTATCGCTGGAGGACAGGATCACATGCGGTGATGTGGGACGTCCAAGGGCCCCGGCCGGTATCGGAAACCCGGCCGGACATAAGTGACGAGCAGAAGCAAGAAATCGACTTCGATGCGCTCACGCGGATCGGGAGAAGCGACAGCGGATAGGCTTCTCAGGTAGTCGCCAGCGGGTATCGTTGGAAAGGGCGCGGTGGCACACCGGACATTGGGGCCGCACGCGGCGAATGCGGACTCTGAGCCCAGTTTGACGGATGCTGCACTGTGAACGAGTGTCCGCTCCTTTGCATTCGACGTCGCCGGAAAACCGCGATATTCAACCCTTATGTTAATCGAAGAAAAAATGCTGGCTGCATTCAGAGGAGAAGACGGTCTCTGCCGATTGAAGCCAGAACGCGGTGGTCCGTATAAGTACGCGGACTATCCGAAACTTCTGGCCGAACTGCATGAATCAGCGAGGCGGCCAAACTTGATGCGGGATGGCACTCTCAAAACCGTATTCACGTGGGACTACTTCGAAGAGTTGTCCGACCGGGTGGATCACGGCATCGTCGCGATGCTGGCGTTCACGAACCTTGTGCCGGTGCTGCCTATCACAAGGACCTGGATGGCATTCCAACATCAAGCCGCCGGACACGCATGCCGCCAAACAACCTTCATCGGCACCGTGATTGAACCCAAACCCGCAATCAAATCGGCATTTCTCGAAGTCGCACGATCCAACTATTACGCCTGCAGAGGTTGGTTCGAAGACGCTGATACCAATCCAAAGCTAGCAGAGAGCTACATGGCCACCATCCACGCACTCGGTTTGTCCTGCGGCGAACAAGCGCGCGCGGAGCTCTGTGAGAGCATCTATCCTGTAGACGTAACTGAAACCTCTATGGGCATCTGCTTCGAGGAAGTTGGGGATTTGATCTACCTAACCGAGGATGAGTACGCAAAACCGCTGATCCTGTTTTTGTCGGCGAACTCAGACTGACCTGCGATCAACATCTGAATTATTTCACCAAAATCGACCGATTTTGGCACTCTCGATTTCCCTAAGCAGCCATGCGCGCAGCCGTAGCGAAGGGCCGCAAGGTCCCGCTCTTCGGTCCTTGCCAGCGACAGCAGCGAACGGCCGCTACTTGAGTAACTCAGCATGCTCAAATTTCCGCAGTCTGATGGCACCGCTGTTATGCTCAGCGCTAGTAATTCACCTGCTCAAACCCGTAATTGCCCTCATAGTCACGCCAATCGACGAAGACAGAACGGTGATAGATACCCGGGCAATTCTGGCCCCATCGTTCGAGACCGACATGGTCCGCTGGTAGGGTGGCTATGGAAGATCTCTGCCAGGCGAAGTCACCTTGCGTCCCATATGTGCCGAGGACCACAGTGGCGCTACGGTTGCAGTCGCCGTCACGTCCGGATTCGTGCTGTCGCGCATATCGGACATCGAAGACTCGGATTGAACGTACGAAGTTGAAATCAGGTCCGCTGATATCGATGTCCGCGCGATCTTGAACGAGCTGGAGGGCCCAGTCGGCTGGAACGAGATCGTAAACTGGCGAGGATTGGAGCGGCCGACGGTTGTCGGGCCGGTACAAAACTTCAAAGATGCGCCCAGCGTTGTTTGATGGCCGATCGCTCTCATAGGAGGCGCCCATGGGACAGCGCCAGATTTGCAGCGGCGGTTCCACCGGCCAGGGCGTTATCCGCCTGATGAATTCGGCGCGAGCTATGGCGCACGGGACGGATGCCGGCCAGCCGCCAGACAGACACAGGAGGATCGCGCAATCGATCGGGTATGTCTGCGCGCGGGCGGGTACCGGCAGCGAAAAACCTGTCACGGTCAAAGCGACAGCGACCGAGGGGAGGAGCTTCTTGATCAGATAGTGCATGCTGCGGAACCTCTGTGACAGGAGCTCAGCATACATACGATAATATACTATCGCAACATTAAGTATAACGACGCATAATGAAGTTTATGTTATATTTATTCCAGAAAGTGACGACTTCCCAATCTTAAGTTTCAGGCGTGTACGAAGATATCAAATTGCTGACTTGTCCGCCCGGCGGGCGCTAGGGTCAAGGTGCATTGATTTCCGCTTGTCAGCGTGATTCACGGTTCGAAAACGAGCGGTGAATATGTTTGATCGCTTCTGGCTGCCGGATGGGCAGATGCCCCGTCTTGAGCAGCAGCATCTTCGTTAAACGCAATGAGTTGAGGTGGCGCGATGCCCTTCGGCCTATTGCCCGCACAGGACACTATACAACCGCTGGAAGCGGTGTAGCGATGAAGGCATCTTCGCCCAGATGATGACGGGTCTGGCTGCTGAACATGGCGAAGAGAAGACTGTGATGATCAACGCCACGTACCTCGAGGCATGCCTCACCGCGACTAGTTTGCGTGTCAAAAAGGGGGGGCTTGGACGCCTGATCGGCCAAACCAATGGCGGCATAAATACATAACTTCATGCTATTTGTGACAGCTAAGGACGCCCGCTGAACCTGTTCGTGACCGCAGGGCAGGTCAGCGACTACATCGGAGCCCGCGCTTAGGCGGAAAATGACCGGGGCCTTGCGTATCGGCTCTATTGGTTCCTCCGCGTCAACCCGCCTCTTACCGCGATTACTGGGCCGCTATCAAAGCCGATTTCCCGAAATCCGTCTCGCAGTGCGCGAAATACCCGAGGCTGCAATGGTGGAAGCCCTGAAGACCGGTATGGTCGAAGTCGCCATAACAATCGCGCTGGATGACCCGTCTCTGGAACAACTTCCGCTTGCTGATGACCATTTGATTGCCCTGCTCTCCCATGACGGAGAATGGCCCGTGCAGCTCTCCCCGCAGGGCCTTTTGTCATTGCCGTTGATCATGATAAAGGGCGGCTCTGAACCTCTCGTACGGGCATGGTTTGCTCGGGGTGGACTTGACCCCGATATCAGGCATGAAGCGCAGCAAATCACATCGCTTCTGGCGCTTGTCCGTGCAGGACTAAGTGTGACACCCGAGATTGTCCTTGCGCGGTATGCCAGCTCCCGTCATCCGAGACTCGTTCTGCCTTTGGGGAAGTGTGTTGGGGGGCGCAGGCGTTCCATTTCAGTTTCTTTAACTGTTCGCGCAATCCGGTCGAGTTTGGTCACAATAAGATTGAAGTCTCTGCGTTAGCAGGGACGCAGCGTTTCCGCACCAAGGATTCTGCTGGTGCAAAATTCGATAGCTAGCCTCCCAGAAGCGGACCCTTGGCAGAGCCAACCTGCCTCATTTGATGCTGCGGCGCTAGCGGAGCGCAGCCGCCTAGGCGCTGGACTGTTTCGTTCGTAACCATCCGCGTAATGTCCTCTGGCGCCGGAGGGGGGTATGCACCATGCACGAGATACGCGTGGGGCATATGGTCGGCGGCATTGAACCCGCAGGATGACACCTGCAGCGCACGTGTCCGTGCGCGCCTGCCAGCCCCGGGCGAGGGAATTCCGCGATATTCGAGCACGGGCGGGAACAATCCCGGAATTCTTGCGTTCACCTTGAAAAAACTCACAAAAACGTCGGGGCACACGTGCGGCATCTCTTTTTTCACTACCTTCGTGAGCTTCACGAATGGCGCGTATTTGACACTTCGCTCTTCGGCCTTTGCGACTGCAGCCTGCCGGAGGCGTTTGAAGAAATTCGCAGATCCGAGACCATCCAGCGCCATTGGATGCTGCGAACGCAAGGGTTCGGCCCGGTACTTCAATGGGCCGCCGCATCCCCAAATGAGGATACCCTTGGAAGCCTAGTAGAGATCTATGCTATCGAAAACAGTCTGGCCCTTGGCCCAATCGCATTGAGGCCTTCGCAGGTCTGGGTGGAAGTCTTCCGTTCTGGATTCACTCCAAGGGCCGCGGTCAAGCTGGGACAACCTGCCGGGCGGTTTGCTGCCGGGCAGTCGGCTGTCCCCGGCAGCACACCGCCCGAAATGGCTGCAGTTCCATAGACAGTCTCTGCAACGGCTGACGGAGACATGCCTGCTAGCTGACTTGTTTTCCCGGCCGCAGGGATCATGTTCTAAGGAAAGAACCAATACACCCGCTGATCGATAGCACCGGCATCAAGGGCGAAGGCGTATGGCACACCCGGGAGCATGGCAGCCCCATCACAGAGGCTGTGCGATAAGTCTGTCCGGGGGAGGGGCACCACGCCCATCAGATGATCTGTGCAACCGAGCCACCCTGCATTTGACAGATACTACGACAGATCCTCCTCTGAATTAACAGGCATTGCAAACTGATGCGGGCACCAAGTGCCTTCAGGGGATCAACTGCGCCGGAAAATCGAGTGTTCCGCCTGCATAACATATGAGGGGTGTAACCCCGGTGATGCGCGTGTCCAACTGCGTATCGTTGACATGGGGCTGCCGTTACACATTCAAAACCGAGAGATGACCTTCAGAAAATTTCAGAAAATTTCAGCACCAGTTTCAGGACATCTGACCTCAGCGACCTGATGATGACTGGGCAAGGTTCACAAAGACAGGGCCTGCTGCCAATCATCAAAGCGAGGAATTCACTATGTCTACCCTTTTGACAATTAACGTAAAAAACATGGAGCCAGCAACCCAGGGCTTCTTCTTTTTCCAAGAACCTGCGACCTATACCGGCGGTGCGACGGTCTATTCCAACAGCCTTTTTGCTGAGAACCTTGCCAATTACGGTTCGTCTGGCTCGATCCTTACCTTTCAGGTTGATCTTCAGTATTATGCGGGCATTCAAGAGGCCCATTCGGCGCCGGCTGTTGGCCAGTCATCAGGCTATTCGTCGGCCAGCCGTCCGATCGATCTTGCGCCTGCTGGGGGCGGCAGCGCCAATGACTCCACAACCGCCACAGTCAGCCCAGCACTTGGCCTATCCACACCGACAAACGAGGCCGGCGTACAGTCTGGCGCGTTCCGGATCAATACGCCCAGCTTCTCTTCACCGCCCTTCTACAACGTCGGCTCCGCAGTATCTGCAAACGGCGGGATCGTCTTGTCGAACTTTGTTCAGGCAAATCCACAGTCTCACGTCGATTGCGAGCCGATCCTGAAATACTACGTTGCGACAGGTACCTACACGCCTGGCACCGTGATGGATTTCACCGCTGCGTCAAAGACCTCGGCGCTGTGTGATTTCACCGGGGGCTACACTGTCATCGACGTGGAGCTGGCAGCTAATGGTGATTGGAATATCACCAGCCGGACCTAGGTCAACCTCTCTCCGTCCTTGGTGGAACTTCGGAGCAGTTTAGGCTGCGCCTTAGAATGGACTGCACTCATGCCGCATACGCTGACCATAGTAATCAGGAACCTGTCTCAATCTAAAATGCAGTTCTATGCGTTTCAGCATCCTGCAGATTACCAGAGTTCAGGAAGTGTACTTCAGTCGTCATCGGCCAGCTTAGCTGCGGGTGCAGTCCTCCCCTACAAATCATCTGGGTCCACGCTTCAGTTTCAATTTGAACGACAACCTCATGTCGCCGCATTTAGCAATCAAGCTAAATTCGCCATGCTTGTGAAACCACAACCGTTTGAAAGCGCGGCGCAAGCTTCAGTTGTTGCCAATTGGCCGATTGCTCTGACGCCAAGAGACCAGACCAAGCAGGTGCCTAATGACACTCAGTTGGCGGTCGGATCGCTCGGTTTATCCATGCCGGTCTACGCATCAGGCATCCCTGAAGGGAACTTTGGTATCCAGATACCAAGCTACACTCCCACTGGTGGTTTGAAGCTCCACTGCGGCAATGGGATCAAGGTGAAAAACACGCAGGTCGTCTTGTCCAGCTACGTCACCCCCGCGCCAGTCAGTCACATATTCTGCGCGCCAAAACCGAAATTCTACGTGAAGACAGGCAATCATCCTGTCGGATCACCCATTTCGTTTTCGGCAACAGGGGCTGCACTCTGCGATTTTACTCAGGGCTATTCCACCTGCAACGTGGACTATCAGCCAGACGGCACATTCACAGTCCACCGCCAATAATCACTTGTTGCGGGGCCTTTTTGGGCCCCGGGAAACACGTCGCCGCATGGCGATCTCCCTCAAATATCTGGCGAATAAGGAATTTAGATATGACACTTCTTAAAAGACTTGCTGCCACTCTCCTGCTGTTGGTTACACTGCCTGCCCTTGCGCATGCTGCGTGCACAGCAACTAACAATACCGAATATTCCGCGGCTATTGCCCATGGCCATGCTTACACCAAGCACTCAGCCGAGTTCGTACATGGAAAAGTAATCGATGGCTTGGCATTCCCCGATCCGACGATTGCCAATGCGGATGAATTCGCAACATTTCTTTTGGGGATTATGAATGCTCCGACGGAGTCCAAGCCCTTGGCCAACAATCGCTATGCGTACTGGCACACGCCCACCGGCACGGTCATCATCACGAATGATAATGCCAACGACTGCGGCACCGCGTTTCGTCCATTGACCGGCAAGACCTACTACGACAACCTGAGTTGAGTTCAGCCCTAAATCCATGCCGTCTCTCCGATTTTGCGGAGGGCGGCAGATTTAATGAGGAAAGCGCAATGCCTGAAAAATCTCCAAACACGTTGACGGCAACAGAGTGTATGGCTTTGGCCAATTGTCTGAATCATATGGTTTCACAGACAGAAACGGACGAGTTTTCGACCCTTGTGGGTATTGACAAGGAAAGCGCGAAGGCCCTGATGATCAAGCTAAAAACTATGATCGCAAACTGACCTGAAGCTCGTGAACATTGCCCCTCCCGGGGCAATATCGCTCAACCTCTTTCAGGCCAACCAAAATCCACTGAAATATCCACCTGGCCACCGCCTGTACGGGTTATGGGGACCTTGTTGTCAGGATCTTCGGCCTCGGCCAAAGAGCGCAGCCAATTGCGGTCAGTCTCCACCCCTCCTGAAGTCATCTGAACCGCCAGACGCGCAACCCTGGGTGCAGCGACACTGGTGCCGCCCATGCGGGTCAAGCTGCCACTGCTGGATCCCGCGCTCAATACGCCGGTCAAGACCGGACTGTCATCCGCAAGTGCCGCCGCATCGGGTCCTAGTCGATTGGCTTTTTTCTTCCCACGAGAAGGCGTAATCGGCCCTGCGGCGGAGTAGTCTGACAGCAAGCGGTTACTTTGGGTGAAGGCGGCAACCACCATAGGTGTTTTCCCGCAGGCATAACCGCTCAACGTGCCGGCGCGGTGGATTGGGCTGGTTGTTCCCGCCGGATCCACCGGAAGGGGCGCGCCAAGCGCGTTGAAATAAACATAGTCAGCGTTGTTAAAATACCCTTGCCGACCACCGGGCAGAAAACCGGGCAAGGTTTCGTCACGCTCTATCCAGATTTGAACGTCATCAGTGCTACCCATATCGCAGGATGTAATATCGAGCTGCCAACGACCGGCTCGCGCTAGGTCGATAGCGGATTGATGCGCAGTAGGATTGATGCTGAAGGTCATCACCCCGCGACGTGTTTGCCCCCCGTCGAACCGATACGTCAGGCGTGCGACCTCTTGGCCTTGCTCATCGACCAGCCGCTGCCCGGTATTGCCCGATACATAAACTGTCTTGCTCGTGGGGCCAGATGGAACCGTAACACGGGCCCCGACAAACCGGGGTGGCGGATTGGTTGAGTGGTACGGCATCCACATCTGGAGATGGCTTGATGTCCGGTCATCCGGCTGAGCAACAAAATCCAGTTTCCACGATGGGCTCTCGGATTTGCTTTTCGCATTCTGAAGGTTCAGGCCCGCATGAATGCGACTAAGGTTACCATTGCCCGCTGGTAACACAATCTGGCGTGTTTGATCTGGATCGGGCTTCTTTGCTTGCAGCCCGAAATACCGGTCAATCACGCGGTCAATACTGCTGGTGCCATCATGCGGCCCAGCAAAGTTCCCATAGCTGAAATTGAATATGACAGGCGGTTTACTTTTGTCGGGCAGTCGGAACCGCGCCGCCTGATTGCACAAGCGCTTGAGTGCTAGCTTAAAGCTGGGCAGCGTATTCTGTCCGGTAGAATCCTCAGTAACCCGTGAGGGCAACAACGCGCAGATAATGGGCCGGTTACTCGGGGCGTTGCTCATCGAATATCCAGCGGCGAGCGCCATTACATGCGTGCCATGCGAACGACGCAGGGCGACCGCGGAGAGTGTTTTGCTTCGCGCATTTACCAAACCAACCGCTGCATAAAATGCAGGCTCATCTAACAAACCGTTGGTCGTATATTCCTGCAAAAGAGCGTCGATTTGGGCTTTACTATAGCTGCGTCCCGACGCCCTCCCCTGAGAGAGGTGTTCAGGAGACGCCGACAGGATAGTTGCAAATTCCACCCGTGACGACACAAGGCCATCTCGAAACAGGTTATGAGCGAAGGCAATCGCATCGTCGATGACAGCTGTGATGACCGTTCCTTCGGGCACCTCAATGATCTTACGATGATTGCTGTCATCATCATTTGTATCAACGTCATGCAGATCAGCCGCCGCAACAGTTGCGCCCAACGTCAACCCTATCACTGAATAATCGGCAGCGTGACGGTTGAAGGCATCTAACAGCGGTTGGCGGGCAAAAATGGAAACGAACTGCGTTTCCTCGACCCGATCACGGTCATCGGCATCATAATCAACCGGGATGACCAAGTAATCCGGGAACCGGCTTTGCGCGCGCTCTTCAAACTCGCGGATACTGATATCTTGCAACTCAACAAGGGCGGACCACCAAGGTTGAGACACTGCTGATGTAGTGTGCACAAGCGGACGCGACAATCGATAGTCAGCAATGTCAGACAGCAGATCCTGCGACTGAAATGTTTCCCAATGCAATGGCATGGTTTTTACTCCTATTTCGACAAAGCAATGGAATTATATGGAGAAATCCTGCCACTCGGCCTGTGCCTTCTTCCAAAGCCAAGTCAGAACCGGAGAAGCCATATCCGGTGTCGTCGGGTGACACTCACTGGTGGCCCAGGGGTTACGTTTCTTGCCCGCCTTTTTCGTCTGGCGATCGTCGCGTGCAACATACAACGCGTGCCAATCAAAATCCTCCGCAGCATTGAACGCGGGGCCATTGAAGCAGGCACTTGTCAGCTCATTCGCCTCCGGGTCACATACCGCGTGCAGATAGTCCGCTAATGTGAGCCCAAGCATAGCCCCGGCTGCACTATCAACTGGAAAGTGAACGCCTGCGACAGTCCGGTTTGTGGCAATCCGGGATGCCAAACGCATGAACATTTCGCCCCAGACGCCGTCTTGATGATATTGCTCCGAGTTGGAGGTCCGCAGCAGCTTCCATAGGAGGCGCGCCGTAACGAAGGCTTCCGTGGCATGGCCACTCGGCAAAGAACCGTGAGTGGGCGTTGGGATTATGGGTTGAACCTGCGGCGAAAACTCTATCGGGCGTTTGGCCGAAATACTGTATTTCAAACGCATGCCACAATAGTTGGTGAACCCGAGTGCTGCAGACATCAATTCCAGCGTGAAGGGGGTTCTTGCAGGATCCATATAAGAAATCGACGCCAAAAAAGGCGTAATTGCGCTGGTCTGCGAAAGGATCTCTGCCGCCCGATCGCCACGCAGGTCAGCATAGGCGGTGAGATAGGCCATCTGTTCCTTGAACTGATCAATCGTCGGGGCTGTGATTTGAACTAGGATGCTATCTGATTGAGGCGAACGACCCGCTGGCCGAGTATCCCGCCGCCAAAGGCTGGCGATTGCCGTCTCATCCGTGGCATCCGAAAATGCCACCCGCGAGCCTAATTCAGACAAGTATAGACTGGCCCGGACATCTGCTGATAACCGCGCCAGATTGCGCGGATCGTGGGGGCTACCCGTAGTAATGTGGGGATTCAGATCTAAGGGCGCACCGACAATACCATCGCGCGTCGTTAGCAAAGCCTCAGCTGCGACCGTACTCCCAGCAGTTCCAAAGCTATTAAAGCTGTTGAAGCTATTGAAGCTGTTAAAACTATTCTCGGGCGAACCTTTGGCATTGAAGGGCAATTCAACTTTCCTTTGATAAATCATAGGGTACTCGCGATAGTCACCCGATCAGGAAGAGATCAGATGGCATGTCACGGCCTTAAATTGTTCGGGGCAACGCTCGTATGAAAAATTATGCTCTAACGACGCCATTCTACTGGCGCCGCCTACCATGCCGCTCTCACACTGACCGACCTTTACACCCCCTTGCGGCGCCAAAACCTACCAGAAACCAACACTGGGGAACGATGCATCCCCAATGCACCAAGGCGCAGCGATTACTACCTTAGGGCGTTTTAAAATAAATGAAACAAAATAAAGTTGCACCTCTTATCATCGTGCTATGATGCCGCCAAAACAACGGTTCCACTTGAGATTCCGCTTAGGTTTCAGGAATTCCGAGATCCTTCAGCGTTTCCGCAAAACGTAAACCGACTTGATAAGAGGAACTGGGAGACCGTTTCAGCCATCCGTCGACAGTCAGATTAGGCTGCACTCTCAGCAGCTCTCTAGTCGTTTTACGCGCGTCGCTCTCACGTCCCAAGCGCAATTGTGCGACAGCTTTTATCCGCAAGGTAGAGGCATGTGACCGGTTCAGCCGAAGCGAAGCCTCCGCCAGTTCAACGGTACGGGGCAAATTATCAGCGGCGAGGCTCGCTCCAGCAGAAAGCGCCAGGAACATGAAGCGATGCGGGTCGAGCGGGGCAAGATGCATGGCAAGTTCGGTGTCGCTGACCGCCAGATCCCCCTGTCCTTGAAACGCATAAAGCGTACCCCGCAGCAGGCGTCCGTTTGCATCGTTCGGGTTCACTTCCAGCGCTGTATTATAGCGATCTTGTGCAAGCTCCAAATCCCTAAAGAGATTAACTAAAACAGCACCTTCGCTAATAAGACCCAATGCACATTCTGGATCAATTTCGAGCGCACGCGATGTGTACTGTAGCGCACTCTGACCATCATTTTCTGGCGTTTCTGTCCAACCTTGTTGGACCTGAAGAACATACCACCGGGCCACCCAGGACAAAACCAATGGGTGATCGGGAGTTCGATCCATCAACTCATCCAACATGACCCGCGCCGCTTGGAAATCGGATTTGGATAGCCGATGCATGAGAGCAACCGCACCCAGCAAAAGCGTTGAATTTTTCAACGATGTGATTGGCTGCAATCGTGATTTTCGCACTTCATTGAGGCTGATCGCTTTGCGAACGCTCATCACAATCTCATCAATAACACTGAGATTGTTGATCCAGCTTTCTAACGGCTTCAAGATCCGCTCTGACCATAAAATCTTGCCGGAAGAAACATCGGTCAATTCAAGAGTGACGATCACCCGTGCGCCATCTTCGTCGCAGACCCCGGACATCAGAAATTCTGCGTTGAACGTCTTTTTGCAAAGCTCCAATGTCATGTTTTCTGTCCGGATTCCGAACGTTGAGAGACGTGAAATTACGTTGAGGTCAGTTGATTGGGATAATGCCGATATGATGTCATCAACCAAGACATTGGCCAGAACAGGATCATGAGCGCTGCGATTACGTATAGTAAACGGTAGGACTGCCACTGTTGGTAATACATCGTCCAGATTGGTGCGCGCAGCAGGATAGTATGTCGATCCATATCGGTGCACACGATACAAGCGGATACCATCGACCTCAGCCAGTTGATGCTGATCTCCGAGATCCTCGAATTCGCATTCCAAACTGAAGTGCAGCTGATCCCTTACCTCTACGGTGGCGTATTCCCGCCCATCGTTCGACACTCGCAGCAATTTTGACAAGGCTGCGATCCGGCTTCTTTCAAGAGTATCGAAGGCAGTGCGAAGAACGCCAATTCCCAACGCACCTGCACTCCTGTTCAAGGCCCGGCTGCATCGAAGTGCTTCGATTGGGGTTGCAAAGGTCAGAGTTGCACTGTTTCCATCAATTGCTTTCGCCCCGGTGGGTCGGTGCAGCCGTACCACCGATTGTACCGCGTCATACAGCGAGGTTTCGTCTGGCCCTCCTGCAGGTCGACATATGATCATCACAGTACGCTGGCGTGTCGCCTCCCATTCTATCAGGTCGGCGCTGATATGGTGAGGCAGAGTTTTCTGTGTGGTGCTGGAGAGAACAACGGATCGACTATCCAACAGGTATCCTTGTTTTGGAATGGTGCGAAGCAACTTGCGATCGCTATCCCCCAACGATTTGCGAATTTCCGAGATGCATTGTGTAAGGCTGTCATCCGTCACACTCGTATTCGGCCAGACGGCAGCAAACAGTTCAGACTTGGTAATCACTGTACCTGAGTGTCTGGCCAATACGGCTAAGACCTGGCCAGACTGAGGCCGCAACCGAACCGTGTTTCCAGACGGGTCTAAGAGTTCATTGGATACCGGATCATAGAAATGCTCTCCAATCTGAAGTTGGTTTCCGCCATCGGGATGCTTTACGGTATCGGTCATGAAGCCTAAGCTACCTATATATTTGATATTTTTACGCCCATGATACCCGATATTTTGCACTCTTCAGCTGTCGGTTCTGACGGCAAATCTAACTAAATTCTAAAAGCGAGCAGAAGCCTAACGCTTCATCCCTCAACATGTAAAAGTTACAATCATAAGAGCAACCCAGAATGTATCTGTCGCGTTCCGATGGCGACCCAGCCGCTCGTTTCAGCAGCATCCTTTTCGAAAGTGACTGGGTTTTTCCCCGCCTAAGGCAGAGTGTCGTCGGGGCGAGGCTCGAAAACCATATATGGTTGAAGATTGCCATCTACGCAGTCAGCTGCCCCTACCTGCAGAGGAGAACTGGTTCCTGACATCAGGGATTTGACCAGGAGCTGTCAGATAAGATGCTAAAACGGCTTGGATTGGCGGGCAGCAGGAACCTTCTGCCGCGTCGACTGTTCTTATTATATATCAATCAAACGAAGCTAAGTCGGCGATCGTCGGCTGATCTAAGCTGAACAGGAGCAAGTCCCATGACAAAGTTCGAACCGAAAGAGCAGCTGTATGATCTGAATGGATCTGAACAGCATATCCCTTTGAAAAATCGTGCGGGTGAAAATGGTGATCCCACCCATGCAGACACAGAGGGTGCGCTTAAGGGGGATCTGGCTGACCAGGTAGACAAAGCCGATGCCGATACGCAGATTGCGGATGAACTGAAGGACCTGGTTGACAACAACTGACCACAGCTAACCAGCGGCGCAGTTGATAGCCTGCGCTGCTCCCCACCGCCAATGCACATGACATCGAGCTGTTTTTCGAGGCTGATCACTCCGAGTTCTCGCGTCTTCAGGTTCGCGACGATTTACATGAGTTATTTGAGAGAGCACCCGAACCGATCTGGGCGCGTGATGGCGAGGCGATCGCCGACCTAGTCCATTTTGAGCCAAGGCTTTGATGTAGCCTTGGCAAGATGGTCCGAGGAGATAAGCTTGCATGGATATTCCCAGCTTCCCCCCCTGTTGCCTTGGCATATCGAAACCAAAGCCGCCAACTGCGCGCTCGCCGTGGTGAGCGCCGCGCAGTTAGAACTTCCGACGGCCCCTGCACTGGGGGTCAGTTCAAAGTTGCACCCATCCCTGCGGCGGCTTGCCCTTACCTGGGTGGATCTCACCACAAGTTTTGCAAGTGCGCGCCTCGATATTGGAGTGGAATGCCTCGTAAATCTTGGGCAATGCCGAGACGATGCCGTCTGTACCATCCAGTGTGACCTCTTCACGGTGAACCAACGCCTCGCAGTTGAAGCAAAACCACTCAAAGCCCTCTTTCATACCGGGCTGGCGCGGCGCCTCGACGACGATGCCGATTGAGCCCTCCTGCGGGCGTTGCGGCGCATGGCGCACATGCGGCGGCAACATGAATACCTCACCCTCTCGCACCGGCACATCATAGATCTTACCGCCATCCGCGATTTTGATCATCATGTCGCCCTTCTGCTGAAAGAACCACTCCTCCACCGGATCATCATGGAAATCGCAGCGGGTGTTGGGGCCGCCGACCACCATAACAATCATGCCGTCGCCGTCCTTGTGCAGCAGCTGATTGCCGACCGGCGGCTTCAGCTTGTCCGCATTCTCCGCCAGCCATTTTTGAAAGTTGAAGGGCTTCAGAGTGGGATGATTGGACATGTTTGATCTCCTTTGGACTGTAACTGTTGCCTTGCGCGCGGCGGTTCAGGCGATGCTGCGGGAATGCCAAACGTTCTTGACAGTCAGATAGCTGTCCAAGCCCTCGGCGCCGCCTTCGCGGCCATGGCCGCTGGCCTTGACCCCGCCAAAGGGGGTTTCCGGTAGAGAGGCCTCCAACGTGTTGATCGAAAGGTTGCCAACCTCGACTTCGTCGATCATCCGGTCGATGTAATCGGCGCGATTTGTCATGCCATAGCCCGCCAGCCCGTAGGGCACCGCATTTGCGGCGGCGATAGCTGCATCCAAATCTGCCACCGGGTTCAGTACTGCAATCGGCCCAAAAGGCTCCTCCTGCATGATCCGTGCCTCAGGCGGAACATCGGCCAGCACTGTAGGCTGGAAAAAATAGCCCCGCTCGCCTAGCCGCGCGCCGCCGGTCAGAAGCTCCGCCCCCTTGGCAACCGCATCCTCGACCAGCGCCGTCAGCACCGGGAGGCGGCGCTCGTTGGCGGTTGGCCCCATCTCGACGCCCGGCTCCACGCCGTTGCCAACGACGGTTGCGGCCGCACGTTCGGTGAACCGGGCCTTGAACTCCTCAAAAATGCTCTGATGAACAAAAAAACGGGTCGGCGAGGTGCAGACCTGACCGGTATTGCGCATCTTGCGGATGGCGCCACTGACCGCAGCCTTTTCCACATCCGCATCTTCGCAGACAATGACGGGCGCATGGCCGCCCAGCTCCATCAGCGCGCGGGTGTCGTGCCTGGCAGCAAGACTTGTCAGCTGGCGCCCTACGGCAGTGGACCCGGTCAGAGCCACGAGCTTTACCGCTGGCTGTGGGATCAGATATTCAGAGATCTCTGAAGGCACCCCGAACACCAGGTTCAGCACACCGGCCGGAAGGCCAGCATCCTGGAACGCACGCACGATATGCACCGCGCCGCCGGGCGTTTCCTCGGCCGCCTTCAGAATAATCGAACAGCCCGATGCCAGCGCCCCCGCAACCTTGCGAGCAGGCTGGCTCATCGGGAAGTTCCACGGTGAGAACGCAGCAACCACTCCGATAGGATGATGATGGACTGACAGTTTTGAGCCCGCCGCCGCCGGAATGACACGCCCATAGGCTCGCATCGCCTCACCTGCATCCCATTCAAAGAACTCAGCGCCACGGATAACCTCCAGCCGGGCCTGCGCAAGCGGCTTACCGTGCTCGGCTGTGATGGTCTGTGCGATCTCTTCCTGCCGCTCGCGCATCAGCGCGGCGGCGCGCAGTATGATATCGGCACGTTCACGCGGCGCGGTGCGACTCCAGACCGCCAGCCCTCGCTCCGCCGCCGCCAGCGCCTCCTCCAGATCCACGCGACCGGCGCAGGGCAGTTGCCCCAATTCTTCTTCGCTGGCCGGGTTCACGACCGCGATACTGCGCTCCGCCTTCCGCCACTGGCCATCGATAAAGAGGTTGAGATCGGGATACATGTGCCTGCGCCTCCTGGAGTTGAACGACCCGATTAGGCGCAGGCCTGGCACAAGCGTTCAACTGATATCCGGGAAAGCAGATATGCTGTTTCCTGATAGCCAATCTGCTCACCTACCTATGGGCTGCTCTCGCTCTGATCTTCCACTCGGTCAAAGAAGCGACGGGTGAAGCCCGCGTGCTCTTCCAGCAGGCGCACGGCCCGATCCTCGTCGCGCGCCAATACCGCCTCCATCAGCTTGGTGTGGTGCGCAATGCCAAGGGCGGCCCGACTGTGAGCGATCAATTCGGTGCTACCAAGGAACTTACCGCGGTTGTCGCCTGTGAACATGCTGAAGAAATGCCGATCCAGATGGTTGGAAATCTGGTCGTAGAACAAATTCAGCCATTGCGAGCGCGACGCCACCAACAACGCCCTATGGAAACCGCGGTGCCGGTCCGACCACAACCGCAAGTCATCAAGATTGCTGGTCTCCGCCGGCTCGACCGCTTTGGCCAACAGATGGTGGCTGGATAGGATCTCTGCCTCCCAGACATCATCACCATGCGCAATCGCCTCGCGCAGCAGGGCGGTTTCGATCACGAGCCGACAGCCTTCGAGGTCCATCAGCTCTGCTTGGGTCACAGCCGCAGCGCGGAAGCCGCGATTGTTCTCCATCACCACGAATCGCTCACTCTCCAGTCGCCGCAATGCCTCGCGCATCGGTGTCACACCCAAGCCGCTGTCCTTTCCCAACGCCGGGATCCGCAGTGGCGCCTTGGGCGGAATTTTCGCCTCAATCAATTGTTTGAGCAGGAATTGATAGGCCATTTCCGATTTTGACGACGTGGGCAAATCCATAGATTGACCTCCAGAGAAATAATCGTATACGATAAATTAAATCATATACGATTCTAGGTGTTCACTTTGATTTTATCAGTCGCACACCCAGCCCGAGAAGGAAAGCCAATGGCCCTCACCCCCACCCGCAGCGCCGCCGAGGCTCTGGACAGCCAAGATCCGCTGGCGCACAAGCGCGACGAGTTCTTCATTGAAGAAGGCACCATCTACCTGGATGGCAATTCTCTGGGTCCGGCTCCGAAAGCTGTGTTCGACAGTATCGACCGAACCATGCGCGAAGAGTGGGCTAAGGGGCTGATCCGCAGCCACAACACCGCCGGCTGGTTTATGCTGACCGACACGCTGGGGGACCGCCTTGCCCAGCTGCTGGGCGCCGGCGAGGGCGAGATTGTGGTCTGTGACACCACCTCCCTCAATATCTACAAGACTCTGCACGCAGCGCTTTCGATGAAGCCTGGCCGTCGCAAAATCGTGGCAGAGGGCACCTCCTTTCCAACAAATCTCTACATGGCCGAGGGCGTCCGATCCACTTTGGACGGCGCCACATTGGCATTAGAAGGCCGCGACGGCGACCGGATCGAGGATATGATCGACGCCGACACAGCGGTGGTGATGCTGAACCACGTGGATTACCGCTCTGGCGTGATCCGCGACGTAAAGGCGTTGACCAAGCTGGCGCATGAACGCGGCGCATTGGTGATGGTGGACATGTGCCATTCTGCCGGAGTGATCCCGGTCGATCTGCACGATCTGAATGTCGATTTCGCGGTCGGCTGTACCTACAAATACCTCAACGGCGGGCCAGGTTCACCCGCCTATGCCTATGCAGCCAAGCGCCACCACGGCAAGTTCACCCAGCCGCTCTCCGGCTGGCATGGCCATGCCGCACCCTTCAAATTCGAGCAGAGCTACCGCCAGGGTGAAGGCGCCCGTGCGCTGTTGTGCGGCACCCAGCACACCCTGTCTATGCGCGCGCTGCAATCGGGACTAGCGGTCTTTGATGATGTCGAAATCACCGATCTCTATTCCAAAGGCCGGGCATTGTCGGATCTGTTCGTCCAGCTGGTTGAGAGCTTCGCTGATGACTTTGGTATCGGCTTTTACAGCCCGAAAGACGGCACGCTACGCAACGGTCAGGTCTCACTAACCCACGCCGAAGGCGGCTATGCCATTGTGCAGGCGCTGATTGCACGTGGCGTGATCGGCGACTTTCGCCAACCCAACGTGATGCGCTTCGGCTTCACGCCGCTGTACCTGCGCTTTGCCGATGTCTGGGACGCCGCCAACCATCTTCATGAGGTGATGAGAACCGAAGAGTGGAAAGAAGACCGCTTTAACGTCGTCAACACCGTGACCTGACCGGCCGCCGCGCTCCGTGTGCGGCATCTGCCCCTAAACCACTGACGTCACGGGACCGCCCTGGCGGCACATCCCGTGACGCTTCCTGCCCTGCGCCTGAAACTCTGCATCCCATCGGGTGCAGGATGATGCCCCGTGGCCACCACCAGTACGCAGAGCCAAAGATTTCAAAAACCAACGGGAGGACCACATGAAACTCAATAACCTGCTCAAGACGGCTGCATTTGCAGCTGCAACGGCCCTCAGTCTGCCGCAAGCGGCAGCTGCCTGGACGCCGGAAGAACCCATTGTGTTGCGCATTGGCTTTGGGGCTGGAGGCGAAACCGATACCATGGGCCGGGTGCTCGCGGCCACCATCGAACGCCAGACAGGCTGGGATGTGGTTGTGGAAAACCGTCCTGGCGGCGGCGGTGTCGCCATGCTCAGCGCTCTTGTCAACGAAGCACCCGACGGGCTGGTACTGGGCATGGCGGTGAACATCCCGCCGCTCATGGCGCTTAGTCAGCGTCCCGACTCGGTGCCCTTTACACTGGACAGCTTTGACTACATCGGCACCGTCACCGTGGCAGAAACCGCACTGATCGCGGGCGGCGACGCAATGTTCTCGTCGATTGGGGAACTGGTGGAATTTGCCCGCAGGGAAGGCTCTGCCAAGATCGCCTGGGACGCGCCAGACGCAAAGGCAATCCTGCAAAAGATCGGCCAGCAGGAAGGCGTTAGTTTCCGAATGGTCAAAGCCGAAAGCGGCGCCGAGATGAATAAACTGCTACTGGGAGGCCAGGTCGATGCCGCCTTCGGCACTGGCGCCCATCTGCCGTTCATTGAAGAGGGTCAGATGAAGACCATCGCCAGCCTGTCGGACAAGCGGCTCAGCTCTGCGCCCGATGTGCCGACGTTGATCGAGTCCGGCCATGATTTCTTCATCGCTCCCTATTTCTACATTACAGCCCCCGGCAGTCTACCCACCGACGCAAAAACCGCGCTTGCTGATGCCATGGACAAAGCCGTGGCCGATGAGGCGGTGCAAACAGTGGTGCAGAACGCGGTCAGCGCTCCTGCGGTTAACCTCGGCCCCGAGGGTACCCGGCAGATGATGCAGGATTCGCTG
Organism: Phaeobacter inhibens DSM 16374; assembly: GCF_000473105.1. Taxonomy (NCBI): domain Bacteria; kingdom Pseudomonadati; phylum Pseudomonadota; class Alphaproteobacteria; order Rhodobacterales; family Roseobacteraceae; genus Phaeobacter; species Phaeobacter inhibens. The sequence continues at coordinate 35,069 of NZ_AXBB01000006.1, read as the reverse complement.
GGCCCCATCGGCGCTCTGTTTGCCCAGTAACGCCCCATCCCTAACCCCGTGGCTGCAACTTGCGCCGCGGGGCTTTGCGACAGGAGAAAACCATGACATTGCAACGCATATCCGGTGTTTTTTTTGTCATTTTCGCTGGGACGATGATCTGGGGAGTGATCCCGGCACAGACAGAACCCGTCTACCCCGACGGCTCAATCCCGCCCGAGGTTCTGCCCAGCGTCTATGCCGCAATGATCGGTCTGTTCGGCGGCACGCTGGCGTGTCAGCGCGGGGAAGCACACACGCTTGATCTGCGGCAGGCAGCAAAAACTACCGGGGTTTACCTGATCGCACTAGCCGGTGTCCTGGCGATGAAACACTTCGGGTTTCTCTTGGCCGCCCCGGCGCTGGCGCTTGGACTGCTGTGGCTGGTGGGGGAGCGCCGACCGCTGTGGTTGGCCATAGGTGGTTTTGCAGGACCTTTGCTGATCTGGACCGTTTTCGAAGTCCTGCTGGGACGTCTTTTGCCCTGAGGAGGGGGAGCGATGGTACCGTTTGATGTAATTCTAGCAGGGCTGGCGGGGACATTTACCCCGGTGGTTCTGCTGTATGTGCTGGCCGGGGTGGTACTCGGCCAATTTGTTGGGGCGGTTCCCGGCATTGGTCCAGTGATGGCGATCGCCATTGCAATTCCGTTTACCTTTGTCATGGAGCCCCTAGTCGGGATTTCCTTCCTTGTCGGCATCGGCAAAGGCGGGTTGGTAGGCGGCGCGGTTCCAGCGGTGCTGATCAATACCCCAGGCACACCCGATGCCGCTGCCACCGCGCTCGACGGCTTTCCGCTGGCGCGGCAGGGTAAGCCGTTGAAGGCAATGCGGATGGCGCTTTATTCTTCGGTCACCGGTGATACCGCCAGCGATATTATCCTGATCACCGTCTCTGCGCCGCTGGCCATCGTGGCGCTGAAATTGGGACCCGTGGAGATTCTATTCCTGCTGTTGCTTGCCTTTACAGTGATCGTGTGCCTGGTTGGAGGCACCATCGCCCGGGGCGGTGTCGCACTGTTGCTGGGTCTGCTGCTTGCAACCGTCGGGTTGGACCCAGAATACGCCACACCACGACTGATCTTCGGCCAGACTGAGCTTTATGATGGCATTCCACTGGAAGCTATTGCCTTAGGCATTCTCGTGCTGCCCGAGGTGCTGCGCCGCTTAGCTCAAGGTAGCGGTCTGTCGCGTCCCGCAGTTGAGATCCCGGCCGGCCAGCCCGCCGCCGACCGCAGCATCAGCTGGCGCGAGTACTGGTCTTGCCGGTTTGCAATGCTGCGCGGGGCCTCGATTGGCACGGTTCTGGGAGCACTACCCGGTATCGGGTCCACCGCAGCAGCCTTCATTGCGTATGCCGCCACCCGCGAGAGCGCCAAGGATCCGAGCAGTTTCGGCAAAGGCAATATCCAAGGCATCGCGGCGGCGGAATCGGCCAACTCTGCGGTGGTTGGGGCTAACCTGATCCCACTGTTGACACTGGGCATCCCCGGCAGCGTCGGTGCAGCCCTACTGATCGGTGCCTTCAAGATACATGGCATCCAGCCGGGGCCGCTGTTGTTCGACCAACAGGCAGAGCTGATCTACGGATTGTTTGGGGCGATGATCGCTGCCAATTTCATGAACTTCTGGGTCGGCCAGGCAGGCATGCGGCTTTGGTCAGCGGTGGTCAGGGCGCCGGAGCTGGTGATCTTTACCCTAGCGCTGCTACTGTGCATTACAGGCGTTTACCTAGGCGCGGGCGGCATGTTCGGCCTCTACACCATGCTGGCCTGCACGCTGCTGGGACTGGTTCTTTCGGCGTTGGGCTTTTCAGTGATCGTGTTCATCATCGCCTTCTTTCTGGGCAGCCGCTTTGAAACCACCTTGTCGCAGGCCTACAGCCTCACCGGCGGATCTCTACAGGAACTGACGAACTACCCTGTGGCGTTGGCGCTGTTGGTGGTGAATCTGGCCTTCATTGCGCTTTACATGCGTAAACAGAACCGCCGCGCCCTGCCCGTCTAACCGCGGAGAACACCCCCTGACGAGGTGTCGGGCGCCCGCTCGGCACCCCGTCAGGTATATCATTAATTTATACCAGATTACCGTGTTACAAGTTGCTGAACTATCAGACCGTTCCCCATGCTGGGCCCAAGCTCGCAAAGGGGAGATCACACATGGTATATCTGAAGTCACTCAAAACCGCAGTAGCTGCAGCGGCGGCCTGCTGCTTCACTCTGGGCGCACAGGCGGCAGAGTTCCGACTGGGCCTCCTGACGCCGCCGCCGCACATCTGGACCAAAGCGGCAGAGGCCTTTGCCGACGAACTCAACACAGCCTCAGACGGAGCGCACAGCGTGCAGGTCTTCCCGGCGCGCCAACTGGGCAACGAGGCGCAGATGCTGCAACAACTGCAGACCGGCGCGCTCGACATGGCGTTTCTTACCGTGGCCGAAGTCTCCAACCGGGTGCCGGATCTGGGCGCCTTCTACGCGCCCTATCTTGCCGCCGACATCGACCACGCCGGGCGCATATTGCGCTCTGATATCGCGCGGCAGATGCTGGAGCCGCTACCGGCCAAGGCTGGTGTTGTCGGGCTGGGACTCGGCATGGCTGGCCTGCGCCAAATCGTATCGCGCGAGGAAGTGAACAGCGCCGAGGACCTCAGCGGCCTGAAACTGCGGATCACGCCATTTGCACCCATCTTCGACTTTTATGAGGGACTGAACGCGGCGCCGACCCCGATGCCACTGCCCAGTGTCTATGATGCACTGGCCAACGGCCAAGTTGACGCCATTGACATGGATGCAGAGCTGATTTGGGTGCTAAAGTACCACGAGCACGCCAAGACCATCGTGCAAAGCGATCATATGATGTTCCCCGTGGTTGGGCTGGTCTCGGCGCGCGTATGGAAAGATCTCGACGCAAAAGATCGCGAGATGATCGCGGAGCTGATGGCGAAGCACTTGGACAGCACCATCGACACCTACACCGCCAAGGAGCCGGAGTGGTTGGACAATCTGAAGGCACTGGACCTGACCATGACCAAGGTCGGGCCGGAATTCTTCGCAGGTGTCATTGATGAATGGGATAGAAAATGGGCTGCAGAGGCGCCGTCATTGCCCGCCATCCGTGCCGCAGCCGAGGCAACCCGCTAGCCGCGCACTCCCCCGCCACTATAGCAAGAGCGGCCTCGACAAGCCCCGCCCCTGCCCTGATATTCAAGACCCAACTCATGGCTTTTCCCAATGCTTCAGACTTTCTCCCGGCAATGGGCACGGGCGGAATTGGCCTGCGCCGCCACTCTCGCCGCCGCGGTCACCGCACTGATCTTACTAAACGTACTGACCCGCAACCTCGGCCTTGCGCTGTTCTGGGTGGATGAACTGGCGATCTATGCCATGATCTGGATGACGCTATTGGCAGCCTCAGCTGCGGTCCACCACAAGGACGCGGTCGCCGTCACCATTGTCACCGACGCGCTACCGCAAGCTATCGCGCGGATGCTATTGCGCCTCGTCGATGCGGTGATCTTTGCGCTGGCGCTATTGACCACTTGGTTCTGTTGGCGCTGGTTCCTACCATTGGAGTTCGCGCGCGCTGGCTTTGACGTTGAAGCCTTCCAGGGCGCCACCTTTAATTTCATCTATTCCGAGGCCACCAGCACGCTGGGGGTACGCAAAGTCTGGGTCTGGTCCATTATGTGGATCTTTGCTTTCGGCCTGATCTTGCACAGCTTCAATAACCTCACCACCGCGGTCGACCGCAAGGAACAATCATGACGACAGTCGCCGTTTTCATTCTTTGCATGTTCTGCGCGGTGCCGGTGGCCTTTGTGCTTATCCTGACTGCAATCGCCTATGTGCAAGCCAGCGGGAACGCGGTGCTATTCGACAGTTTCGCCCAGCAGCTGTTTTCTGGTCTTGAAAACTACGGCCTGCTGGCGATCCCGCTGTTCATGATGACCGGGGAGTTGATGAACGAGGGTGGCATGACCCGACGGCTCGTGCAGGCCGCACGGGTTTTTGTCGGCGGTTTTCGCGGCGGCCTTGCCTATATCAATCTTCTTGCCAACATGTTCATGGCAGCAATCATCGGCTCTGCCGCCAGTCAAATCGCAGTGATGAGCCGCGCCATGGTGCCCGCGATGAAGCAAGAAGGCTACCGCCCCGGCTTTGCCGCCGCGACGACGGCTGCGGGCGGCCTTCTGGCGCCAGTGGTGCCGCCATCGATGATGTTCGTTATCTACGGCGTCCTGGCGCAACTGCCGATCGGCGACATGTTCATCGCAGGTATTCTCCCGGGACTGTTGCTATTTGGAGCCTTTGTCATTGTCGTCACTCTCATTGGAATCGCACAAGGATTCCCGCAGGGGCAATGGATGTCACGGTCAGACGCAGCACAGGCGTTACTGGGCTGCCTGCCCGCCAGCCTGATACCCGTGACCATTATCGGCGGCATCCTGTTCGGCGTGGCGACGCCTACCGAATCCGCCGCCGTCGCCTCGCTTGTGGCGTTTGCCATGGCCTGGTTCTCTGGCCAACGGCTGACACTGCCACGGCTCTTCAACTTATTCCGCCGCACCGCCGTCAACTCCGGCATGGTGGTGTTCATGATCGCAGCGGCCAATGTGTTCGGCTGGGTGGTTGTTTACGAGGCGCTGCCACAGAAGCTGGCTGCATCCATCACCGCCATCACCAGCGATCCATTTCTCTTTCTGTTGATTGTTAACGCGATGCTGCTGTTTGTGGGCATGTTGATCGACGGCATCGCGGCAGTGATCCTGGTCACCCCGATCCTGCTGCCGATTGCCACCGGCTCCTATGACATAGACCCGTTCCAGTTCGGCGTGGTGCTGTGCCTGAATCTGGTGCTGGGGCTGCTAACGCCACCGGTCGGCGTTGGACTGTTCATCACCTCATCAATGACCGGCATCCGGGTGGCTGAAATCCTATCCGCGCTGTGGCCATTCCTGTTGGCGGTAGCCTTGGTTCTGGTGGCGCTTAGCTACTGGCCTCTGCTGTCCACCGCGCTGCTATGACTGTTCGGCTGTGGCCTGCTCCAGATAACCGATCAGCGCCTTAGCAGCCGGTGACAGCCGCGCCTTGGCGTTCAGCGAAATCCCAACTGGCCCGGCACCAAAGGGCACCTGCCAGTCCAGCCTGGACAGGCTGCCCCAGGCGATATCTTGCTCCGGCACATGACGCGGCATAAGGCAGATCAGGGAGCGCCGCTGCAGCAGACTGCGGTTCGTCAGAAAGGACACCGAGTCCACATGCGACGCCGGTGCATACATGCCCTGGCCGCCGAAAAACATGTCGACCTGCCGCCGCAGGCTGGTTTCCGGCGGTGGAAGGATCCAGCCGAAGGGCTTCAGATCCTCGAAACTCAGCCCTGTCTGCCCCACAAGCGGATGGTCCGGGCCGGTCACCGCAACGATGGTTTCATCGAACAGTTTACTCTGAGCAATCTCATCGCGGTGACGGTGGGTTGGCAGTCGCCCGACCACCATGTCAATCGCGCCGCGGCGCAGTGCGGGCATAAGCGCGTCATTAGTGCCCTCAACCACCTTCACCGCCACATGCGGCCGCTCTTGCATCAGCTGATCGATCGCCTGCGGCAAAAGCCCTGACGAGGCTGCAAGAAGCGAGCCGATCACCACCCGGCCGCTACTGCCATCGTTGAGGTCATCCAGCTCCTGCGCGGCGTTTGACACCTGCGCCAGGATCAGTTGCCCCTGCCTGATCAGCGCCTCACCATAGGCCGTGGGGATGACCCCACGGTTGGTGCGGTCAAACAGCTGGACCTCAAAATCCAGCTCTAGATCCTTGATCATCTTGGTGGCCGCCGGCTGCGAGACATTCAGTTCGCGCGCCGCACCCTGAATGTTCTGGTGCTGCCCTACCGCCACCAACAGACGTAGCTGCCGGAACTTCAGCCGGGTTTGCACCTTTTCAACGATCCGGGTGTGGCGGCTGACCATGTGTTATCTTCCTGGCGTGTCAGAATTTAATGCGCTCGGCATATTGATTGATGCTAGCTATCACGCTCATCGCCGCAAGCGAAGAGGTGCGCGGGTTTGACGGAAGCGGATTGCCCTCGATGGAGAAGCGGAATGACCCAAAATCGCCCTCAGCCTCAATCTCGTGAATATTACGGCTGACACTAGGATCCGCCAGCAACTCCACCTGCGTATTGTCAAAGCCGATGCCCGCCAGAGCCACCGCGGCGGCGACATTGGCGTTTTTCGGGTACTGCAGCGCGGCCTCGCGGGCGGTGCCGCGGAAATGTACCTGCGCCGCACCGGTCAGCGCGCCAAGGTCCAAGACCTGCTCCGCCTGAGAGCCGGCCCAGCCCTGCGGCGGTTTGCGTCCGATATAGCGCACCGCCTGCAGCGTTCCGATCCGGCCCGCGCGCAGCGAATCCAAAGCGCCAATCGCGCCGGAAACCAAGCGAATGCTACCGCCGCCGACCGCAGCGGCGCGGTCAAGCTCCTCCAACAGTGCTGCATCAGCGAGCGCCCCAATTGACACCGTCAGCAGGTCATGTCCCGCGCGAAGAATCTGGACTCCATGCTGCAGCAGCGCACCATGACCCGCGCAATCAACAAACAGGTCAATGTCGTTCCCTGCCTCTGCGGCTCCAGTAACGAAGTTGAACCGCCTACCAAGCTCGTCGCATAGCGGCGCGATCTGATACTCGGGCACGATGATAGCAGCGATTTCGATCCGGCTGCTGGACAACTGATCCACGACATATCGCGCCATGGCACCAAATCCGATGAGAGCGATTTTCATTAAGTAATCCCCGTTCGTTTGCCCCTCTAATATCCGCTTTTCAGGACAGCCTGATGGCAATTTTGGTTATATCAGGATCACTTCTTTGGATTTGTTTTCTGCCAGGCTGATCGAAATGCTGGGCGCTGACCATTATGGCGGCCCCGCGCGGCGCGCTCCCGGCCATTCAGCGAACAAGGATCGGCGCATGAACTACTCAAGACACGAAGCGAAGGATTACGCCCGCGAGCACATGCAGGGTATCTGGGCTGCAGCCCTTAATCCGTTCAACACAGATCTGACTCTGAACGAGACCGGGCTACGTTCCAACATCCGCCATTGGATCGACGACTTGGACATTCAAGGCCTGTTCATCGCTGGCAAACAGGGCGAGTTCTTCTCAATGAGCCTGGAAGAGCGTAAGCGCAACTTTGAAATAGCCGTCGACGAATGCGGCGGCAAGGCGGGCACCATCATGTCGGTGTCCGACCAGAACTTCAACACCGTGCTAGAGCTGGCCAAACATGCCGAAAACTGCGGCGCGGATTACGTCGTGGTGCATGCCCCGGTGCTAAGCTTCGTGCAGGACAAGGGCGAAGTTCTCTACCAGTATTACAAGGCGCTTTGCGATCAGCTGAACATCGGCATCGCCATGTGGAGCCACCCTGACAGCGGCTACTTGATGCAGCCCGAAGAATGCGCCCGCATCGCCGAGCTGCCCAATATCGTCGCTATCAAATACTCAGTCCCACGCGAAATGTATGTGCGTCTGTCTCATATGGTAGGAGACAAGATCCACGTCTCCACCGCCTCAGAGGACGAATGGCTGGACAATATCGAAGAGCTGGACTGGAAGCTCTACCTCTGTTCCTCGCCGCCGTATCAGCTGCAAACCCGCAATGACCGGCGGATGCACGATTACACCCAGCTCGCTTTCCAAGGCAAATTCGCCGAGGCCCGCAAGCTGCGCGACAGCCTGAACCCCATGCGCGAGGCAATCGCCCGCAGCCGCCCGGCGGATAAACCGCAGGCCTTCGGCAAATACTGGCAGGAGCTGCTGGGTCAGGTCGGCGGCCCGGTGCGCCATCCGATGCTGAACCTGACCGAGACAGAAAAAGCCACCATCCGCGAGGCGTTCGAGGGCTGCGGGCTGAAACTCTGAATGGACGTACCCGGCGGGCAGCGATCGCTCAATCCGGATCTGAAAGGCTCTGTTATCTCCAGGCCGCGCGGACAGAAGCCGCGCGGCCGTTTCTTTCGCCCCTGCCCGTAATTACCAACCATCTGAGGTCCCCGTGGGAGAGCTGTTCGCCTTGTTATCTGCCGCCTGCTACGGAATGGCCGGCGTCACCATCGCCCGCAGCCACAGCCAGCGACGGGGCGACGGCGGGGTGTTCCTGTCGGTGCTGATGACCGCCTTTCTAACCGGGGCCCTGTGGCTGCTGGCCGGCCCCGAACCCGCCCTGCAGCCCGGCGCCCCCAATAAACAAGCGCTCGCCCTGTTCGCCCTGGCGGGTGTTTTTGCCACCGTGCTCGGGCGGCTATTTATGTACCGCTCCACCGAAATCCTGGGTCCGGTCGGGGCCGCAATGTTGCGCCGCCTGATCCCGTTCTTTGCTATCCCGCTGGCCATCCTGATGATCGGTGATTGGCCTGGCCCTGCCGAGTTGATCGGCGGGGTGCTGGTGGTGGCCGGGGTGTTTGCCTTCGCGGGCGGCGCGGCGCCGCTGGGAACGCTGGCGGGGGTGTTGCTGGGGTTGCTATCGGCGGCCAGCTACGCGCTCTCCTACAGCCTGCGTAAATTGGGGCTGCTGCAGCTGCCCGACCCGCTGCTGGCAACATGTGTCGGCGCCATGGCAGGTTGCCTGTGCTATATCGGCTGGGCTTTATTAAGCGGCAGCAAAGACAAGGGTACAAGGCTGCACGACCTGCTTATAGACCGCGGCCCCGGGTTTCTTGGCACAGGGCTGTTGCTTTCAGCCGGGCAGACGCTGCAGCTCGCAGCCTTACTACACACCTCTGTCACCAGCGTCGCCCTGATAGGAGCACTCGACGTGCTGTTCAGCGCCCTGTTTGCCGCGCTACTGTTGCGCCAGCGGCTCCGACCGACGCCGCACGGAGTGATGGCGACACTGCTCGTCGGGTTCGGCAGCGCGTTGCTACTCCTGAACTGACCTCGCCTTGCTCACGCTTGAAAATCCCCCTGATAGACCGCCCCTAGTTGCGGCTTGGACGCGGCGCCTCAGCTCTAGGTATTCGATTTTTTGCTACCCAATTTCCCGGAATATTAACTGAGCAAGACCCGGCGTGACGTAGGCTTTCGGGCAACGAGAACAGGCCGACGTAACCGCAGCAACACCTGAGCAGCCGTATGTCAGCGCCAATAACAGGGGATCTCTATGCCTGAGTTTTACCATCTGCCCTTATCTTTTACGCTGGCTGTGAGCCTGCTTACACCCATGGCCCATGCTGCAGGTGGCGGCGGAGAGCCCGGTGTCATCGATATCCGCGACCCAATCGTGCAGCGCTGGTTCGAGGCTACGCCGCACAACCCACCTGCCCCACCTGAGCCAGGACGCGACTATGGCATGATCGGCGAAGCTGGTGCCTTTGTTGCGCCGAAAGCCTCACCGCTGTCGTCCTTTGCACCGAACTTCCCCGGCCAGCTGGAAGGTTGGGACCAGAACTTCTATGCTAAGAACGTCGATGTACTGGCCTTTTACCCGGCAGTGACCTCGCCCTGGCATGCATGGGCCAATGCCGTCGACATGGATGGCAAGCGCTATCTCTACACACATGACCGCGATTACATGCGCGTGCTGGACATCACTGACCCTGCCAATGCCGTTGAGGTCTACAGCGATGGCGGCGTCTGGGGGCCGAAAGGTTCCAGTGAGGAATTCGACAGTAAGAATGTCACCGATTACTTCGGCGGCCTGACCATTGCCTGGCACGAGGGGCTGCAAAAGCATGTTGCGGTTGCGTCCTATGAGATCGGCCGCTTTGGCGTCATGGGCCGCAAATCCGAAGACGCCGAGGGCGTTGCTCTGGTGCGCAACTATACCTCGCTGAAAGGTTTCCGGGTTTTTGAGATGAACGGCCCGACCCCGGAGGACTGGACCATGATCGCCGAACGCACCACCGACCGCGTCAACCCCGACGCCCCAATCGGTGAACAACAGGGGTCCGGATCTCTGGATGCGCCGGCCTGGACTGGCGGTCGCTACATGGTGCTGTCCGCAGCCCCCAAAGACAGCTTTGCGCTGACCGAATATCCCGACTACGTTCATTCGCCCGGCTACCAGATTTGGGACATGAGCGACCCTACCAACCCTGAATTCGTCAGCCAGCTGTCGGTGCCCGGACAGGACATCGACTCCCCTGAAGACCTCGCGGCCTATCTGGAGAACCCACGCGCGGGCAACCGCACATCTTGGATGGGCTCGCGCAATCCGCTGGCCCTGCCTGTCCCGATCGAGGACGGCGGTACCGTCGGCTTTGGCGGCATGGGCGGGCTCGGGTTCTGGACCTTCGATGTCAGCGACCCGGCCAACCCGACGCCGCAGGGTGACCTGCAAGTCGCTCCCAGCTTTGCCGGTACTGAGTTCGACAATGTTGATGTCAGCCAGTACGCCCGCACCGGGCATGTGTTCTCAAACGGCTACCCGATGAATTCGAATTGCTATGAGCCCTACAAAGACATCTTCTCAATCGACGTTTCTGACCCGGCCAACCCAGCTATTGCAGCCACATTCCCGCGCCCAACGCCGCCCCCAGAGGCCGATTTCACCGACTATTGCCAGCGCGGTGGCAGTTTCGGGCCGAAACGCTCCGGCGGCATCGACCAGCCCGGAGGCGGGCGCGACGGAGTTGTGATCTACGCCTTCTACAACGCGGGCATCCAGATCTTTGACGTCGAGGATCCCGCAAAACCGGAGATCTCCGGCTACTACGTACCCGCCTTTCCCACCTCGGATGAAGTGCCAGACTGGACATTCGACAATGCTGTTTTTGCTGTATTTGTGGAATATGACCGGAATATTATCTGGGCCTTTGCCGTGAACGGCGTCTATGCGTTGACCTCGCCGCTTTTGGGTGAACCGCTGACTAACCTGCCCAAGACACCTTGGCCACCGCGCAAGCGTTAAGCCTAGGCAGCCGCTGAGGTAGCCGGACAAAAACCGACCTACGACAGCATCCAGCGCCTTCGGGTACAGTCACCTCCAATTCACTACACACACAACCTCTGCCCATTTTCCAACGCATTGGGGACGAAGTCCAAGAAACAACACTGATTGGCGCGCGGTGGCACCGGAATAGGCCACCGCAGGCTAAGCCGCGAACAGGTGAGTGATCATGGGCTGCCTGCCCTTCTTCGCCGCCATGATACTGCTCATCTCCATTCTCATTCTGGCGCCCGACGTAGCGCTGTGGCTGCTGGAGTAGATACGCTGATGTCGACTCTCCCCTATCTGCATGCTGGATCCGGCCCGGTTCAGTACTGGTGCATGGATATCTGGGCGGCGCCACTCAGTGGCAGAGCGAGATCGACGCCTTCAGCAGCGAGTATGTGATCGCACCCAACCTTCCGGGGTTTGGCGCCGCCACCGGCCTGCCCGGTTGCAGCACCATCGCCGCAATGGCAGAGGCCGCGCTCGGCCTACTCAACGGTCTGGATGTTTCAGACTTCATCCTGATGAGCCATTCCATGGATGGCATGATTGCCCAAGAAATGGCAGCGGCCCGGCCCGCAGCAGGCAGTCCTAATTCTTATCCAATGATATTAGGCGCATTGATAAACCCCCAAAATGGCGAGTCTGGTTTCAAAACCTTTCCCATGCAAAGGCTTGCGGAGCGGAAAACAACCTGCGGGAAAACCTCTGGAACCGGCAATACACGTAGTTAGGAAAGATCGGTTCCTTATCTCAGGGAGTTTCTCACGGTGATGTAACATGGGTACAGATGAATTTGTCCGTCCCGACCGATCCGGACGCCAGCATAAACTCCCTGTGACAGGTGGGTAAAGCGGACCAATTGGTTCGGTTTTCTCGCATCAACACAAGGATACTGACATGTCCCATTTCGACCCAGCTGCACTGAAAGAGGCACCAATCCATGCATTGCTGGATTTCGCGGAGAACAGCCCGGCACCTGCTGTCTTGATTGAAATTGCCCGCGGCGGACTGTCGGTACACAATGCCTCCGGCACGGTTGAACGGGGCGGAGACCAAGCCGCCAGTACCTCCAATCAGTTTGAAATCGGATCGCAGACCAAGATGATGACTTCGGTCATTGTGCAGCAGTTGGTTGTTGAAGGGGGGATCGATTTTGATGCGCCGCTAGCAGGCCAAATGGACCTGACAGGTTTAGAAGGCATTTCTAATATCAACGAAGTCACGGTGCGGGAGCTGCTGTCCAACCGCTCCGGAATCCCTGACTTTGATACCGTGCCGGGCCAATCCGGTAACCCGGCATTCATTGAATTGCTTCTGCTGGATCCTGACCGTCCCGTTGGTGTCGACGAACTTCTAGCGATCGCTACGGGGGAGCCTGCTTCCTTTGCCCCGGGGGAAGCATATGAATACTCAAACACCAACTTTTTGCTATTGCAGAAGCTGATTGAACAGGTCACCGGAGACAGCTTCGGCCAGGTTCTCGAAGACCGCATTTTCTCAGCGGCGGGTATGCAGGACAGCGCGTTGAGGTCAGACGGGCGCGCAGAGAACCTGTTGCACTCCTATGCGGAACTCTCCCCGGGGCAGATCCTGGATGTGACCGACGTAATGATGGATTTCGGCGCGGCTGGTGGTGTCGTCTCAACCACATCCGACATGATCCGCTTCTTTGACGCTTTACTGGTGTCGCGCAGCCTGTTGTCCGCTGAGCAAATGGAGGAGATGCTGGACTTCAGGGCACCGGATGGAACGCCTGGCGTGGAAGGCGAAAGCCTTGGCCTTTCATCTGGAGAGATCTTCGGGCAGCAGTTTATCGGTTTCCAAGGCGGGACGTTAGGCACAAATACCGCAACGTTCCTTCATGTTGAATCTGGCACGATATTTTCCATCGCTGCGTCCCATTCGAACGCAGAACCGACTAACCTATTGGTCGACGCATTTGCAGCCGTGTACAATGATGATGCATGGGTCAATTTCGACCCGGCTGCCGATAGCTTTACCATTGCCGGCACTGCCGCCGAGATTACACTCACCGAAGATAGCGATGCGCCCGGTGGGCCCCAGACAGTTTTTGCACTGGGAGACGCGAGCCTGACCTTTGACCAAGGGGTCGCGGAGCTTGATACTGGGCGTTTCAGTTTTCAGGATGGCTCAACACTGTGGATCAGCACGCAAACCACCGATCACTTTGACATATTGCGGCACGCGCCAAACTCCGCGCAGGGCGATAGCCAGCTTATCGGGCTACAAGGAAATGATCATTTGCGCGGCGGGTATGGCAGTGACAAAATTGATGGTGGCAGCGGGCATGATCATCTGAGAGGGCGTGCAGGAAACGATACACTGGAAGGCGGACGTGGCAGCGACTTTCTCGTAGGTAATCGAGGTGACGATAGCCTGAGCGGTGGCGCCGGGCGCGACCATCTGCGCGGCGGAAAAGGCGATGATATACTATCGGGAGACGGCGGGACTGACATACTGCGCGGCGGCGCGGGGCATGATACATTGGAAGGCGGCGCCGGACGAGATTACCTTTGGGGGGGCAAAGGTGCGGATACATTCGTATTTCAACTAGATTCCGGTCGAGACCTCATTTTTGATTTCAATGCTGAAAAGGACCAGTTGGATTTCTCACAGACCGGGTTGATTTATGAGGATTTGGAGATCCGCACATTCGGCAACCATACACAGATCAGCTATGCCGATGTCGAAGTCTCGATTTTTGCAACTTCGCTTGAGCCGTTGACGGAAGATAGTTTTATCTTCTGAACCTAGCAAAGAGGCATGCAGGGCAGCATCGGTATCCACTGTGCGGGCCCTGCTAATATCTGGATCTAGTCACCACATGGACCCCGCAGCGCTAAATTTTGATCAAGAAACGTTCCGCTTGGCTGCCGCCGTCGGACTACTGGTGCTATCAGCGTTCTGCGCACATCTGTTGTTACTTCCCGACCGGCATCGACACGTCCGGTTTCCATTGGCGCTGTTTTTTGTCGCCCAGTCCGTTGAGCTGCTGGCCTTACCCGCCTCATATCTTCTGCCGGGTGGCGAACCAGGATTTATGAACCTTGCGTTTGAACTGATAGAAATCCCGATGACCATGAGCCAGCCTTTTCTGCTCTGGCTCTATGTTCTGCGTCTGACGAGTGACCCGACTGGAATGTTCGCTGTTCCACGCTCGGTATGGCACAGTCTGCCTATCGGGTTCGCATGTGTGCTCTATCTGTATATTTTGCTTTTACCAGCGCCCTTACAGGCAAGTTTGCAACCGGGGGCAAAAGACCTGGTGATATGGCAGAGCATTGCTATGTTCGGCCTTTATAGCGCGACGATCTTGTTCTATGTCTTGGTGCCAATCTACTCTGTGATGATCTTGCAGCGGCTTAGCCGGTATAAAACGCGCTTGAAAGATCTCTTTGCCAGCACCGAAAACCGAGAGTTGGGCTGGGCCCGATGGTTAGCGATCTCTGTCGTTGCGTTCTGGGCATTTAATGTCATTGCGATTGTGGTGTCGGAGTTCAACCTGAGCTTTCTCGGGGCTTCTCTTTTTGATTCACTTCTAGCGGCAATTATTGTCAGATACACACTGACGTGGAGTATCGCCCTTTGGGGGATGCGTCAGCGACCGGGAATTGTGCCACCCAATAAGAAGATATCGGTTGGTTCTGTGACGGAACTTCCGTTGCGAAAATATGGCAGGTCCGGGCTGAGTGACGCCCGCCTTGACCGGATTGCCACGAAGATTGAGGCCCTGATGAGAGATGAGCAGCTTTACCTGCAACCCGATCTTTCCCTTTGGGATCTGTCAGACAGGATTGGCGTCACCACACATTATACGTCCCAGGCACTCAACGAAAAAATCGGCCAACGGTTTTTTGACTACATAAATCATTGGCGTATCCAGGATGCAAAAAACAGACTGCGCAGTAGCGACGCGACTATCTTGGCAATTGCCTACGATGTCGGGTTCAATTCGCGCTCGTCGTTCTACGCGGCATTCAAACGTGAACTGGGGCTGACCCCTTCGCAATACCGGTCAAAGAAGACCTGACCAACATGGTCGTGCCAACATTAGTATTCGACCAACCAGCAGATGCTAAATGCACAAGGTTGGGGCGGAGGGTCGCAACCATCATAACGGGATCCCTAAATACTAAATTTGGTTCCGCTCCTTGATCCAACCAGTGATCTCATCCAGAGTACCGGGCGCGAAGGCAAACCGCCCCTCAGCGAGGAATCGCGCGATCGCAAATGACGACCAGTCTTCGGTTAGCTGCCAGTTGTAGGCGGCGGACTTAAGCAGACCGTGCGTTGCAGCCGGCCAGAGAATGATTTTGTTGTGAACGCCTCCCGCTTCCAATGACTTTCTATAGAGTGCAGCGTCATTTTCAGCATCAACATTCAAGTCGTCCGCCCCCCATATGGCCAGCAAAGGAAGGTCGAGCTGTGCCAAATCCAATCGTGCGTCGGCATCTCGATTTTCACGAATAAAATGCCATCGATCCACCGACATGCCGGTCGGCGCGTTCTCAAGCTGCGATTCCGAACCAAACACATGGTCGTCGGCGATAGTCTGAGCCACGATAATATCCTGAATCATCTGGGGATCCAGGCCATCCTGGGCCAGCCGCACGTGCGTGTAATAGTCTCCCTGATCTTGCCAAGATACCGCAGGGCCGACCAGAACCAAAAAGTCGGCGTCCCGGCGTGTGAGCTGCGGTAAAACCCATCCGGCTTGAGAGAACCCCACTGCTCCCAACGCCATATCGTCAAAGCGTTGATTTAACAGACTCAGAGCAGCGCTGGTTTCAGAGGCACGGTCCGCCATAGATTGATGCAGCCAGTTGCCACCAGATGCGCCGACACCAGGTTTATCCCAAGACGCGACGGCGATACCTTGATCCAGAAAGACGTTGATGAGTGGAGCGTAGCCTCCACCGGCAACGCGGTCTTGTGGACCATCGCCATGAACTAAAACGACGGCTGCATAAGCGGCCCCCTCTGGAAGCCAAAGCGTTCCCGAAATTGACGCCCCCCCGGAAGTGAAATTGAATCTCTCACTTTGGCGCCAATCGAGATCATGATCGCTAAGGCGCCAAACAACCAGGGCTACTAAGACTGTGACCCCCAGGGCGCACGCTACGATCCACTGCCGTATCAATTGAAATCGCCCTGAAAGTTGCCATCTGACAGATAGATAAGGAGACGCCCTGATGAATACAATCCGGCCATCACCATCCTTTCAGGTTGAACCCGGTTTCCGACCGGAGCATCGCAGGTCTGTAGCGCATGGATATTGGCGCGCTTTTTCTCGCAAATTACGCTATCCGCTCGGGCCACAGGCAAAAGCGATCGATTTTCTTGAGCGTGTCATGAATCCGTCCCACGCCATTAGCGCGGTTTCGCAAGACGGTGCTTTTCTTGGTGTCGCGGGCTTCAAGACGCCAGATAGCGCATTTGTAGCAGGAGATTATGGAGATCTTCTTGCAACTCATGGATGGGTCTCCGCTGGGCTGCGTGGACTGTTGATAGGAGTTTTGGAGCGTGACTGCACACCGGGCACATTGCTGATGGACGGTATTTTCGTCGAGCCTGACGCGCGCGGGCAAGGCATTGGCAAGATATTGCTGCACGAGGTCGAAAAGCGCGCCAGATCGATGCAGCTTCTAAGAGTGCGCTTGGATGTGATCGACAGCAACCCCCGCGCCCGTGCGCTCTATGAGCGGGAAGGTTTCATCGAACAATCAATCACATCGCTTGGCCCCCTCAATCTTCTCTTCGGGTTTTCCAGCGCGACCGAAATGGTGAAATCAATTTGAGATCTTTGACGCTAAGATCTCCTGATTTCGGCTTATTAGCATGTTTCAAGGCACCGAGACGCGCGATGAATGTGCCTTAACCCTTCTGGCTGACAATTGGTGAGATGGTGGTCTTGTCTCTTTCGTCCCCGAGTGATGCGATCAATGCCGTGTCGATGGTCTGCCTTCATTGATCAAACCGATGTTCACTGTATAGACTTATTAACATATATAGGAGTGTCGTCTGTCTACGCTTGGCACAATGCGCGGTATACCCGAGGGACGACCGGGCAATGACGTCCGAAAGCCCCCCCTGCCCTACTGATCTCGAACCAGATCTACATTTGCAACGGGTAGACCGGCGACACAACACTCACCTGAGGCATACCCTGCAAGTTCAGATCAAATTGCAAAATTAGGGCCTGATTCAGGCTCTTTACAGCTTATCACCTGTGGCGCAGATACTGCTTGGTGCAGTGTTTCCGCTGAAAATCGACCCTTTGGGGCCATTCTGCCTGCTTGTGGTAAGAATCTGTTGCCAAGTCGAGCTATCTCGTCATAAATAACGGTAAATACAGCTCTGGCGAAAAAGAGCGTTACCATATAGGACGAGGCAGCAGTGACAGGGTCCACGACAATAAACCACCGCATCCGCGACAATGCCGAACGGCTCGCGGCGGCGCTGGAGAGCCACATGCTCAAGAGCTTTGCGCCCGATGCGCGTAAGGAACTGCGCCTGTTCAGCGCAGGTGAAGCTGCTGATCTCTTGGGAATTTCGGCAAGCTTTCTGCGCAAGCTGCATTTTGACGGCCGTATTCTCGATGTTCATACCACCCCCGGTGGGCGGCGTCACTATTCCGCCGAAAACCTAGTGGCAATCCGCCATACACTTGAAAGCACGGCCAAAACGCCTGGCACCTATCTGCCCGGTCGCCGCGAGGGCGACAAGGTTCAGGTGCTCTCTTTCCTGAACTTCAAAGGCGGATCTGGCAAGACCACTAGCTCGATCCACACCGCACAGCGGCTCGCGCTCAAGGGCTATCGCGTGCTTGCGGTGGATATCGACCCGCAAGCCTCGCTGACAACGCTGTTTGGCTATCGACCCGAGTATGATTTCCTGGACTCCGGCACGATCTACGATGCGATCCGCTATGATGATCCGGTGCCGCTGCAACAGATCATCCAGAAGACCTATTTCACCGGCATTGATCTGGCCCCAGCCGGGTTGATGCTGCAGGAATTTGAACATGAAACACCGCAAGCCCTGATCAACAATGTTCAGCCGCCCTTCTTTGCCCGCATGGCGGCGGTGCTGCAGGAGGTTGAGGCGGATTATGACGTAATCCTCTTCGACTGCCCGCCCCAGCTTGGCTATCTGACAATGTCGGCGCTTTGTGCCTCGACCGGGGTTCTGATCACGGTTGTCCCCAACATGCTTGATGTCGCTTCAATGTCGCAGTTCCTGCAGATGAGCGCAGATCTTCTGGACGTGGTTGGCAACGCCGGCGCGCAAATGGAGTTCGATTTCCTGCGCTTCCTGATCAACCGGTATGAGCCCAACGACGGGCCGCAACAACAGGTGGTTGCCTTCCTCAGGCAACTCTTTGGCAAAGAAGTCATGACCGCGCATATGCTTAAATCTACTGCAGTTTCTGACGCGGGCCTCACTCAGCAAACTGTCTATGAAGTAGAGCGTACGCAGTTCCATCGAAATACTTACGATCGTGCAATAGACTCTCTCAACCAAGTCAATGAAGAGATCGAAACGCTCATTCAACATGCATGGGGTCGCTAATGGCACGCAAAGGAATTCTCAGCTCTGACACCACTCCGACCACCGCCTCGCGGCCCGAGCCAAAGGCCCGAATGATGCCACGGGGCGCGGTCGGGGCCCTGCAATCCTCGCTGACGCGGCTGCAGGAAAACGCGGTACAGGACATCGACGCCGCGCTGATCGATGATGCGGGGCTTGAGGACCGTTTGGGTCTGGATGATGCCGCGCACCGTCAACTGGTCGAAAGCCTGCGCACCTATGGCCAGCAGGTGCCCGTTCTGCTGCGCCCCAATACCAAGGTTCAGGGACGATTTGAGATCGTCTATGGTCGCCGACGGCTGAAAGCGCTGCGTGAGCTGGGGGTGCCGGTCAGGGCAATGATCCGCCAGCTGGATGACCATGCCCTCGTGATGGCGCAGGGTCAGGAAAATACGGCACGTCAGGATCTGTCGTTTATTGAAAAGGCATCATTTGCCGCGCAATTGCAGGACAGTGGCTATGACCGGCAGACAATCGCCGCAGCACTGTCAATTGATATGCCGATGGTGTCGCGCATGTTGAAGGTGGGCACAGCCTTTGACTTGGATTTCCTCCGTCAGATCGGCTCTGCGCCTGGCATTGGCCGCGAACGCTGGATGGCGCTGGCCAAGGCGATGCAGGAGCCGGGAGCGCGCGCCCGTGTGCTGGACCGAATGCGCACGCCCAACTTTCCGGCCGCGCCGTCCGATGCCCGGTTTGAGGCGGCATTGGCCCTTGCAAAACAGTCCAGCAGCGCAAAACCAAAACCCAAATCCGCCAAGGCCCCTGCCCCACCTGCCCGAGTGCTTGACGGGCCGAATGGCCGCCCTCTGGCTGACCTGCGCCGCAGTAGCAAAGGCGTTTCGGTGACGATCGCGGCCAAAGACAACGCAGAGTTTGACGCATGGTTTGAAGCAAATGCCGAGATCCTGCTGAACGAACTTCACGAGCGTTTCACGACAGAAACCTCGGAAGAGTAACAAACAACAGGCAAGAGATAGGAAAGGAGGCACGAACCCCGGCAAGAAAAAAGCCCCCCAGGACATACATCCCAGAAGGCTCATTTCAAACTTAGCATCCTTGGAATACCCCCTTCGAATCATTGTTGTCAACTCTGTGCGCAGCACAGGGGCGGATGATTTTTGCCTTTTCGTGAAAAAATCTATGAAACATGCTTCCCAAGTTGCGTTTGGGATGGCGGAGCCCTGTGCCCTGCCCTCCGTAGACAAATGGGACGTCCTCTCGGCGTTGACCAAGGCAGCGCCCGAATTTGGTGTGTCTCATCGAACGCTCAGCGTTCTGAAAGCTCTGATGACGTTTATGCCAGATCAGATGATTGCGGCAAAACGCGGTGGCGCAGTGGTCTTTCCATCGAACCGGAAACTCAGCGAGCGTTTGAACGGAATGCCCGAAAGCACATTGCGGCGTCATCTCGCCAAGCTGGTTGAGACTGGAATTGTCTGCCGTCAAGATAGCCCTAATCGCAAACGCTTTGCCCGCAACATCGGCACGAACCGTGCGGTGGCCTACGGGTTTGACCTCTCCCCGCTCGCTGTCCACGCTGCGCAGGTACAGGCCACCGCAGCAGAAGCTACCCTGAAGGCCGAGCGTATTGCCCTGCTACGGGATCGGCTCGCCCTGTTACGGCAAAAAATCCTGGCATCCCATCAGCAGCTGCCCCCCCTGTCTCAAGAAACACTGGAACGCGCCCGCCTGTCCCTGCGCCGCCGCGCAGATGAAGCAGATTTGTGTACGCTGATCGATGACCTGACTGATATCGCCGCAACCCTCCCTGCCGTGCAGACACAAGACAGCCAACTGGAAACACGCGCTGAATCAGAAGGAATGAGCGGCAGCGACAGCCAGAATGAGCGGCACATACAGTATATAAATAAATCTATTTCTGACTCTGAAGGATCGTATCAACCTGGAACCACAGAGACTGAGGATGCAACAGCGCACAGCATGGAAGAGCCACTGCAAGATGTTCTGTCGTCCTGTCAAGAATACAGGCAGTTCTTTCCCGATGGCATTAGGTCTTGGCATGATCTCACACGTACAGCCAACCAGCTGGTCCCGATGATGGGGATTGAACAACCCGTCTTTTACGAAGCGCAGCACATTATGGGCAGTCAGACAGCCTCTACGCTGATCCTGTGTATGCTTGAGAGACTTGGAGAGATCCGCAGCCCCGGTGCCTATCTCCGCCGTCTATCGCAAAAAGCGCAAGTGGGGCAGTTTTCAATCAAAACAATCATCGCATCAATAAGAAAACGACAGAAATTGTCAGCTGACAATTTTGAAGCTGTCCCGGTCTGATCCAGTGTTGCGTGATGTAGTACCGCCTCACTTATGCACGTCACTCCCTAGGTCTCAGTAGCGTACAGATCGACCGATTATGATGAGCTGAGACTACACATATCGAAAAATTGTCAGCTGACAATTTCAAGAGAAAGAGCAGAAAGATCACGCGTTCACTACGTCAATATCATTAATCGCGGTCTCGGAAAGTACCAGCAAATCACTCCAGACTGCTTCGTTGCCCGCCCCAAGTAGCTCGATATGGCCAAGGAACCTGTGATCATAGTCCGCGGGATCAAACATGACAAAACACCCGCCACAATCGCGCAGAAGCTCCGCATAGCGCTGAACTCCACTTGCGGGCACAACCACGTCGTCCTTGGCTACGCAAATTCGAAGCTGGGGCAGGGGGCGTTTGTAATCTGGTCGGGGCAGGGCGCTACCGATATCACTAGCAAAGAAATCACGACGGGTGCACCAGCGGCGCCACTGCCAATAAACCCCGGCAGGCAGATCGGAACCAAACCCCAGCGATTTTCCAGGCAGGTAACCCATCAGCGCCGTTGCCAGTGGACCGAGCAGAAACCAAAAGGTCAAAACCAAGGGGCGATAGCTCCACGGATGGTCCCAATGATAGGCAAAACCGCTGCCGATGGTGGTAATCCGGGTCACGCGGGGATCGTAGTCATGGAAGGCTACGCCAAGCCCGCCCAGCGAATGTCCCAAAACCCAGATAGGCCCATGAGGAGCCAAATTCATAAGGGCCGACAAGGCCGCGCTTTGATCGTCTAGCATCCAGTCCGCCATTGTCAGCGGGCTGTCTTTCTGGTGTCGGTTCAGACTTTCGCCAAAGTCACGATAATCATAGGTCAGCACGTTCAGACCCTGTTGCACCGCCCACTGTGCGAAATGGCGATAAAATCGCTGTGGAACACCGGTGGCACCGTTCAGGACCAAAGAAGCGCGGGGGGATCCACTGGCACGATAGAAGGTGCCTATTATCGTTGATCCTGCGCAGGGGATCGCGACTTTCTCAGCGGCCTGTTCCATCATATTTTCTCGTATTCCATTGCCTAGACCACTTGGTCTATAGCAGCCGTAGACCGTCCGGTCTAGGTGCGATAGAGGTGACGCCATGTCATCAAGTGAGAACCGCGATAAACTGATCCGCATCGCTTCCCGGCTGTTTCGCAGCAAAGGCTATGATGGGGTTGGGCTAAAAGAGATCCTTGTGGCGGCAGAACTGCCCAAGGGGTCGCTGTACTATCATTTTCCGGGCGGCAAAGTCGAACTGGCCGATGCGGCGACGCGTTGGGCGGGCGACTGGGTGGCGCGGATGCTCGGCCAGTGTTTCGACGTCGCCACAAGTTTTGAAGAGGGCGGTGTGAAGGCTTGCGAAGCGCTTGCCGCAGCTGCTGAGCATAATGACAGCGTTCCCGCCTGTCCTGTGGTCAGCATCCTTCAGGCGGCGCCATCCGAACCAGCGCTGCGCAAAACCGCTGAAGAAATCTACGATACATGGACGGCGGGTCTGGTCGGGCAGGCGAAACGCTTCGGGGTTGCCGACGCTCAGCAGGCGGCGCTGTCGCTGCACATGCGACTGCAGGGAGCGTGGATCATTGCCTATGCGCAACAATCCGCAGCACCCTTTCATCATTTGGCAGCCGAGCTGCGCCAGACGCTACCAGACTGATCTGTAATGTTGATGGGGGCAGGGGAGGGGGCTCTAAAATTGTCAGCTGACAATTTTCACCACAATTGGTGGTCGGACAGAGGGTGCCTCTCAGATCCCCGTCAGCGCCAGGTCAAGCGCCTGCATGATATCGCTGTCACAGGATGCGAGGTTCAGAACAGGCGTTTTCAGCAGCGACGCGGGAACGGCTGAGAGGAATTGCGTCACCATCACATAGCGTCCTGAGCGAATGTCAAATATCGGGTTCAGCCGCTTTGCCGGGGCCGGTGCAGCATCAAGCGGCATCAGCGGCACAACGATCCGCGTGTTCAGGCTCTCAAGAAGATCAGCCTGAACATCCAAAAGGTACCCGGCGCTGTCGGGGCTGGTGTAGACGTCGAACCGGGCCATCAGAAGGGGCGATAGCGATCGAGAGGCAGGCCATTTTCCTCGACCCACCGGTTTGACGATTGCAGGGCAGCCGCGTTTTCGCGCTTCCACTCTTCGGTCTTGGCTTGCTGTACGGCCTGCCGCAAACCCGCTTCAGCCGCCTGGGACAGATTGATCCCAAAAGCGCGCGCCTCGGACAAAAGCCCCTGATCCAAGGTCAGATTCGTCGGTTTTTTTGGTGCGGACTGTGACTGCATGGATCCACCTATTTCATGCGCATGATACATGCGCAGTCTCTCTGTGGTCAAGTTTTTAGCCAGAGTACGTGTGGATATTTCGGCCCCCTCTGCTGTTGTTCCGCGTCGGCAATGCATCAGAAAGTGAAAGCGTCCTTCGGATTTCCGACTGACGGATGAGGATCTTCCGGGTCCCTCGGACAGGTCTTGGCTAGGTTCGGCTCTTAAGGGGCAATCCCATGCAAGTAGCTGCCTTGCCAATGCTGCGCGCGATGGCTCGTTCGCCTCCGATCCACATGCGCCACAAGCGATGCTCGACGCTCAAAATCCAACTATATTGCGTCATCCACAAACCTCAAAAGGCATGTCTGCACCGCGAACCGTGCTCGCACGCAGACATTAATGACCTTAAGCGCCTATCCCGCGGCTAGGGCAGCCTCGACCTTTGCATCTTTGAAACCGGCCACGCAGGCGTCAATCTCCGCACGGCTGTCCAACAGGCAAGCCGCAGTAGACAGCGCATCGGCCAGCGCGGCAGAATCAGCAGAAATCGAGACCTCGCGCCAGATATTACGCGCCGGGGTGCCGCTGCGCGGGTCAAGGATATGCCCGCGCGACGCCTTTTCGTCAAAGGTCGTGCCGAGCGGGGCAGAGGTGGCCAAAGCACGTGATGCCAAGGGCACTTGCCCGCCAGAGGTCAACCTCACAGGCCAGGCATGCCCATCCGGGTGACTGCCGAGCGCGCGGAATTCTCCTGTGTCGATCAGAACGTTGCTGAGACCTTCCGACCCAAGAAAGCGTGCCACGCGGTCCGCGATATAACCCTGCGCAATACCGTTTAGGGTCAGCGCCATGCCCTGTCCCAACGCAATACGACCTTCGGCAATTTCGACTCTCTGCCAACCCATGCGTGCCCGAGCATGTTGCAGTGCCTGTGCCGTTGGCGCATCGCCTAGCGCTGAGGCCTCGGCGTAGGCCGCCCAAAGCGGCTGAACCGTGGGGTCAAACGCCCCGCCACTGGCGCGGTGCACGGCTGCCGCCAACGATAGGCATTCCAGCAGTTCGAAGGGCGGCGCCTGCACTGCGCCGGTACGGTTCAACTGCATCAAGGCGCTGTCCGGCCGGTACAGGCTAAAGATATCCTCGAGCCGCGAAATCTCGGTGGCGACCCGCGCGCTGATCGCTTCGGCGTCTGGATGCGACAGGCGCAGCGTCGTGCGCGCGCCAAGGGCGATACCTTGCCACACGTGGACAGGCTGCGCAGCGGTGCCAAGACTGGAGAATGCGGCAGCAGCAGCGCTGATCGTGAGGAAATGGCGGCGATTTGTCATGGCTTACTCTCCTGAAATACGCGACAGGGCGCGTAGGCGTTGTTGAAACTCAGCATCATTGTTGTTGCCGTCCAAAACGACCGGAGCGAGGACAGCGGAATCGGGGATCTCGTCCAGCCTCATCACCTGCCCGCCATTCGTAGCGACAAAGGCCTCGGCCTTGGCCATCTGCGAGAATGGCACGATCTCGGGCGCGCCCATGCCGCCGACAACACGGCTGTCCACGACGTAGATCGCGGTTTCGGCGGGGATCCAATTGGTGGTGCCGGGGGAGGACCAACTTGCCCCCTCGGCGCCCATGTCATTGACCCAAATCGCCAGAATTTCATGGCTTTGCTCGGGTAGCCGTTGATAGGCCACCACGTCACGAACCTGACTGAAAAACAGCGGCATCTGGGGTAACCCGTCCAAATGGGCCTGCGCCTTGGGGCCGTCGTGTTCAAACAGGTTCATTTGGCAAAAATGGCCCACCGCTTCGACGGCCAGGGGCATGGCCGAGGTGTCTTGCAGGAGGTCCTCTTTGCAGGCGACCAGTGCGAGCAAGGCCATAACAGGCAATAGGCGGATCACGGCACGACCTTTCGAAAGGCCTGTATGGCAAGCCCAAAGGCAATGACTGGCCAGATCAGCACCGACACCAGCGCTTGCACCAGCGAGATTGAAGCCGCCGCGCCGCCAATGCCAGAGGCTGCAGCGGTGGCTTCAGAGGCGGCCAGATTGAACAGACGAAATGCATCAGCCGGATTGGCCAGCAAGGCCACAGGGAAGACCTGCGTGGTAAAGGTCCCGCCGTCATCGGCAACAACCGCGGCCAACAGCGCCAGATCGTAGAGCACAACTAGCCCCAGCCACAGACCAATCGCCATGCCCGCCGCCCCAGAGGCGCGGCGCGCCAGTGCGGACAGCCCATAGCCGACCCCCAGAAAGGTCGCGCCAAACAACGCTGAGGTCCATGTGAGCCGCCATAGGGCCCCGAGGCCAGAAGCTGCGTTAGGGTCATTCACCAAGGCTACAGCTGCCGCCGTGCCGTAGCCCGCAATCAGGGCAACAATCAGGATGGCGCAATGGGCTATCAGCTTGCCCGCCAAGATTTCCCAGCGCGCAATCGGATAGGTCAGTAGCAGGGGCAATGTGCCCCGCTCAATCTCGCCTGCCACCGCGTCAAAGGACATCAGCAGGGCCACGAGCGGCACGAGATAAACAGACAAAGAGGTCAGCGAGGCCACAGTCACCGACAGCCGGTCTGCTCCCAGCCCGCCACTGGGCGAGGCGCCGACAGCTGACAGAACCAGCGAAAAAATCACCATCAGGCCAACCGAGATCAGAACCCAGCGGTTGCGCCGGGCGATATGCGCCTCTGATACTGCGATTGCGAGAATACGGGTGATCATTGGCCGTCCCTCCGGCTGAAATGGCTGTAAATATCCTCGAGACTTGGGGGCATGACCTCGATATCGACCACCTTGTCCTTGAGCGCTGCAACTTGGGCCAACGTGACCAGTTTGTCCGCTTGCGCGCAGCTCAGATGCAGGTGGTCCCCGACGCGGATAGCATTGGGTAGTGCCGTCAGAATGTCCCCGGCATAGCCATTCAGGGTCGTGATCTGCATTGTGACGGGCAAAGCTGCATCCCGGCGCAACTCAGGCAAAGAGCCTGTGGCCACCATGCGTCCGCCCGACAGGATCAACAGCCGGTCGGTGCGCGCCTCAACCTCGGTCAGGGCGTGGCTGGACAGCAAGATCCCCGCCCCCTCGGCCGCGAGACCATCCAACAGTTCGTAGAAATCGCGGCGCGACACAGGGTCTAATCCACTGGTCGGCTCATCCAGCACCAAGAGGTTGGGGTGCCCGATCAGGGCCTGAGCCAACCCGACTCGCTGCCTCATCCCTTTGGAATAGGTGCCGATCCGTTGCTTGGCCGCGTGAGCAAGGCCCACTTTGTCCAGCAGCGCCATGGCCCCGGATGGGGCCTCGCCGCGCAGGCGCATGTAATAGGTGATCTGCTCCAGTCCGGTCAAAGCCGAATGAAAGGTGGCGTTTTCGGGCAAATAGGCCACCTGTGACCGTGCTCCCGCGTCACCGGGCGCGGCGCCACAGACAGAAATCTGACCGCTGTCCGCTGTGATCAGCCCCAAAATTACCTTCATGAGGGTGGATTTGCCCGCACCGTTGTGTCCCAGCAGAGCGACCCGCTCGCCACGGGCCACATGCAAGGACACATCTGATAGGGCATCGACCCCGCCAAAGGTCTTAGTGAGATGCGAGATCGTTAACGTCGAAGTCATCGTAGTCGCTTTCTTTCCGGCGGGCGGCAACCTCGGCCTCCATCGCAAGATATTCAGAGGTTATGTCTATGGTTGGCGCGCGCATCAGCGGGGCGCTGTCTACCACGCCGCCGGGTAATGTCGCAGGAAAGCTTGATTGACCCCAACGGATCAGTTGAACAACCGGCGATCCGGTCAGCAGGGCGGCAGCGGGCTGCGACCACAGAATATGATCCATCAGATCGTTGGGGCGAAAAGGGCTGTCCGCGATCCCATCCCCGTCCAGATCAAAGCTGGCGTGATCGGACCAGTAATTGCCACGGCCGTCAAAGC
The DNA here is from genome assembly GCF_000473105.1 of Phaeobacter inhibens DSM 16374. Taxonomy (NCBI): domain Bacteria; kingdom Pseudomonadati; phylum Pseudomonadota; class Alphaproteobacteria; order Rhodobacterales; family Roseobacteraceae; genus Phaeobacter; species Phaeobacter inhibens. The sequence continues at coordinate 7,994 of NZ_AXBB01000006.1, read as the reverse complement.
TCCATTCGATATCGCGCGTACCAACATATTTGACCTGCGTGCGGTTACCCAAAAAAGCGTTACCCGTCAGCACATTGCGCTCTGATCCGGCAGTGAAATGGACGCCGATCATGCAGCCCTCAAACCGGTTCCCGTAAATCAAATTCTTGTGGGCGTTGTAAATAAAGGTGCAGCGATCGGCCCCGCCACGCACCAGATTACCCGACACATCGGAGTTGTTGGCAAAGTTCAGCATGACGCCATGGCTGCGATCCCTCAGACTAAGATTATCGCGCAGCACCACATTGTTGGAAAACATGATCGCAAAGCCAAGGTGGTTGCCGATTGAGACGTTGCCCGACACCTCAGAATCATTGGTGTACATGTAATGCACTGCAAACCGCAGATCGCGGAACAGGTTGTTGCGGTAAACTCCTTTGCGCGAGGTGTTAGAGAAAATCCCATCCCGGCCCCATCGCACGGTGTTGCCCTCGACAATTGTGCCGGGCGAATTCCACACGTAGATACCATTGCCCCGGTCGTTCATACGCCGGTCGCGGGTGCCTTCGATGATATTGTCCAGCACCTGCGCATCCAGCCCACCATGCACGTCGATCCCGTGCAGATTGCCCAGGACCCGGTTGCGCGAGATTAGGGCACGGTCGGCTTTTTTGAGTATCTTGATGCCGGCGTCGATGGCTCGACTGTCCAGACCTGATCCCATGATCGTCAGGTTGCGCAGGGTCACATCGGGAGCGTCAATGGTGACAACTGTCCCCTGTCTCTGCCCGTCGATTACCGCACGATGTGTGCCGGTCAGCGTTAGAGGGCGGTCAATATAAACCACGCCCAGATAGCGCCCGGGCGCAAGGGTTAGCACATCGCCGGGGTTGGCCTCGGCGATTGCTGTGGCAAGGGTGCCCCGCCCCGGCAGCACAGCAATTTCGCCCGCCCAAAGGGGCAGCGCAATCACCAATGACACCAAAAAGGACAAGGCACGTATCATGGCTTAGCTCGCTTTTGGTTCAACGAACATACGCCCGCGCATTTCCATGTGCAGCGCGTGGCAGAACCACTGGCAGTAGTACCAGAACACGCCAGGCGTTGCCGCCACAAAGGTCACTGAAGACGTGGCCTGCGGGCCGACCTCCATCGCGACGCCGTGGTTGCCCATTGTAAAGCCGTGGGTCAGATCGTCGATGTCATCAAGGTTGGTCACGATCACCGTCACCTCATCGCCCTGCTGGACGGTAAAGCTCTCGAGGGAAAAGTTCGGCGCCTGGCTCGACATATAGACGCGCACCTTGTTGCCATCCCGAATGACGGAGTCTTGCCAGTCGTCCAGATCAATCCCGTCGGCCTCGGCCTGCATGCGGGTGTCAGCCCACATTGGGTCGTTGCGGTCCCAAACAGACTTTGGATTCACCTTAGCAGGATCAACGATGATGCTGTCATGCGGTTCGGCAAAGGTCGGGCCGTCATGGATCAAGGTCATCTCGTCGCCATCTATGGCGAACAGTTGTTCGTTCTCGGGTTTTAGGGGGCCCACATTTAGGAACCGATCCTTTGAGAACTTGTTCATCGTCAGGTAATATTTATCATTTGCCTCAAGGGTTTCACCCATCACGGTCGAGTTGTGGCCCGGCTGGTAGTGCACGTCCTTCTTGACGATAATCGGGTCGATATCCTCGCCATTATACAGCTTGATCGCATCTTTGATGTTCCACTTGACCACCTGACTGTCGAGGAACAGCGTGGTATAGCCGTTGCCCTTGCCGTCAAAGGCGGTATGAAGCGGGCCAAGACCTAGCTGCGGTTCTGCGACAACGGCCGCGCGCGGCTCGATTGTGCCGGCAAAGACATCATCCAACTTGCGCACGTCAATCACCGAAACCGTGGGCGACAGTTTCCCGGCGATGCACAAGTGGATCTTGTCGGGCGCCATGTTACAGCCGTGAGGGTTGTTGGGGATTGGCACATAGGCGGTGTACTTCTTGTTCGCCCCTTTGCGTCCGTCTAGAACCTTGACGCCATTCAGTTCGGTGTAGTCCCCGGCAGCGATGCCCGCCTCAATCTCTTTGATGTTGAACACGACCACGTGGTCCATGTCGGCCTCGGTCATGTCGGGCAGGGTCATGCCCATTTCCGAGTTATACGAGGTCGAGAAGGCATATTTGCCGTCATAGTCGCAATCGGTGTTGTCAAGGTTGCCTGTCACCATGACCTGCCACGCGATTGTCATCTCGTCGGCATTGATTGCGGTGTAGAAGTTTACGTATTTCTCAGGCTCGTCCAGAATTTGGCCGTCGTTGATCATCGGCACTTCGTCTTCACCATTGGCAAAGACATAATCGGTGCGAGGCCATTTTTGCGGACGCAGACCGTGGATCGCCTTGGCGTTAGGGATTTCGATGATCTTGTCGCATTTCATCACGTCACAGCGCACGCGGGCTACGCGGGTGTTAGCCTTGTCGTTCATGAACAGATAGCGACCGTCATAGGTGCCCTTGGTAAAGGACATATGCGGGTGGTGCAGGTCGCCGTTAGGCGGAAATTCCAGACCATTGGCAGCCAGATGATCCTTGGTCTTTTGGGTCAGCCCCTCGGTCAGGATCTTCTTGGATTCGTTGGTGATGCCCCAGCCGGTGGCGGAGCAGATGTTGAACACCGGGACACGCATCAATTCACGCATCGAGGGGACGCCAAGGATACGCATTTCTCCGCACTGGCCTGAGGACCAGAAGCCGTAGTACTCGTCCAGCTGGCCCGGACCAACCTCGGCCCCGGCTGCGGCGCGAGCACTGGTGGTGCTGGCAACCGTGGCGCCAACAACGGCAGACCCGCCCAGCATAGCCCGTGGGCCAAGCGCGCTCGCAAGGGCGGCGCCGCCTGCAGTGGCGCCGAGCAATCCGCGCCGGGTGATCGGTAGTTTATTACCTTCTGACATGACTGGTTCCTTTCAGTTCGCAGATTTGATTTCATTGGGGTGGCCTAGGTTGGTCCGGCCCAAATCGGGGGCCGCGCCAACTCGGTTGCGCCGCTTCTTCTGTTTGATGACCACGGGGCAGACCGTTTCGGATTGGTAGAGCACCTGACAATGCAGGCAGTTGATGCATTCGTTCGGGTTGATCTCGCCGGTGGGGTGGATCGCCTGAACAGGGCATTGATGGGCGCAGGTCTGGCAAGGGCTGCCGCACTCTTTGTAGCGCTTGAGCCAGTCGAACATGCGCAGGCGCGCCGGGATGGCCAGAGCCGCGCCCAGTGGGCACAGGTATCGGCAGAAGAACCGTTCGACAAACAGCCCGGCGATCAGCAGCGCCGCGACGTAGGCTACAAAGGGCCATGCACGCACAAAGTTCAGGACTATGGCGGTTTTGAAGGGTTCCACCTCGGCCAGCCGCTCGGCCTGCTCAATACTGCTGAGGGATACCCCGAAAAGGCCCAGAAAGATCATATACTTCAGAGGCCACAGCCGCTCGTTTAAGCCCCATGGCAGGGTCCATTGCGGGATATGCAGCTTGCGGGCCACTTGATTCAGCAACTCTTGCAGGGCGCCGAACGGGCACAGCCAGCCGCAATAGGCGCCCCGCCCCCAGAACAACAGCGCAGCCGCCACCGAGAACCACAAGATAAAGGTCAGCGGGTCCAGCAAGAAGGCCTGCCAGCTAAAGCCCGAGACCAGCGACCCGAAGAGCGCCATCAAGTTGACCACAGACAGCTGCGCGTTGGATATCCAGCCTAGGTAAGTCAGCGTGATCGTCAAAAACCCGATGCGGAACCAGTAAAAGGCGCGTGCATTGCGTACGGCAAAGTTCTGGAAAAAGAACACCCCCGTCAGCACCGACAACATGACGCCCAGCACCGCGATCTCAACCTGCTTGCCCTTCCAGATCCGTGTCCACAGGGCCTGCTGCGCATCCAGCTCGGATGGCTCGGAAATGGTCGGAACGCTGGCAGGCACCGCAGGCGCGGGCACAATGGTGCGGATGTAACTGGACGGTAACTGATAGCCCATTTCGAAGGTGGTGAAGACTTTTTCGATTGCGCCCACTTCGCGCTGTACCAACAGCTGAATGCGAAAAGGTAGCGTGGGGTCAAAGCCGCTGTCTGCCGGTATCTTGAACAGATCTGCCTCGGCGAAGACGGGGGCGTTTTCGGCGACGATGCCGTTGATCCGCTTGTGCATACGGTCGCGGAAACGCACCGATGTATCGTTTTGAATCAATACGATCCGGTCAAAAATGCCGCCCCGCACATAGCCTGACCCCTTGAAGGAATACAGCCCACGGCCAAAAATAGCGATCGCGTGATCGCCTTCCTCCAGCCAGGCCTGCAGGTTGTCGGCTGCGGCCTCGCCCAGAATGGCGCGCCCAATCGCCGGGTGCGAGACAAGCGCCGCCTGCATGTCTATAAAGGTGGTCTCTGGCCCCTCGGTCAGCGCACGTTTACCCGCGCGCGTGTCCTTCATGGCTTTGAAGGCGGCATTGACCTGCCCCACGTCCAGCGACAGACGGCGCAGCGTCCCATCGCCCTCTAGGGTCATCCAATCGGAAGCGGCCTGCGCTTCGGGGTTAATTTCAAACTGCGAACCAGCGCCTGCATCCTGAACCATAAGCCCGCCAAGGCCTAACTGGCGCGCGACCTTCAGACCGGCGCGCACGATGGAATCGTCGATCACCATGATCGTCACCGTTGCACCGGAGATGATATCGAGTTGGTGCGCTGTGCCGCCCTTTTCAGCCTCGGCCACCAAGTCAAGGCCGCGGTAGTTGGCCACCAGCCCCCTTACCTTGGCATCTGGAATACCTATCAAAACAATGGGTTCGTAGTGCTTGACCAAATCCACGCCAATCACCTGCGCGGCATCATCCACGGCCACCATCGTATGAATGGGTTTGCCAGAATAGCCTGTGGTGGACACGTAGTCCGAGGTCACAAAGGCCCAGCCAATGTGCTGACCATTTGTCAAAACCTCAATGGCCGGAATGTCTGGATGCAGCGCGCCAAAGGAATCCGCTCCCTCGACCAGTTCTGCGGCGGACAGCTTTGGCAACAGCTTTGACAGCACAGTGTCCGCAGCGGCGGAAGGCCCAGAGCCAAGCAGCGCGGCGAGCAAAACCAGAGATTTGAGATAGGACAGGAGGGTTTTCATGCGATGGCGTCCTTGAAAAGAGATCGCCCCGCGCTTTGCATGTTGTGACCAACAGGGTGGTCACCCTTGCTCAGGCTCGGCCGGATAAACCGAGAGTCTTGCGCAGCAGGGGGGCCGCGGGGCACGGGGAACGTGTTGTGTTTGGTGACGATAATGTTCGGCACGATCCAACGGCCCAACGAAATATCGTCCGGCAGATCAAACACGCCCGCTAGGCGACCCAAAGAGGCCAAGACAAAGATAACCTGACAGCACATGTTACACTTTGAACAGGCTTCGGGCGTTTCAACGGGGCTGCCTTCGGGGTTCAATACCACGGTCTTGGCAACGCCATCGGCGCAGATTTCTATCGCGAAACCTGCGGTATCCTGCGTATGCGCCATACCAATCGAACTGTACAAAATAAGGCACAGAGAAACGAAGAGGGCCAAGGTTATGTTATAGAGGCGCTGCACGGTGTTACCGGTACCTTCGGGCGGAGAGGCGGTCTTTGATCCACATCAGCGGATACTCCGTAAATGTTGTTCACATGTGTGAGTGTGTTTTGCGTCGCCGCTTTTTGTCTGACCGGTCAATCAACCGGTATCGGTTCCAGTGCTATTTTATCGGGTCTTGCGCCAGAAACCTTGCGCAAGCGCAAACTTCCTTCACGATACCCAATCCAAAACAGGCAAAGGCTCCGATCCACAGCAGTTCCGAGGTGGTGCTAAGTGCTGGCCCGATCTAAGAGCTCAGCAGGCGATCGATCGTGTGAAGTGTGGTTGCGGTCAGCTCGGGCAGATCCTGCCGGGTAACGGGAAAGTTTGGCTTGATCCCTTAGGGCACTTTGTTCCCTGTCTGGTTGATCAGCCGCAAAAGTCCATTTGCCACACGCTGTTTCACCTGCTCTGTGGTGATCTTGCCAATCCAGGTGTTCATTTAGCCAATGCGGTTGCCAAGCGTCTTGTGGGTTTGGACCTGTCGCGGTTTGATGCCGCTCCTTTGATAGCATTTACTGCACCAAAGGAGATGAACTATGGGACTAAAACGGACGGACGAATTTCGCCAAGATGCGGTGCGGATTGCGTTAACCAGCGGGCTAACGCGTAAGCAGGTGGCGGATGATCTTGGCGTCGGTATGTCGACGCTGAACAAATGGATCACCGCGCACAGAGATACAGACGTGGTGTCGAAAGAAGATTTGAGCCTTGCTCAAGAGAATGACCGGCTTAGGCGTGAGAACCGCATTCTCAAGGAGGAGCGGGACATCCTAAAAAAAGCAACGCAGTTCTTCGCGAGCCAAAAGCCATGAGGTTTAGGTTCATCGAAGAACACCGGGATGCGTTTCCGGCAGCGCGCCTGTGTCAGGTTATGGATGTCAGCCTGCGCGGTTTGCGTGCGTTCCGCAGTCGGCCAGCCAGCCGCAGACAGCGATCTGACCTGGTCACGCTGGCGCATATCAAAGAACAGTCGCGTCTCAGTTTAGGCAGTTATGGCAGGCCGCGTATGACCGAAGAGCTGAAGGAGATCGGCTTGGATGTTGGCCATCGCCGTGTGGGCAGATTGATGCGTCAGAACGGCATATCTGTTGTTCGGACCCGCAAACACAAGGTGACCACTGACAGCGATCATAAGCTCAATATAGCACCCAACCTGCTGGATCGTGACTTCAACGCTGATAAACAAAAACCAGAAATGGGCGGGTGACATCAGCTATGTCTGGACGCGCGAAGGCTGGTTGTATTTGGCTGTTATCCTGGACCTACATTCCAGGCGGGTAATCGGTTGGGCCGTTAGCAACCGCATGAAACGCGACTTGGCAATCCGAGCGTTGAACATGGCCATCGCGTTCCGGCAACCGCCCAAGGACTGCATCCACCACACCGATCGCGGATCGCAATATTGTTCTCATGATTATCAGAAGATCCTGCGCCAGCACGGCTTTAAGGTGTCCATGAGCGGCAAGGGTAATTGTTACGACAATGCTGCCGTCGAAACCTTCTTTAAGACGATCAAGGCGGAGCTGATCTGGCGGCATCCTTGGGAGACACGGCGGAAGGCTGAGATGGCAATCTTCGAATACATCAACGGGTTCTACAATCCACGACGCCGTCACTCAGCACTGGGCTGGATAAGCCCGGTCGCTTTCGAACGGAAGGTGGCTTAAACGAGCACTTGGAGCGGCACGAAAGCGTGACAAGACCAATATCGGCGAGGACGGCGACGAAACGCGCGCGCGCATCGACCGGATCGAGGAGCTCCGTACAACGGCTAAGGAGCGGCAGGCGGAACGGTCGCGGCTCGTTCGACTTCTGCGGGCGGAAGGTATGACGCCAACCGACCGGGCGACCGGGTCCATCTTGTCGGCGATGGCGGCAGCCGGGACTTTCCGGTTAGGTGGCACCATCGTCGGGACGAACGCTTTCCGGCTGTATGAAGGTGAGCTTGGTATCCGTCTTCCCTTGGGGGGCATGGCCAACACCGGCGATATCGATATCGCCCAGTTCGAAAAACTAAGCGTGGCATTGCAGGATCAGGTTGACCCGGGTCTCGTCGAGACGTTCTCGGCGCTCAAATTCGATCCCTTACCGGCTCTTGACCAAGGCCGAACGTGGCGATGGGCCCAGGGTGGCAGTGGCCAGTTGGTCGAGTTTCTCACGCCCGCCTTCGGAGATGAGAGCATCCGTGATTTGCCCGCATTGGGTGTAAACGCCCAAGGATTAAACTACCTCAACTTCCTGATCGCTGAGCCGATTCACGCAGCCGCGATCTATCGATCCGGAATTCTCGTGCAGATCCCGCGTCCAGAGCGCTATGCGATCCACAAACTGATCATCGCGGATCGACGGCGAGACGCGGCAGGCAGCCTCAAGTCCACCAAAGA
>NZ_AXBB01000005.1 GCF_000473105.1 Phaeobacter inhibens DSM 16374 | reverse complement strand
TGGAGCTGGACAGCGCAGGCGCCGCAGATGCAGGACGGTACGGTTTTCGGTATGTTCCTCTATCAGGAGGACTATCGCAATGACCGCTGGCTGGAGTTCGATTTCGAATTTGTCGGCGCTAATACCCGTCAGGTGCAATTGAGCATTCATATGGAAGCAGAGGACGGCAGCCGCGTGCGTCTGGCGGACGGCCCCGCGGGGCCACTGGTTGTCGATCTTGGCTTTGATGCGGCTGCGGGGCTGCATACCTACGAAATTGAGCTAACCGGCACGGCTGCGATTTTTCGGGTGGATGGTGAAGTCCTTGCTGAATTGAGCGGAGCGGATATGCCGGGGGGATTGTGGTATTCCGGCGCGGTGAAAAGCTTTGCTGACCTCTGGGCGGTGTCTGACAATCAAACTGCTTGGGCAGGCACACCAGATCCGGACGCGCCGCCTTTGGTTGCCCTGATTGCCGATGTGTCCCTGCCGGGACAGGAGCAGGAGGGCACGCCCAACTTCGCGACCGAGCAGGTGGGTACCGATCAGGCCGAGGATATGTTTGGCGGCGATGGAGCAGATCTGATCCATGGCGGTGCCGGCGCGGATCAACTGGTTGGTAATAGCGGCGCAGATCATCTCTATGGGGACAAGGGCCGCGATATTCTGCGTGGCAAGGATGGCGATGATTTTCTTTTTGGCGGTCGTGGCAAGGACCGACTGGCCGGTGGCGGTGGAGAGGATGTGCTGGATGGCGGTATCGGTCGCGATCAGCTGCGGGGCGGAGGTGGCGCGGATACCTTCGTCTTCAGCCAGGGCGGTCCTGCCGATCGGGTCAATGATTTTACCCTGTCCCACGGGGATACTCTGGATCTGACTCGGTTCAACCTTAATGGTGCGGAGCAGTTGCGCTGGCTGGATGGGGAACGCGGCCGTGGGACACGCGATCTTTTGCAGGTCGAGGTGGACGATGGTTGGATCAATGTTGCTGTGATTGATGACAGGGCAGAGGCGCTGACGTTGGATCTGCTTATCGCGCAAGACGCCATTCTCTTCTGAGCAAGATGCAATATACATATATGTACATTGGTCTTTAGTGTTCCACGGCCCGCCAGCTCTCCCAGGGCAGGCTGTCACGCCCCAGCAATGCCGGGAGCTGGCGCAGGTCATCGGCGAAATAGGCGCGTAGCCTGGCGATATCGTCGTCCCCGAGGGGCGGCACCACATCGCGCATATTTTGGCTATTGGCGCGCAGTAGAGCCGATACCGGACCGGTGGATTTCAGCCGTGCCAGACCATCCTCAAAGCCTGCTTTGCGCAACTGATCACCCCCGGCACGAAGGGCACGGCGCAGGGTCGGCAAGCGGGCGCGGTCACTCTCGTTCCGGCGTTCGTGCAGCACTGGTGAGACATGGCTGTCGTCCAGTCCTGCGAACCGATAGACTCTCTGCGCTGCGGTGACGGGATCCGCGCTGATCTCCTCCGCTAGCATCACCAGGACACGGTCACGGCCAAGGGCCGCCAGCCAGCGGCCCAAGTGGCGGCTGTAGAGCCCCTGTTCCAGATAGGCTGGATTGTTGGCCAGCCCTTCATGAAAGGGGAGGGGAGGAATGTGCCCCTTGATCACCTCATGCAGGTGATTGGAATAGGCGCGGGCCACCGGATCACGCAGCAGGCAGACAACCCTGATCGTGGGATCAAAGGCGTTCAGCCGGTCGGGGCAGCGCGGATCGTAGAAATACGACGGGGAGGCCTCGAACCTGACCGGTTTGTCTGCGCCGTGGACGAAATGGCTGCAATACCACTGATACCCACGATCGAAATAGGCGCTGAAGAAATCCAGTTCCTTTGGGTCCGACACGGCGGCGTCCGGATGGGCGCCAAGGGCGGCATGGATGAAGGTGGAGGCACATTTCTGCGCGCCGATCCCCACTATGGTTGGACCGACCCGTGACAGGTTCGCATCGGTCTGGTGGTCATGCTGTGGCGCTGCGGGCATGTCGGTCATGGCGGATCTTTCCGAAGGGGCGGCGGTTGCGCTGCGGCGTCTCTTGGCCGTCAGTCTTAGCAGTTTGATGACACCGTGCCACGGGAAATGCCTCTGGGCCGTGATCCGGCCGGTTCCGCGTTCGGATCTGGTCTCGTTATGGGGCGGCGTGCTAAACATGTTCGGGGCAGAATGGGCAGACCTATGCAGGAACTGGCGGGGCAGGGGCGGTTGATTTCGATCATCATGGCCAATCATCAGGGCGCGCGCTACCTGCGCGCAGCACTGGCGTCTGTGCGGGCGCAGACCTACGATGACTGGGAGCTGATCGTGGCGGATGATGGCTCCAGCGATGGGTCGGTTGAGATCCTGCAAGACGCCGCTGCGCAGGACGCCCGTGTGCGGGTGCTGCTGTGGGAAACGCCAAGCGGCCCGGCCGCAGCGCGCAACCGGGCGCTGGCTGTTGCGCGGGGGGCGTGGCTGGCGATTTGCGATTCCGACGATATCATGCACCCGGACCGGCTCCGCCGCCTTCTGTTGGCGGCTCAGGCGTTGGGCGCCGATGCGGTGGCCGATGATATGATCCATTTTGCAACCGAGCCGATGGCGGCGCCGCGCAGCGTGTTCGGGCCGGAGCCGCAGGAAATGCCGCGCCAGATCGGTCCTGCGGAGATGCTGCGGGTGCCGGAGCCGGGGGAGGCCGGTGCGCAGCTGGGCTATATCAAGCCCTTGATCCAACGTGAGGCACTAGGTGGGCTGCGCTATGATGAAACGCTGACGATTGGTGAGGATCAGGATCTCTATCTGCGGCTGTTGCTACAGGGTGGACGTCTGTGGCTGCTGCCAGAGGCGCTTTACCTATACCGGCGGCATCCGCAGTCCTTATCCTATCGCTCCAGTCGGGCACATGTCGAGGCGTCGCTTGCGGCGCTGGAGGGTCTGTATGATCGGGTAAATTTGGATCAACACACTGAAATACAGTACATTCTGAGCAACAGGCGTCGGGTTTTGCAGCAGCGGTTGGCATTTGAAACGCTGGCAGAGGATTTGAAAAAACGGCGATTGATATCTGCTGCGGGGCAGCTGTTACGGGATCCCTATCTGGTCTTGCAATTGGCGCGGGTGGCCCTGGCCAAGGCACGCGGTCCCAAGCGCGGCCAAGAGGTTGAGCGGGCATCCGACGCGTCAGCGGAGGTGGTTCATCTGGTCGGGCCTGATGGGGCTGACCCTGTGCTGACGGGTGACGGTGCTGGCACGCGGATCGCGGTCCCGGCGCCGGAGGCAGATGGTGGCCACAGCGCGCTTTGGGCTGATCTGTGCCATCGCGCATCACGGGGCGCGCTGACGCTGACCTATGACGATGCTGCGGGATTGTCGGCGGCCTGGCGGGTCCCGGCGGCGGTGCATATCCGGGCGCGCGGGTCTGTGGTGACAGATCTCCCACCGCCCAAGGGCCAGCGTGATGGCTGACCCGCGGCCGCAGGTTTCAGTGATCATGGCCAGCCGCAATGCTGCGGCGTATCTGCCGTTGGCAATTCGGGCGGTATTGGCGCAGACGCTGACAGATCTGGAGCTGATTATTATCGATGACGCCTCGGAGGATGACAGTTGGGCGGTGATCTGCGCGGCGGTTGCCGCCGATCCGCGGATCCGGGCGCAGCGGCGGTCACACAGTGGCGGTCCGGCCATCGCCCGCAATGACGCGCTGGCGCTGGCGCGGGGGGAATGGGTTGCCATTTGCGACAGCGACGACAGCCAGCACCCCCGACGGCTGGAAATGATGCTGAACGCGGCGGGGGACCTGGCGGCAGATGTGGTCGCTGACGATATGATCCTGTTTTCCGGGCAGCCTATGGCGCGGGGCGCGACCATATTGGGTCAACACGCCCCGAAAGTGGCTCGGATGCTCAATTTGAAAGATCTGGTTCTGAGTGGCGTAGATCCTGAAGGTATCAGCCATATTGGGTATCTCAAGCCCCTGATTAAAAGATGTTTTCTGAATGATCTGCGTTATGATCCACGGCTGCGGATCGGAGAGGATCACGACTTGTACTTGCGGCTGGTGCTGGCGGGCGCGAAGATGTGGGTGCTGCCGATGGCAGCCTATCTCTATCGCCGTCATGTGGCCTCAACCTCCTATCGCAATGTGCCCCGGGATCTGACGGCGCAGATGGGTGTGCTGGATAATCTGGTCCAGCAACAGGGGCGCGCGGATCTGGCTGAACTGGCGCATGTCCGTCGGCAGGCGCTGCTGCGGCGGCACGCGCAGCTGGAGCTGGCACGGGATGTGCGGGCGGGTCATTTAGGACGGGCGCTGCGGCGTGCGGTGATGCGCCCTGATCATCTGCCCTGGCTGGCATCGGTGTTGCGCAACCGGATGGAGCTGAAAGTGCAGGCCGCGGCCTCGCGCCTGTGGCGGCGACCACAGCGCTGGCGTCTTGGAGGTCGCAGCGATGGGGCAGGGGGTGTCACCTTGCCTATGGATGCAGACGGCGCGCTGGATCTGAGCGCCGCTGCGGCACCGGTCTGGGCGCGGATGTGTTGTGAGGCCTCCCGCAGGGAGGTTGAGGCCGAGGCGGTTGACGCGCTGGGGCAATCGGCGCTCTGGATGGTGCCGACTGTCCGGACACTGGCAGCAGGGGCATCTGATGTTGCCAATGGGACGCGGGCACGGTGCTCTGCATGTGCTATGGCTGGATCGGCAGGCAGCGAGCGGGTAGCGGTGGAGAGCGGCGGAGATCAACAGCAGAACGCAGGGCAAGATGACACTGACGGTTGAGCCACATCAGGAGGCACAGCGGCAGCCAAGGCCGACGTCGGTGCTGCGGCGCGGGGCAGGGCGCTGGTGGTTAACGCGCGGCCATCTGCATATGGCCTATCTGATTTTGGCGGCGATGTCGGGCACCGGGGTGGTCTATCGGCTGGGGTTTCAGTCACCGGGCTGGATGGCGCTCTACGCGCTGACGATCCTGTGGTATCTGCGCGACTGGCGCCAGAGTGCTGCGATCCTGTGGCAGGCCTGGCCGGTGCTGATGCCCTGTGTCATTGCGATGGCTTCCACCCTGTGGAGCGTCAACCCGCCAGTCACCGCCTATCGCAGCTTTCAGTTGACGATGACGACATTGATCGCGGTGCGCATCGCCTCGGCTATTCCGGCGCATCATACGATGATTGTGGTCAGCCTGACCTCGGCCGCCGGCGTGGCGCTGTCCTATCTGAATTCCATCGTGACATTTCTGTCGCCTGCGTTTCATCCCAATGGAGCGTTGAAGGGCATCTATATGCATAAGAATTCGCTGGCCAAGGCGACAGTGAATGCAGCGCATGGGCTGGTGACGCTGGGATTCTACTGGCGGCTATCGATATTGGGCATGCTTGCGGCGGCGTTGATGATCCCGGTGCTGGGCATGGCTCAATCAGCGGGGGCCTATGTGACATTTGCCATTCTGGCGATTTATGTGCCGGTGCTGTGGATCCGCCGCTGGGGCGGGACAGCGCGACGGGTTGCGCTGCTGTTTTCGCTGATGGTGCTGTTTCTGGTGCCGCTCGCGATTTATATCTCGGGCGTTGACGCGCTGGGGTTGCTGCTGGAGCGTTTGGGCAAGGACAGCACTCTGACCGGGCGTACGGTGATCTGGGCTTTTGGGCTGGAAGAGATCGCCAAAGCGCCGATTGGGGGCGTTGGGTTTGGGGCCTTCTGGTCGGTGCCGTCTTATGCGCGGCTCTATATTGAGGCTTATGTCGACGAAGGGCTTTATTGGTTCCACAACAGCTATATTGAGCTGATGGTGGGCAATGGCTTACTGGGGGCGGTAACCTTCTTTGGCCTGCTGATCGCCGTCGTGATCCGTTGTTTTCGCTGGTATTTACAGGATGGTAGCGTGACCTCCGGGTATTACCTGTTCTACGTATTGATCAATCTGGTCGCGGCGCTGTCGGACAATGTAATTTATAACGAACACTCGATCCGGCATATGCTGATCGCCATGGCCTGGATTTATGCCGGGCGGGCACTGGGACGCTGGCGGGATGTGCCGCCTCGGATCTGATCAGGCCCGTATCCTAGTATAAAACGCGTTAAGCGGCGGGCTCAGAGCCAAGCGGCAGGCCCATCGCGGCCTCAAGTGCTGGATCAAGTTGAGCGGTGATCCAGGCGCGGTCGTCCGGCGTGATCAGCTGGCCTGATGTCTTGGGTTTCACATCGCGATTGGACCATGACCAGCCATAATGCCCCTGCGGGATCTTCAGTCGCGTATTGCGGGGCACCGGGCTTTCTTTGGCGATACGGGCGATGATCTCTTCCGGGTTTTGACTGATGACAGCATGGGTGGTGTAGATCACGCGTGCGCCGCGCTGCGGCAAGGACAGTAGCGCCTCGGCCTTGGCCTGTCGCAGGGCCAGCAGATTGGCAAAAGGCGCGCCGGTGATCGGGTGCAGATCCTGATTGAGCGGCTGACCTTTGCAGGGGCTTGTCTTTGGCAGATCGAACCATGCGGGCACGTCGATTTCGCTGCGCCATTCGGCGCGGATGAACGCGGAGAAGGAGAGATCGCGCAGCTCTGGCACGCTGTGCCAGGGTTTGCCGTACATGCTTTCGAGCCATTGGAAAGGATCACGGAAGATCACCACATAGAGCACATCAGCAGGCAGCGCGATGAGGTTGGGGAACGCGTGTTTCCACATCTCATAGCGCGGGCGCGCTGCTGCAAAATTCTGCTGGATCAGCTGGTCAAGGAAATTGGTGCCGGAACAGCGCTCACCCAGAACCTGATAGTTCAGGACCGGTTGGCCGAGGCTGCGGCGGCTGGCCATGCGGGCCTTGCGGAGAAGGGCGGCGAGCTGCATCTAAGCATCACCCGTGGTAATAACGGTCGCGGGACCGTTTGGTCGCCCCGTAGAGCGGTTTTGCAGCGGCTTTCACCTTGGTCAGAACGATGCCGTCGGGGCTGCGCCCCCCCTGTTCCAGCTCTCGCAGCGCATCGGTAAAGACGGCCTGCCGGGTGGTGTTCCACTGCGCCAGAAGGATCAGCAGATCCGCGTGCTGGCCGATGATCCGCGCATCGGGGACCACGGAAATCGGTGGGGTGTCGAAGATGATGATATCCCAGTGGCTGCGGGCCACCGACAAAAGCGCGGTCAGGCCGCCTTGGCTTAATAGATCTGCCGCACTGCCGGAGACGCTGCCGGCAGGTAGGATATCGGCTTGTCCCAGTGCGCCGGGCAGCACCGCCTCTGCCAGATCGCAGCGCCCGGACAGCACGTCGAACAGCCCCGGTTTGCTGTTGCCATCCGCCAGCGGGTCCGAGAGATAATGTCGGCGCAGGTCGCCGTCGACCAGCAGCACGGATTTGCCGATCTGCGCCATGTTATGCGCCATGGCCGCTGACAGGGTGGATTTGCCGTCGCCGCTCTCGGCGGAGGTGAAGACAACCACTTGCGGCGGTACATCGCCCCGCGCCATCAGCAGCGTGGTGCGCAGATTGCGGATGGCCTCGCCATCGCGGGTCTGAGGGCCAAGCGCGCTGGCTTGTTCGGGGCGGATTTTCTGTGAAAACTGATCCAGGACGGCGATCACCGGCACCGATGTTAGCCCTGCGATCTGCGCCGCGGAATGCAGGCGCGCGCGGGAGAGTTGCAAGACCACCACCAGCACCGTACCGAGAAATCCGCCGAGAAAGACTGACAGAATCAAGATCTGGCCCTTGTTCGGCAGGGCAGGGCGATCGGGTGGGAACGCGCGCGAGATCACCCGGCTGTCGGCCCGCTGAAGGCCAATTTGCATCGAGGTTTCACGCAGCCGGTTCTGAAAATTCTCAAACAACAGACGGCTTGCTTCGGCGTCCCGTTCGGCCTGCACCACTTCGGTCAGCGCATCACTTTGGGTGGCGATTGTGATCTCCAGATCGGCCATGGAACGGCGGATCGCCTGTTCCTTCGCTTCGGCCTCGCGCAGGTCACGGGCGAGTTGTGCCAGAACGCTCCGCCAGCCATCCTGTGGATTATCTGCCCGCGCCAGAATGGCACCGTAGCCGTTGCGCCGGGCAGCCACACGCTGTTCCTCAACTGTCTGCAGGCTGGTGAGTTCGGTCTGTGCGGCCTGTTGCTCTGCGACCTCTGCGGCCCGTTCGGCCAGGGCGCTGCGTAGCGAAATCAGGCGGTTTTCCAGACCGATCAGCTGCGCCGGGCTGGTGACGTCGGCCTGCGCGCGAATATCGGCGACCCGGCGCTCGTTCATCTCCAGCTGGCTGCGCAGTTCTGTCACCCGCTCCGCCAGCCACCCGGTGGCCTGTTCGGTCACATTCAGTTTCACGGCCACCTGATTTTCGACATAGGTATCGGCAAAGGCATTGGCGATATCCGCAGCCTTGAAAGGGTTCTCGCTCAGCACCCAGATTGAAAAGATATAGGTGTCCGGGATATTGACGACCCGCGTGTTGGCCAGAAGTGTCTGGATGACTTTCTCGCGAACAAATGCAGGGTCGGGGGTGAGTGATGTATCATAGACCTGCATCCCGAGGATGCCTTTGATCATGTCCTTCAGCACTTGCACCGGATTGAAGCCGGGATCGCGCAGCATCATGTTGAATTCCGGGTCAGAGATCAGATTGAGCCGATCGACAACCTGACCGGCCAGCTCTCGCCCGCCAAGGATATGGACCTCTGTACGGATCACCTCATCCGTGGCGGAGAGGCTGCTGACCACACTTTCGATATCCACCACTTTTTCATCGCGGGGGTCGAGCACCAGCTGCACCTCGGCTCCGTAAAGCGGGGTTGCGACGATATAGGCCCGCCAGATGCCAACGATCAGACCGATCAGCACGCAGGCCGCGATCACCCAGCGCCCGCGCCAGATGATTGCAAAAATGGCGCCGAGATCGAGCACCTCCTGACCGTCATCAGCGGCAAAGGACGTCTTAGGCGTGGACACGTTGGTTGACCCCATCGTTGTTGGTTTGCCCACGGCCCGCCCTGCGCTGCGCGACGCCGCAGAGGTGGCAAGTAGGTGGCAGGTCCAAGTTCATTAGACTGCGCGCAAAAATCAATCTGTTGCAGCATAATCAGATCCGCTAGACAGGTCCATAACACGGAATGGAACAAACACCATGGGCAGCAGCGGGCAGAACGGCAAAGAGGGCGCCACGAGCGCCAGCCCCGTGTCTGCGCCCAAGGATCTGCGTATTCTGGTTGTGATCCCGACCTTGAATGAAGCGAAGGCCATTCTGCCCTGCCTTGAGAGCCTGCTGCGTGATCCATTGCTGCGCGATCCGGCACGTTCATCGCTGGTGGTGGCAGATGGTGGCAGCACCGATGAGACGGTTGCGATTGTCCAGCGCTTTGCCGAGACAGCGCCGTGCCCGATACATGTGTTGCATAACCCGGAGCGGCTCCAGTCTGCGGCGGTCAACCGCGCTGTTGTCAATCACGAGGAGGGCTTTGACCTGCTGCTGCGATGTGATGCCCATGCGATTTATCCGGCGGATTACGCAACCGCTCTGCTCGCGGCATTTCGGCTGGCGAAGGATGCGGTGTCGGTTGTGGTGGCAATGGATTCTCAGGGGAATGGCAACTTTGGCAGGGCAGCGGCCTGGGTGGTCGATACGCCGTTTGGGTCCGGCGGGGCAGCCCATCGCGGGGGGCGGGCCTCAGGCTATGTCGACCATGGCCATCATGCGCTGATGGATCTGAACTGGTTTCGCAAGGTGGGGGGGTATGATGCTGCCTTTAGCCACAATGAGGATGCCGAGCTGGACTGGCGGTTGCGCGCTGCGGGCGGCCGGATCTGGCTGGCGGGCGATGTGCGGCTTGGCTATGTGATGCGCAGCACGCCCACGGCACTGTGGCGTCAGTATCAGAACTACGGTGCCGGTCGCGCTGCGACACTGATTAAGCATCGGATGCGACCGCGGTTGCGGCAGATGGTGCCGGTGCTGAATCTCGTCCTTTGCGTTATTGCGCTGGCGATCGCCGCTGTCTGGCCAGTCGCGCTGCTCTGGCCGTTGCTTTATCTGGCTGCAGTATTGGTGGTGACGCTGGTGGCGTGTCTTCGATTGGGAGCCATTGGGGTTTGGTCCGGGGTGGCCCTAATGGTGATGCATATGGCCTGGGCGATTGGGCTGCTGCGGAGGATGATCGGGTTTGGTCTTCGATCTGCCTCAGGGCACACAAGCCGGAAGCAGCGGGATGGAGGATGAGAGAATGATGGAGCGGATCTCAATCCTGCTGTGTACCTATCGGCGTCGCAGCGTTGTGGCGACGCTGGAGAGCCTGGCCGCGCTGCGCGCTCCGACGGGATACACGATTGATATTGTTGTTGCCGACAATGATGAGGCTCCCTCCTCGGAGCGTTGGGTGCGGGGTACGACAGCCTCCTGGCCGGTCAGCTACATCCATGCGCCTGCGCGCAATATCTCGGTTGCGCGCAATGCGTGCCTGGCCTTGGCGCGCAAACGGCAGTCCGATTGGATCGCCTTTGTCGATGATGACGAGGTGGTGCCTGCCGATTGGATCGAACAGCTGATGCGCCGGGCGGTGGAGACCCGTGCAGATGTGATCTCAGGCCCGGCAATCGCGCGCTACCCTACGGATGCGCCGAGCTGGATGGTGGATCAGGACTGGCACAGCAATTGGCCAGAGTTGCGCAGGCCCATGCAGACCGGAGCCGAGCAACCGCAGACGGCCCATAGCTGCAATGCGCTGATGCGATTTGCGGGTCAGCCCTGGGAGGGGGAGGCGTTCGATCTGGATCGCGGGACAAGCGGCGGCGAGGATACGGCCTATTTCTTTGCGCTGTCGCATATGGGCGCGCGGTTTGCGGTCTGTGCTGAGGCCCCGGTTTTTGAAGAGGTGGCCCCAGAGCGGTTGCGTCTTGGGTGGCTGGCCAAACGGCGGTTCCGCATGGGGCAGAGCTATGCGTCTGGCGCGCCCGGATCACTGGCGCGGATACGACTGGCAGGTGCTGCGATGGCGAAGGTGGTCTATTGCGCCGGTGCTGCGCTGCCAGCATTACCATCCGAAGCACGCCGCAATTTCTGGCTGTTGCGCGGATTGCTGCATCTGGGGGTGCTTGCGGGATGCTGTGCCCTGCCGCAACCCAGAATCTATGGCGGCCGCGCGGATCGCGAAGCTGGGTCCGAGCGGGTGCAGGGCTGAGCCATGGCGCGGCTGGTCTGCTTTGCCTCTGATCTGACCGATGTGGCCCAGCTGCGGCGGCTGGCGTCATTTCAGGCGCTGGGGCATGAAGTGATCTCGGTCGCGTCGCGCAAGGGACCGCTGCCGGTGGTGAATTGGCAGAATATTGATCTGGGCGAAATTGGCCAACACGGGCTGTTGCGACGCGGGCGGCTGGCGTTGGCCACGGCATTGCGTGATCCACGGCTGGCGCCGCTGGTGCAGCAGGCCGATCTGCTGGTGGCGCGCAATGTCGATATGCTGGCGCTGGCGGCCGCTCTGCGGCTGCGCTGCGGTGCTACCGCGCCAATCGCCTATGAGGTGCTGGATATCCATTCGCTGTTTGAGGGCGCAAGCCTCAAATCCAGAATGGCGCGCTGGGGTGAGAGGCGCCTGATGGCGGGGGCGGAGGTTCTGTGGCTGTCGTCGCCCGGATTCTACACCGGGTATTTTGCGCCGGTTCAGAGCTATTCGGGCCCTTGGCATCTGGTTGAAAACAAGATGGTTGTGCCTGAGGACATGGCGCGCCCTGTGCCGAACGACCGGGTGTCCGGGGGGGATGCGCTGCGGTTGGGCTGGATTGGGGCCATCCGCTGTCGCCCGAGTTTTGAGCTGCTACTGTGTGTGGCAGAACAGATGGGTCAAGCTGTTGAGGTGCATATTCATGGTAAGATCCACGACCATGTGCTTCCGGATTTTCACGCCCGGATCGCTGGCCTTGGAAATGTGATTTTCCACGGGGCCTATGCCTATCCCCATGGTCTTGCCGCCTGCTACGACAATTGCGATGTCGTCTGGGCGCAGGATCTCTGGCAGATGGGCGATCCCCTGCAGAGTGGCAATTCGGATTTGCTGCTGCCCAATCGGATCTATGAGGCGGGCTGGCATGGCTGCCCGGTCATCGCGGTGTCGGGGATGGAGACCGGTCACAAGATCGAGGCGACCGGGCAGGGTTGGACCCTGGCGAGCGCAGACGCAGAGGCGTTGATCCGATGTCTACAGTCTCTGACGCCATCGGAGATTGCCGCCGCTCGCCAGCGGATCGCCGAGCTGCCGGAGACGGTGTTCCGTCAAACCCCGGCAGATGTGGTGGCGCTTCTGGCCTCGGCGGGGGTCGAGCCGTGCAGCTCCGGTGCGGGTGCCCCGCGGTCGAAAAGCGGCGCATAAAGCGACATGAAGCGCTCCCCTCCCCGCCGCAGGGACAGGGTGTCTAACACGTAGTCGCGGGGACGATAGTTTGGCAGTGCAGTCCAGAACCGATCAAACTGCTCTTCAATATTCTCTATCTGGAACTGCAGCCCACAGCGTTCATCAAAATAGGGGACGGCGCTGGGACGGACATTCCCCTGCGCGAGAGCGCGCTGAGAGGGATCGACCAACTCTCCCTGATCCCAGGCAAAAACGGGCAGATTGGCCGACATGGCCTCCTGATAGGCAAGACCCTGCGTCTCATGTTCGGTGCAAAACAACAGCGCACGGCTGCGGCTGACCAGATCGCGATATTGCGCGGGGGTGTGGTGCCCATAGTCCAGCTCCCGCCAGCTGAGACCACGGGCGCTCAGAATATCGCGCAGTGGTTGGATCAGGTCAGTTTCACGAGCCGTTTTCCGGTGCCAGCGCACCTTGTTGTAAAACAGCACATCAATGGATTTGGGCGTGCCGGACATATCGGGCCAGGCATCCGTGTCGATACCAACGAACATCGGCGCAAACTGGGCGCGGGTCTCAATCGGATTGAGTTGGATGGGCCAGGTCGACGGGTAGGTCACCACCTTTAGGTCCAGCTGGCTGCGAATCGCAGCAAGCTCTGTTGGATCGGGAACCCGGCCGGGGCCGTAAATGGCGGGGTTTTGCAGTCCAAATCGTGCCAGCGGCGGGAGGTATCCACTCAATCCTATGGGGTGATCCGGGTGCCTGCGCGCAAAGCCAAAGTCATTTATCACCACGTCGTGGTCCAGAATTTGCAGGCTTTTGGCGAGGTTTTTGAAGGCAACATAGAACCCGGTGCGGGGCTGCGCGCCCTTCATCAGCCGATAGCCATAGCGCAGGCGCTCGCGCAGCTGTGACAGGTTTTGCCCACCCGGAAAGTCATAGGCCTTAAGGTCGTAGCCATCAAAAAACAAAGGGATTTTCACGATGAAGGGATCTTCACGATGGAGGGTCCTGCGTTTTGACCGGGAATAGAGCGCGATCAATCTAACAGCGGTCGCGGGTGACGTCGACGGTTTATGCATGCCGGGGGCGACGGCTTCCTAGGATCGTTAAAATGCGCTGCGTATTTTGCATGACATTCTTCTTGCGGCTGGAAGCTTTGTTAATGGCTAGGCGACAGGCTGCTGCGATGTATTTGAAGGTGGAGTAAACGATGTTGCTAAGAAAACTAACGACTGCGGCGGTTCTGGCTCTGGCGGTGCCATCGCTTGGACTGGCTGAGCAGGGGGTCTCTTCGACTGAGGTGCGCTTTGCGCAGGTTGCTGCGCTTGACGGGCCGGCCGCGGCGCTGGGTCAGGGCATGCAGCTGGGACTGGAGGCGGCTTTCGCCGAAGCGAATGCCGCTGGCGGTGTTCACGGGCGCAACATCGTTTTGGATAGCATGGACGACAGCTATGAACCGGATAAGTCTGTGGCGCTGGTCAAACAGGTGATTGCGGATAATCAGCACATCGGCCTGATTGGGGCCGTGGGCACGCCGACCGCTTCGGCGACGCAGCCGATTGCGACCGAGGCTGGGCTGCCCTTTATCGGGCCCTTCACTGGTGCAGGTTTCCTGCGCGATGCCAGCCATGGGAATATCCTCAATGTGCGGGCCACATATGCCGCGGAAACTGAGGCCTGGATTGCCCATCTGGTTGATGAGCAGAACATGAAATCGATCGCGCTTCTGTATCAGGATGACGGGTTTGGCCGTGTTGGTCTGGCCGGTGTGACCGCCGCCCTGGAAAAGCGCGGCATGACGCTGATGGCCGAAGGGACCTATACGCGCAATACCACTGCCGTGAAAAAGGCGCTGCTCACCATTCGCAAGGCAAAACCTGATGCGGTGGTGATGGTCGGAGCCTATAAGCCGGTTGCTGAGTTCATCAAGCTGTCACGTAAGCTGAAGTTCAACCCGACCTTTGTGAACATTTCTTTCGTCGGCTCCGATGCCCTGGCAAAGGAATTGGGTGACGCAGGCGAGGGTGTCATCATCAGCCAGGTTGTGCCGTTCCCATGGGATCAGTCGCTGCCTGTTGTGGCGCAATATCAGGCAGCACTGAAAGCCGTCGATGCTGACGCCGAGCCGGGTTTTGTGACGCTGGAGGGGTATCTGACCGGACGTCTGGCGATCCGTGCCTTGGAAGACGCCGGCGCGGATCTGACCCGTGACAGCTATCTCGCGGCCATGGCGGGACTGCGCGACGTGGACTTTGGCGGTGTTACCATGCGCTTTGGCCCGGATGACAATCAGGGCATGGACGATGTGTTCCTGACCCATATCACCAAAGAGGGTGGGTTTCAGCCCGTCGTCGCGGGTGGTGAATCTTAACGCAGCAATTGGTCGAGGCACATTCGGTGCCTCGACGACCCTGCGTCTGTCCGGTTTTTCGGGCAGAGCCTAGTAGTTTTAATGACTTACGGGACTAATTATGACCACGCAGACACGTAAACGCGCGACACGGCGGTGGAACCCGTTGTCTAGTATTCGCGCCAAGATGTTTCTCATCCTGCTGGCGATGGCGGGTACTTCGGCGGCGATTGGATATGCTGTGACACAAGCGTTTGAGCAGGTGTCTGCGGATGTGCATGTACTGACCGAGGACAAGCTTCCAGAACTGGAACTCAGCGGTCAGATGACCGCTGCGGCGGCCCGGACGAAAGACGCGATGGTTGCGGTCATGCTGGCGGAGACACCGGGCTCGCTCGACTTCGCAAAAAGCGATGTTACCGCAGCGGTCCGGGCTTTGGATGGCGCGGTAGAGCAGCTGCCGCAGGTGCTGCGTGATGAATTCAAACCCGATGTCGTTATGGTTGAAGAGGCGCTGGAAGCCTCGATCGCGGCGCGCACCGTCGCGTTTAAGAATGCCGCTGCGGTAATCGCCATGATGGAACAGCTTCAAGGCCTTAGCAGTGCCATGCAGGCCACCCTCGCCGAGATGGCGGATAACGCCTATTCGAACCTTTCCAAAGGCGGCGAACAGACGATGTCTGCGGTTGACGCAACATTGGTTGATCTGGTCGAAGTCAAATTCGCCACATTGCAATCCTTGTTGCAGGCGCGGGCGGAGATCAACCTGATCTCTGGTATCGCCTTGGCGATTGGCGAAACCGAGGACCGCGCGATGCAGTCGATCCTGACGGATCTGGCAAAGGCGTCGGATGGTCGCCTGAACGATGTCATCGATATTCTGGAGGTTGAGGCACCCGGTGTGGTGCCGATCTTTGCCATTCGGGACGCCGCCGCTGTATTGCAAAAGGCGGTGTCGCGCGGGCGGCTTCAGTCCAATGCGCTGCGTCAGGAGGTGCTGAGTGCACGCCTGTCCAGCGATACGGAACTGTCGACGGCGGTCGATGATATGGTGTTTGAGGTGACACTGGCGGCTGAAGATGCCAGCGACGACAGCAAGAAAGCCATTCAGGGGCTGCTGACCAACGAAGTTGGCTTCCTCAATACCCTGCTGGAGATCAACACCTGGATCAGTAATTTTCAGGTTGCCGCACTGGATGTGGTGACTGCGCAGAGCATCGCGCAGACCCGTGCTGCGGCGGAACCAATGGAGCAAGCGGCGGCGGCCCTGGCCGAGTATAAGACGTTTGACGATGGGCGGCTTGCGACCCAGCTCGATGAAATCATTACTATGGCAGAGCCGGATCAGGGGTTGGCGATTTTCCGCATTGCGTCGCTCACGGCGGATGCGGATGCCACCAAGGAAGCCAATGCAACGGCAAATGCAGTCTTGCAGATTGCCAGCCGCGCGTCCCTTCTGGGCTCAGGCAGCCGGGGTGAAATCGCCTATATGGCCACGGATATTGCGGTGACGGTCGATGAGGCCCACGCTAATATCGAACGGTTGCTGATGATGGCCGCCGGGTTGTTGGTGATGGCATTGCTGCTGACCCATTGGCTGGTTCAACGCCCGCTGAATGCGATCAGCCGCACCACCGAACGGCTTGCCGATGGTGATCTGAGCCCGATCAACGGGTTTGATCGGACCAGCGACGAAATCTACCGGATTGCACAGGCTCTGACGGTGTTTCGCGATGGTCTTGTCGAAAAAGAGGCGCTGTCCAAAGCCACAGAAGAGGAGCGGGCCGCCCATCAGGCCCAGCAGACCGCTGCAGTCACGGCTATTGGCAATGGTTTGGCACGGCTGGCCCAGGGCGATCTCTCGGCCCGGATCACCGAAGAGCTGACGGAAGGCTATGCGCAGCTGCAGGCCGATTTCAATCTGACGGTCGAAACACTGAGCAGAACGGTGGTGGATATGGTGGATGTGGCTTCGTCCATACGCAACGGTGCGGATGAGATCAGCCAGGCTTCTGATGATCTGTCGCGACGCACGGAAAGCCAGGCTGCGACGCTGGAAGAAACCGCCGCCGCATTGGATGAGCTGACTGCCAGCGTGAAATCCGCCGCCGATGGTGCGCGGGCCGTTGAGGCGACCACCCAAGATGCAAAGAGCGAAGCCGTAAAGAACGGCAGCGTCGTCAACAGCGCGGTCTCTGCCATGACTGATATTGAGGAAAGCTCCAAACATATCGCGCAGATTATTGGCGTGATTGATGATATCGCGTTCCAGACCAATCTTCTGGCGCTGAACGCGGGGGTTGAAGCGGCACGTGCTGGCGATGCCGGTCGCGGCTTTGCTGTTGTGGCTTCCGAAGTGCGGGGGCTGTCGCAACGCACCTCCGAGGCGGCGATGGAGATCAAGACGCTGATCAGCGAAAGCTCGAAAAAGGTCGATTATGGTGTCGAACTGGTGGGCAAGGCTGGCACCGCGCTAAGTGATATCGTGGCTCAGGTCGGGCAGATTTCGCAGCAGGTCTCCGAGATTGCCGATGGTGCTGCCTCGCAGTCTACTGGTCTGCATGAGATCAATATTGGCATGTCGCAGCTGGATCAGGTGACTCAGCAGAACGCGGCGATGGTGGAGGAATCCACTGCGGCCAGCCATATGCTGCGCGGTGATGCGACCAAGCTGGCGGAGCTGGTATCAAACTTCACCGTGGCGGAGGACAATGCACCGGCTGCTGCTGTGGAGACCCAGCAGGATGGATGGGATGAGGATCCTGACGACTGGCAGATGACCGGATGACGATCTCCGTCGTCGGTCCGTTCGACCTTTTGACACCTGCAGTGGCTGATACCGCTGCGGGTGTTTTTACGAAGGGAGGCTGGTGCGATTTCACATCATAGCAATGCGGCGTGGGAGAGCACAGCATAGGCTGCAACCCCGGCAACCATGGTCCAGATGACATTGTTTGTCAGCGCCGCGATACCGAGAGCAATGGCCGCTGCGACCCAGGTCTGGGGCGGTTGGTTTGCCAAGGATGTCGCAACCAGCGAGATCACGATCAAGCCTGGCAAATGCCCCAGCAGCGGGGCAAAGCGTGATTGCTGCACCCGATTGCCTGCGACCAGCCCAAGAACCCGGATTCCGAAGGCCAGCGCCGCAAGGGTCAGAATCAATCCCCATTCGTTAAATGTCATTGCGCCGGTACCTTTCTGCGCGGGTTAAGGAGAAGAACAGCAAGGCCGGTCAATGTACCGATCATTATGGCGTAGGCGGTGGGAACCTGTGCGACGACCAAGGCGAAACTGGCAACGAAGCTTGCCGTCCAAGGCGCGAGATCGCCAGTTCCTTTCCACAGGCCTCGGGCCATCGCAATGAAGGCAGCCGTAAAGGCAAAGCCGAGACCAAAGCGCTCCAGATCGCCGAAACTTGATCCGACCAGCGCGCCGAGGGCCGTTGACAGGGTCCAGACCGATATCATCACGCAGCCAGAGCCGATCAGGAAAGCTGCGCCAATCTGCGGGTTCTTCGCCCGCTCTGCCATCGTCAGGGCCCAGTTTTCATCGCCGGTCATGTGGATCGCCAGCAGTTTTTTCCACAGCGGCAGCCCGTCCAGCAGCGGTATCAGCGAGGCCACGATCCCGATGTAGCGCAGGTTCAGTGCGGCACCGGCCAGCACCGCGCCGAGAAGGGCCGAGCCGCTGGAGAATTGTTCAACCGCAACAATCTGCGAAGAGCCTGCGTGAACCAGACCGCTCATCGTGGCGATCCCCCACCAGGGAAAGCCGATCTGGGCTGCCAAAACGCCAAAGGCAAAACCATAAAGCGATGCGCCCAGTGCCAGTGGCAGGATTGCCAGCGCGCCTTGGGTCAGTGAAGCGGTATGTCGTTGCGGTGTGTGATGTGTCATTCCATGGGTTTATCACCTGTGAGTGATGCGCCATATGGCCCATGATCTTATATTGTGATATCTTCAGATCATTATTTCGGAGAATGTGATGTATGATGATCATGTGGATTCTGCGGATCGCATGTTGCTGACACAGCTGCAGAGGGACGCACGTACAACGGTGCAGCAGATGGCTGAGAAAAGCGGTCTGTCCACGGCCTCGGTCCAGCGCCGCTTGCGGCGGTTGCGCGAGGCAGGTGTCCTGCAGAAGGAAGTCGCGCTGGTTGATCAGCAGAAGGTGGGTCTAGGCGTTACCGCGATTGTTTCGGTGGAATTGGAACGGGATCGGCTGGAGCAGATTGACGCGTTCAAACGAAAGGCGCGGATTGATCCGCAGGTGCTGCATTTTTACTGCATCGCGGGGGATGCCGATTTTGTCATGGTTGTGGTGGCGCCGGACATTGCGGGCTACGAGGCATTCACCCATCGGTTTTTCTTTGCTGACAGCAATGTGCGTAAATTCCGCACCTCAATTGTGATTTCGACGGAGAAAAGCACACAGGAGCTGCCGCTGGATATTTAGGGAGCTGACCTTGCCGTCGGTGCGGCGGATCGCAGATCAGCACGGTCAGGTGCGCGGGTGAAGATCGTCGACCACCACCGGGTGCCGATGGTTCGGCCCATGGCCGTAGGTGGCCAGATGTGGGTGATCTGCGGGCAGGTCAGGGTGATCATGCGTAGCGGCCTCAGCCTGATGCGCGAGACCGCCATCGTCGCGCCAAAGCCTTGCGGCGAGCAGCAATCCGCCGCCTGCTAGGGTCCCCAGCAGCAGAAACGTGGCGTCGAAGCCGGCGCGCGCGCCGATCTGCCCGGCGAGTGGATAGGTCAGCAGCCAGCAGGCGTGGCTGAGCGCAAACTGGGCCGCAAACAGGGCGGGGCGATCCTCGGGAAGGGCAGACCGCCGCAGCAATCGGCCGGTCGGGGTCTGGGCCAGGCTGAAGCCAAAGCCGAGCAGGGCCCAAAGAGCCACCAGAAGACCAAAGCTGTCGGCCCATGGGCCGATCCACAGGCCGATGGTCAACAGCGCGCCACCCGCCAGCATGGGCGGGCGATCCAGCATATGATCCAGCACCCGCGGCAGCAGGAGGGCGGCCATCATTGAGCCGCCGCCAAAGGCCGCCAGTGCGATGGCAACCTGGGGTTCGTTGAGCGCGAAGTGACCCTTGACCAACACAATGGTGTTGACGATGACCATCGAGGAGGCCGCTGCGACCACCAGATTCAATGCCAGCAGACCGCGCAGTCTTGGGGTGGCGAAATAGAGCCGGATACCGCGCGTTGTGCGGGTCCAGATGCTGCGTGGGGAGCTGGGCTGCGGCGAGGGGATCGGCACCGAGACCACCAGCAGAGCGGAGGCAAGAAACCCGATCACGGTTCCGGTAAACAGCACCGGGAAACTGACGACGGTGAGAAGGGCTGCAGCAAGCATTGGCGACAGCAGACTTTCCAGATCATAGGCCAGCCGTGACAGAGATAGCGCGCGGGTATATTCGGTTTCATCAGGCAGCACATCGGGAATGGTGGCCTGAAAGGTTGGCGTGAACCCGGCTGAGGCCGCCTGCATGAGAAAGATCAGACCGTAAATATGCCAGATCTCGGTGACGAAAGGCAAAGCGAGCGCAACAGCGGCGCGGATAAGATCGAGCGATACCAACATGACGCGTCGCGGCAGTTGGTCTGCAAGGGCGGAGGCGATAGGCGCCAACCCGACATAGGCCAGCATCTTGATCGCAAGTGCGGTGCCAAGAACAACACCTGCCTGCTCGCCAGCGATCTGCCAGGCCAGCAGGCCAAGCGCGACCGTGGCAAGCCCGGTTCCCAGCAACGCGATGATCTGGGCAGCTAGAAGATGGCGATAGGTTCGATTTGCGAGAACAGAGAGCATGCCGACCCAGGGTGCGTTATTGTCAGGATATGAGTCGGTTCGCCCATCTGATCCGCTCGTCGCTGACCCTAGCTGTCCGCCGGTGATGAGGCAATCGCGGCGCGAACCAGCTCAGCACTGTTTCGGGCTTGAGATTGCAGCCAGCTTACAAGTGTCCTGACCTCCGGGCGGTGGCTGTTGCGATCAGACGGCAGTACCAGATGATGCCCATGCTGGGTCGAAAGCTCCACAGGGCTGGCGCGCAGCAGCGTGCCACGGTCCAGATAGGGGCGCGCAAACACATCGGCCACCAAGGCGACCCCCAGACCCCGATCGGCAAGTTCAAGGGCAATCAGCGACTGGTCGACTTTGTAGGCTGGTTCAGGGATTGCGGCCTCTGGGTTGTGGCGCGCAAAGAAATGACGCCAAGTGTCGACGACACCGGTCATTTCGATCAGCGGCAGCCTGTGCAGATCGGGATAAGGTGCGCTGCCAAGCAGGCCGGGTGCGGCAACCGCAATCACCTTGTTCTGCATTAATGGTACGACGGCTCCATCGCGCCAGCTGCCATCGCCATAGCGAATGTCGATATCGATGGCTTCCCCTTGGGACAATTCGCTCCACGATGACGACAGCACCCGCAGCCGACTGTCAGGGTAACGTGTTTTGTAATCCTCAAGCAGCGGCATCAGCCACAGAAGGTTCAGCGAGGTAAGACAGCGGAGCGTCACCTCCTGCTGGACCCCGTTGCCAAAGAGATTCCAGGTGGTGGCGTCGATATCCGCAAATGCTTTGGCCACGATTGGAAGATAGGCATGTCCCAGACGGGTCAGGCTGAGCAATTTGTGGTCGCGGTGAAACAACTTGTGCCCCAACTGCGCCTCTAGCCCGCGCACCTGATAACTGACCGCTGAGGGGGTGAGGCCGAGCTCCTCCGCAGCCTGTGTGAAACTGCAGTGGCGGGCGCTGGCGTCAAAGGCGCGAAGCCAGGTCATTGGGGGGAGATCACGATACATGCGGTCAGAATACCTTTGCTGCGAATTTTTTTAAGGTGCTGACGAATTATTTTTCGTTTCTGGATTTGTCGCATGCTTTGTAACGATCTGACGACAGGAGATATGCGAGCGGTCAGGCAAGTGACGGGATTTGATTACATTATTATTGGTGCGGGATCTGCGGGATGTGTGCTGGCGGACCGTCTGAGCCGATCCGGGCGGCATAAGGTGCTGATCCTGGAGGCCGGCGGGCGCGGGCGCTCTCCCTGGATTGCGCTGCCGTTGGGGTATGGTAAGACCTTCTTCGATCCGGCGGTGAACTGGAAATACGAAAGTGTGCGCGAGGAAGCGCTCGCCGGGCGCGCAGGGTATTGGCCGCGCGGCAAGGGTGTTGGCGGCTCGGGCGCGATCAATGCGCTGGTCTATGCGCGGGGATTGCCCCAGGATTTTGACGATTGGGAGGCTGCAGGTGCCACAGGCTGGGGCTGGACGTCCGTCCGGCAGAGCTACGAGGCGATGGAAACTCAGGTTGCGCCGGATGGACGACGCCGCGGGAGCGGCCCGCTGCATGTGCAGGATGTGTCGGATCAGATCCATCCGGCGAACCGGCATTTTTTTTCGGCGGCGGCTGAACTGGGACTGCCAAGAACCGATGATATCAATAATCCGGGTGGCGAAGGTGCGACGGCCTATCGGATCAATACCAGCGGCGGACGGCGGATGCATTCCGCAAGGGCGTTTCTTACCCCTGCGTTGAAACGTAAAAACGTGACCTTGATGACTGACGCGCTGGTCGAACGGATCACCTTTGAGGGGCGCCGCGCCGTTTCGGTTCAGGTGCGGCGGCGGGGAAAATCCATGTCGATAGCGGCGGGACGGGAGATCGTTCTTTCTGCCGGCGCGGTTGCCTCGCCCGGGCTGCTGCAAAAATCCGGCATTGGGCCTGCGGAGCTGTTGCGGCGACATGGAATTGCGATCGTTGATGATCAGCCGCAGGTTGGCGGCAACCTGCAGGATCACTTGGGGATCAACTATTATTTCCGCGCCACCGAGCCGACATTGAATAACGTCCTGTCGCCATTGACGGGGAAGATCCGCGCGGCGCTGCACTATGCCCTGTGGCGACGCGGGCCGCTGGCGCTGTCGGTGAACCAATGTGGCGGCTATTTCCGAAGCGCGCAGTCGCTGACGCGGCCTGATCAGCAACTCTACTTCAACCCGGTGACCTATACGACAACACCGGAGGGCACGCGCGAGGTGATCCGGCCTGATCCCTTTGCCGGGTTTATTCTCGGCTTTCAGCCGAGCCGCCCGACAAGCCGGGGGCGGATCGATATCTGTAGCGCTGATGTTAGCGCAGCACCGCTGATCCGGCCCAATTCGCTCGCAACCGAGGAAGATCGCTCACAGGTCATTGCCGGTGGGCGGCTCTGTCAACGGCTGGCCACAACCCCGGCGCTGGATGGTCTGATCGAAGCGGCGATGGGGACGGACCTGCGACAGATGGCGGATGCGGATATCCTATCTGATTTTCGCGAACGTTGTGGCACGGTGTTTCATCCCGTCGGCACTTGCCGGATGGGCACAGATGCCAGCACGAGTGTTGTCTGTCCGAAGCTGAAACTGCATGGGTTTGACGGTGTTCGGGTGGTGGATGCCTCTGTCTTTCCCAATATCACTTCGGGCAATACCAATGCCCCGACCATGATGCTGGCCCATCGGGCCGCGGATCTTATTCTGGAGGCGACATGACCACGCCCTATTCAGCATCCGGCGCCGTCCCCGTTGGGGCCGGTCGTGGGAAAGAGGACAGCGGTCCCCGAATACGTCGTATTGAGACCTTTTGCAGCCCACTTGTCGGCTTTGTTCGGGTGACCTCTGAGGATGGGCGGCAGGGCTGGGGGCAGGTTTCGACCTACAACAGCGATCTGACCTGCGAGATCCTGCATCGGCAAGTGGCACCCTGGGCTTTGGGGCGGGGTATGGATGCGATGGAGGCGGTGATCGCGGAGATCCCGTTGCGAGAGCACAAATATCCCGGCACCTATTTGCGGCGTGCGATGGCAGGGCTTGATACAGCGGTCTGGGATTGGCGGGGCCGGGTGGCGGAAAAGCCCGTTGCGGAATTGCTGGGTGGATCATCGGGTCCGATCCGCGCCTATGCGTCGTCGATGCGCCGCGACATCACGCCCAAGGATGAGGCGGAGCGGCTGAAAGCGCTGCGTGATGATCTCGGGTTTGATGCCTTCAAGGTGCGGGTTGGCGCCGAATGTGGCGAAGATCGCGACGAATGGCCGGGGCGGACAGAGGCTATCATTCCCCAGATCCGCACGGCTCTGGGGGAGGGGGTGGCGCTCCTGGTTGATGGCAACTCCGGGTTCTCGCCCAAACGCGCGATCGAGGTGGGGCAGCTGCTGCAGGATCACGGATATGAGCATTTTGAGGAACCTTGCCCCTATTGGATGCTGGAACAGACCGCAGAGGTGACTCGTGCGCTGGATCTGGACGTTGCAGGCGGTGAGCAGGATTGGGATTTGCAGACCTGGCACCGTATGATCGAGATGCGCGCGGTCGATATCATTCAGCCTGATATTCTTTATCTAGGCGGGATGACGCGGAGCATGGAGGTTGCCCAGCTTGGCGCTGCGGCCGGGCTGCCGTGCACGCCTCATTGCGCAAACCTGTCGATGGTGACGCTGTTCACGATGCATATGATGCGCGCCGTTGATCTGCCCGGGCGCTATCTGGAGTTCTCCATCGAGGGCGAGGACTATTACCCCTGGCAGCGGGATCTCTTTGTCACCGATCCGTTTGTGATCTGCGACGGGCAGGCCACGGTCAGCGAGGTGCCGGGGTGGGGCGTCGAGATCAATCCTGAGTGGCTGGCCACGTCGAAATACACCTGTAGTGAGGATACACCATGAGCGCTGATGGATTGATTGCCGCCTATTTTGATACCGGAGCGCTGCCCGACCTGCCGCGTGATCATTTCATTGATGGGCGCGCTGTTGTGCCCTTAGTCGGGGGGCGGATGGAGAGTTTCGACCCCGGACGGGGCACTGCCTTTGCTGACTTTGCTGCGGGCGATGCGGCTGATGTCGATCATGCGGTGACCAGCGCCGTAGCAGGATTTGAGATCTGGAGTGCCACATCTCCTGCGCGGCGATGCGCCATCCTGAACGAAGCGGCCCGGCTGATGCGGCACGAGGCGGAGCATCTGGCCGTTGTCGAATGCGTGGATAGCGGCAAGACGCTGGCGGAGGCGCGCGGCGATATCGCGGGGTCTGCCCGGTTGCTGGAGTATTACGCCGGTGCTGCGGACAAATTGGATGGCCGCAGCGTGAACCTCGGCAATGACAATGCCGCGTTCACCCTGCGTGAACCGGTGGGCGTGACCGCGCATATCGTGCCGTGGAACTATCCGACCTCGACCTTGGTTCGCGGGATTGCACCGGCGCTGGCGGCAGGGTGTTCCGCGGTCGTTAAACCGGCAGAGACAACGCCGTTCACGGCCCTGATGATTGCCGATCTTCTGATCCGGGCGGGGTTGCCTGCGGGCGTGGTCAACGTGGTGACCGGCACCGGAATTGCTGCGGGCGCGCCGTTGGTGCGCGATCCCCGTGTGCGGCATGTCACCTTCACGGGTTCGGTGGCAACTGGGGTTGGTGTGATGCAGAGCGTGGCCCCCAACGTGACCGGGCTGACGCTGGAGCTGGGGGGCAAATCCCCTCTTGTTGCCTTTGGTGATGCGAATGTGGACGCTGTGGTTGAGGGCGCATTGTGGGCGATTTTCTCGAACGCGGGGCAGATCTGTTCCGCTGGTTCGCGGCTGGTGATCCACCGCAGTCTTCATGCAGAAGTGCGCGACAAGCTGGTCGCGCGGGCGCAGAGGCTGCGGGTTGGCCACGGGTTGCGCGGGCCGGATATCGGAGCGGTAAACTCCGCCCGGCATTTGGCGCAGATAGACGATCATGTGAGCCGCGCCCGGACGCGCGGGGTCGAGATTGTTACCGGTGGCGAGATTTTGACCGATGTTGAGAGCGGGAAGGGCTGGTTCTATGCACCAACCATTCTGGATGACCTTGCAGCCAACGATGATGCCGTCCTGCAGGAGATTTTTGGCCCTGTGTTGGCAATTCAGGTCTTTGAGGACGAGGCCGAGGCGCTGGCACTGGCCAATGGCACCGAGTTTGCGTTGGCTGCCGGTATCTATACCAAGGATATCGCGACCGCGCTGCGTATGGCCCGGCGGGTTGATGCAGGGCAGGTGACAGTCAATGACTATTGGGCGGGCGGTATTGAGCTGCCGTTTGGTGGCAATCGAAAATCGGGGTTCGGGCGAGAGAAGGGGCTGGAAGGTCTGGATGCCTACACCAGAAGCAAGGCAGTTACGTTGGCCGTTGACCGATTGCGCTAGGGTTGGGTGCAGAATTGATGAAAATCGACAAAAACACTCGCCTTTGTGGTTGCAGCGGCGTCGGAGTCGTCCCATGTGTGTGCGAGATGCCCGGTAACGCATAAGGTCAGATATGCCCAAGACGCCCAGCCCCTGTATTGATGTCTGTAAATTCAAACGTGAGGGTCACTGTATCGGCTGCTCGATGACCAAAGCGCAGAAGTCACTCTTCAAGGGGTTGAAGAAGGACAGCCATCGGCGGGCTTTTGTCACAATGCTAACCTCGCAGCAGGGGCAGTTGGGTAAATACACTCATTGGGATATCGCCTACCGCAAGAAGCTGGCGAAACGAAAAATCGCGGCCGAGGAGATCCTCTGACCGCGATCAATCTAGTGTTGCCCAACCTGATTTGGTGAGGCTTAGCCTGCAAGATGTGAGCGCAGGAACCAGGCGAATTTTTCATGTGTCTGACCGCGCGCGATGCAGAGATCCTCGGTCAGTGTGTCGCCGTGATCGGCGGCCAGTGCACCACAGCCAGCGAGAGTTGAGGCCAACGTCTCCTGTGCTTCCATCATGATGCGGATCATTTCCTGATCTGTGGCATGGCCGTCATGCTCGGCCACTTTGGAGCGTTTCAGCATCCCGGCCAAGGTCCCTTCGGCGTGGACGTCCAGTGCGCGCACACGCTCCGCCAGATCATCTTGTCCGAGGAAGTGATCTTCGTAGATCTTTTGGAACAGATCATGCAGAGGGCCGAATGCCATGCCTTTAACGTTCCAGTGAAAATTCTGGGCCAGCATCGTTGTGACAGCGGTTTCTGCCACGGATTGGTTCAGGGCGTCGGCGATTGCGGTTTTTGCATCGGTCGAAAGTGCAGCAGCGGTCTGTGTCATCGTGTTCCCCATTATTCCGTAATAAAATAGCTGGCTGGCAGGAAGCTGGCTTGCTGTAAGCCATATAATACCCGACACGACGCATAGATCAAGAGTTTTTAGAACGATTCTAAATCTTAGGAAATTGCTCGGAAACACGGCCCAGTAAAAACCCGATGTAACGGCGGCGGGCGGGGTCAATTTGCGACCTCAGCAAAAATCCGAGGCTGTCATAATCCTGCGCGGCAACCCGCGACAGACAGCGCAAAACC
Source organism: Phaeobacter inhibens DSM 16374 (assembly GCF_000473105.1). NCBI lineage: Bacteria > Pseudomonadati > Pseudomonadota > Alphaproteobacteria > Rhodobacterales > Roseobacteraceae > Phaeobacter > Phaeobacter inhibens. The sequence continues at coordinate 199,710 of NZ_AXBB01000005.1, read as the reverse complement.
CAGGCTTCGTCGAATGAGATCTCCGTGGTGCCGGGGCGAAACCACTTGATTCGGCGGGGTAGGGCTTCAGGCAGGCATTTTACGAATGTGTCGATATAGGTGCGTCTGGCGTCTTCCCCATCGACGCAAAGCAGGGCGCAGGCCTCGAACAGGTCAGTGCGTGCCGCAGCTCGGCAACCCATCGCGGCAAGACGCAAGGTGTTGAGAATGCTATATTCATGTTCGTTGAACACAGGCGTTTGGCGCAAGTCATCAGGGGCCTGCGCTTGCGGCAGGGGCAATGTCTGCACTGGCATCATCGGTGGTGGATCCGTCTGCTGAAACCCGCGTTCGGGCGTTCTGAATAATTCCTGACTAAATATATTGGCTTTAGGTCTGCTCACAAGAGGAGAAGACCCGCTTCCTGCAGAATTCACGCATCGCCCATTGTTCGGGGCCGATGGCAGAACTGGGGTTAGGCGCGGTTTTCGGCGACCAATGTCAGCAGCTCTTCCTTGGTCCGGGAAATATGCCGGGTCAGGGCGGCACAGGCGGCATCGATATCGCGCGCTTGGGCCAGGGCCAGGAGATCGCGGTGCTCTGCCTTGGCGGGTTCGCGCTGTTTCATCACACTCAGATGCATGCGGATGAACCGGTCGGAATGGAGGCTGAGTCCCTGCAGCACCTCATTGGTCAGTTTGCGCTCAGCCGCAGCATAAAGTGCGGAGTGATAGCGGTGATTCAGCGCGCCCCAAGTGGCGACGTCATCGGCGTCATAGGAGGCGTCCATCTCATCTAGGATCTGGCTGCATCGGGCGAAATCCGTTGTGGTCATCGCGGGGATCGAGCGGCGAAACAGATCGACCTCGACCAGAATGCGCAGATCAAAGATCTCCGCGATTTCGCGTAGCGAGTGTTTGGTTACCGTGGCCCCGCGATTGTTTGTGAACAGCACCAGCCCTTCGGCGTCCAAGCGCTTCAGCGCCTCGCGCACCGGCATGCGCGACACGTCATATTCTTCGGCCAAGGCCTCCTGACGGATCGGTTCACCTTCCGCCAGTTCGCCGCTCAGGATGCGTTCACGCAGATCGGCGGCGATAACGTCGGGAAGGGTATTGCGGGAGATGGCACGCCTAGCTGCCATTGAGACCTCATCAGTGGTGGTTGCGTTTGCTGCCTTCCGGCTGCGATTGGTCGGGTGTGCCCTGTTGTGGCCGACCGATCAAGTAGATCGGCATCAGGCGCCCCAGGTGTCACTGAGGCGATAGCCTGTTGGCCAGGGATCGTCAGGGTCCAGCATGTGTTGGTGGGTGCCAGTGATCCACCCCCGGCCGCTGATCTCTGGCACGATTGCAGCGACATCGCCCACAGTGGTCTGCGCCGCGATCCGGCCCTTGAAGCTTGAGCCGATGAGAGAAATCGCCTCGAAGTCCTGATCTGCGGTCATCTGCCCCTTGGCGAGCATCAGAGCCATCCGGGCTGAAACCGCGGTGCCGGTTGGAGAGCGATCGACCTTACCCGGCTGGATGGTGACGGCTGAGCGACTGCGCAGACCTGTTGGGGTCGACGTGAGCGGTCCGCAGAATGCGCAGAAAGAAATGTGAGCCCAGTCCGGGTTGGTGGGATGGGCAAACCCCAGCTGCTCATTTGCTGCATCAAGGATGCGGCTGCCGATCTGAGCCAGCGTTTTGGCTTCCGCCTCGCAGATATCAAGTTCCAGATCCGCAGCCTGAACCACCACAAAACTATCGCCGCCATAGGCGGTATCTACATGTAGCGTTCCGATCCCTGGGACATTCAGCGGCACGCCTATTTCGCGGGCAAAGCTGGGGACATTTTGAACGTAAATGCGTTCCGCCTTGCCGTCCCTGCAATCGGCGCGTACGCGCACCAAGCCACCGGGCGCCTCCAGTGTCAGATGGGTCTCTGGCTCCTGCATCGGCAGGATGCCACTGTCCAGTAGGACGGTGGCAACGCAGATCGAATTTGATCCCGACATCGGGGGCGTGAACTCGGGTTCCATGATGATGAAGCCCATATCGGCATCCGGATGCTTCGGTGGCACGAGAAGGTTCACATGTCGAAACACGCCACCGCGCGGTTCATTTAACACGAAGTTTCGCAGGGTCTGATCCTCTGCGATGAAAGAGCGCTGTTCCCAGAGGGTGGCGCCCGGCGGCGGGGCAACGCCGCCAACAATGACATCCCCTACTTCTCCCTCGGCATGAGCGGAAATCACGTGTACGGTCTTTGTGCTGCGCATCGGGCCTCTCTGAGGTTTGAAACAAGGAAAACGTCTGGATTGGTAAATCATAGGCCATTTCTGATGTAGCACTTCAATAAATTTTAGTATACGTTTTCCTGGCACTCGCAGTTTCGCTATCTGCAATCCGTCCCGAATGATCAGTCTGATGTCTCTGGACGGTATAATGCGAGGCTCGCCGTAATTTTCAGGATATCGACATGGACGTCTCAGGCACGCGCAAACCAGGCACGAACAAAAGAAGCCGGAAGAAAGACAACCCTGAACAGTTGGGCCATGCCATCCGCCGCCGTCGCAAAGCGATGGGAATGACGATGGTGCAGGTTGCCGAGGAGACCGAACTGACGCCCGGATTTATCTCACAGGTGGAGCGCGGCATCAGCACGCCGTCGCTATCGTCTCTGTTGTCGATTGCTGCTTCTCTGCAAACCACCGTGGAACAGCTGTTGAGTGTCGATGAGGAATTTCGGGAATATATTCATAAAGATAATCGGCATACCTACGCATTGGGCGTAAACGGGAGGCTCTACGAAAAACTGGGGCCGGGGTTCTCCGGCGCGCTGTGCTATCCTTCCATCATTCATCGACCTCCCGGCCACGTGTCGGAGAAGATGTGCCATGAGGGGGAGGTGTTCTGTTACCTGATTTCGGGACAGCTCGAATATCATCTGGGCGATGCGGTACATATCATGTCACCGGGGGACACTGTCCATCATGACTGCTCAAAACCACATTATTCGATTGTGTTGAGCGATGAAGAGGCTGTCGAACTTTGGGTCAGCACCATGCCGATGAAGAGCGCGTCGCACTGAGCTGGTTGCCCGGATCAGACTTTCATCAGCCGAATAAGGGCTCTGATCCCCTCGCGACATGTTTTGCTAAAAATAATTTTAGTAATTTTAAAACTCGCGCTATGCTCCTCCCCATGAGACGGAGAATCGATCTGGGAGGATCTCACAAATGACAAGAAAACTGGTGGCGGCTGCAGCCGTCCTGACCACAGCATTGACCGGGCCGGCTTTGGCGCAGGATCGCGGTGGCGTGCTGAATTTTGCCCGCTATGATGGCTCCACGCTGATTGATCCGATCTATGCAGACCGGAACCCAGATATCTGGATGGTTGGCAGCCTGTTTGATACGCTGTTGCGCCCCAGTCAGGATGGGAATTCCGTCGTACCTGGCCTCGCCGAAAGCTATGCTGTGTCTGACGTTGGCACTACCGTGACGCTTACCTTGCGCGAGGGCATCAAGTTTTCCGACGGGACGCCGCTCACCGGTGAAGATGTGGTGTTTTCGCTGAACCGAGCGCGCGATGCTGATCTAAGTCCTTGGGCAGGTCTTCTCGGAACATTGGATACAGTTGCCAATACTGGAAATGAGATCACGCTGACGCTTTCGGCGCCTGACCCCACGATCCTGTCGATGCTCGCCACCTTCACAACCGGCGTTGTCTCCAAGGCGCGGTTTGAGGCCGCCGATGGCGCGACCGATCAGGAGAAATCCGCAGCCATCTTTGCCGCAAAAGATGCTGGCGTTGGCACCGGGCCCTTTTACCTCTGTGGGTTCGAACAGGGGACCTCGATGGATTTCTGCGCCAATGAGCACTACTGGCGCGCTGGTGCTGACGGAAAACCGCTCCCCTATCTGGACGGTGTGCATTTTGAAATCATTCCGGATGATGCCACCCGAATCCTGAAGCTTCAGGCGGGCGAGATGGACGCGGCAGAGTTCATCCCGTTCTCGCGCGTGGCCGAGCTGGAAGCGGATCCGAAGATTGACATGAATCTGTTCCCCTCAACCAGGATCATCTATTCGCCGATCAATACGCGCCCGACGCGGGCGGATGGATCGCCCAACCCGCTGGCTGATGCGCGCGTGCGCCAGGCGCTGAACTATGCCACCAACAAGAAGGCGCTGATTGGCCTAGTGCTGCAGGGGGCTGGCAAGCCGATGACCTCGCCGCTGATGGCGGCGGCGACGCAGTTGGCCACCGAAACGGATCCGCTCTACGGCTATGATATGGACAAGGCAAAAGCGTTGATTGCGGAGGCTGGTCTGGCGGCGGGCACTGAGATCACCTTTACCACCCTGGCCGGATCCGCCGATGACAGCACCATCTTTGCAGCGCTGCAGCAGATGTGGGCGCCTTTGGGCATCCAGCTGAAGGTGGAGCAGGTGGACAATGCCACCCGTGGTGCCAAAAACCGGTCGGGTGAGTTCGACATCCACACCTATGGCTGGGTCAATGACGTGAATGATCCAAGCCAGGTTACCGGCTGGCTGGGCTATTTCCCAACGGCGAAGGCGGTTGGCACCGGCTGGGAGAACGAGAAGTTCAACAGCCTGTTCGAAGCCTCGGCGACGGAAATGGATGCGGACTCGCGGGCCGGCCAATACGCCGAAATGCAATCAATCTATGCAGAGGCAGCGCCATTGCTGTTCATGTATGAGACGCCGTTTGCCGTGGCCCTGTCCGAGACTGTCAGCGGATATGTGCAGACACCGTTGGGCAACAACCTGTTCGAGGAGGCGTCGATCAACCGCTGATCGACCGCTTTGGACAACCACGCGCCGTCAGCCCCGCGGCTGGCGGCGCCGATGAACGGATGCCGAAATGGCCACTATTCAGTATATTCTCAAGCGCCTGGCACTGATGGCCGTGACCTTCTTTCTGGTCATGATCATTATCTTTTTGCTGGTACGCCTGTTGCCAGGAGACCCGGCTATCGCCATTGCAGGGGACCGTGCGTCTGACGCCGATCTGGCTGCCATTCGTGAACGATTGGGACTGAACCAACCCCTGGTGATCCAGTTCTGGCAATTCCTGTCGAACACCGTTCAGGGGGATCTGGGGCGTTCGATCCTGATGCGCGCACCGGTGATGGATGTGATTGCCAGCCGCCTGCCGACCACGCTGTTTCTGACCACTTATGCGGTGGCCTTGTCCGTGCTGATTGCGGGACCGCTGGCTTTTGTTGCTGCACTTAACCGGGGGCGCTGGCCAGATGCGGTGATCCGAACGGTCTTTCAGGTCGGTCTGTCGATGCCGGTTTTCTATATCGGTTTGATCTTGCTCACCTTTCTGGCGGCACAGCTGCGCTGGTTCCCAGTGGGCGGATATGGTGACAGCTTTGTGGAGCGGCTCTATCACCTGTTTCTGCCATCGGTGGCGGTGGCGCTTTATACCTCTGCGATCATCATGCGGAACCTGCGGTCGGCCATCGTTGAGGTGGTGGATGCGGAGTATGTTGAATTCGCCCGCGCCAAGGGGTTGTCTGCCTGGCAGATCCTTGGACGGCACGTGCTGCGGAACGCGCTGATTTCCACGGTCACGCTGCTGGGCCTGTCCATTGGCAATTTGATGAGCGGCACCCTGGTTACCGAGACGGTCTTTGCCGTTCCGGGAGTGGGCCGGTTGATGCTGGAGGCGATTTTTGCCCGTGACTATCCGCTGATTCAGGGGCTGACCCTGACCTTTGCTGTGCTGGTGTCGATCGTATTCCTGCTGACCGATCTGATCCAGAGCGCTCTAGACCCGAGGATGCGTCTGACATGACTGATGCCACACTCCTGTCGCCCGAGGCGACACGCCCGCAGCAGAGCCGGTGGCAGATTGCCCTGCGCAAACCCGGTTTCATGATTGGTGTCGCCATCATCGCAGTCTCGACGCTGCTGGCCATCGCGCCGGGCCTGTTCGCCCCATATGATCCGAACTTCATCGATTATAACGCGGTGCGGCAGCCGCCGAGCTGGGCGCATCCCTTTGGCACAGACATGCTGGGCCGGGACAGTTTGAGCCGGGTCATCTCGGCCTATTCGGTGAATATGCAGATGGCGGTTCTGGCCACGGTCTTTGCGATGCTGATCGGTGTCACAATTGGCGCATTGGTTGGATATTATCGTGGTATCGCGGACATGATCTTTGGTCGGGTGGTGGATGCGGTCATCACCTTTCCGTTTCTGGTTCTGGTGATCGCGGTTGTTGCCGTTCTGGGGCCGGGACTGATCAATATGTATATCGCCATCACTGTGGTTGGCTGGGTGTATTACGCGCGCCTGATGCGTGCCGAGGTGATCACCCAGATGGGAAATGATTATGCTTCGGCGGGGGTGGTCATGGGGTATTCTGACCGGCGGGTTATTTTTCGCCACCTGCTGCCCAATGCGATCACCCCGGTGATTGTCTACTGGATGACGGATATGTCGCTGGCAATCCTTCTGGGGTCATCGCTGGGATACCTCGGTCTGGGGGCGCAGCCACCGCAGGCTGAATGGGGTGTCTTGATTGCCGAAGGACGCAATTTCATCACCACGGCTTGGTGGCTCAGCCTGATGCCGGGCATCGCCATCGTGCTGACCGGGATCGGGTTCTCGCTGATCGGCGACGGGCTGGCTGATCTGTTGCGGCCTCGCGGTTGAGGGGAAAGAGATTATGACCATGAAAGAGACACAACCGGTTCTGGAGGTTCGCAACCTCTGCACGACGTTCAAGCGCGGCGGTGTGCTGCTGCCGGCGGTACGCGATGTCAGCTTTGATGTGCGACAGGGGGAGGTTCTTGGCCTCGTTGGTGAGAGCGGATCGGGTAAGAGCGTCACCCTCAGGTCAATCCTGGGGCTGACCCGGCGTCAGGGTGAGGTCACGGGTGAGGTGCGTTGGCAGGGGCGGGATATTTCCCGCCTGTCGGATCGGCAGTTGCGCCAGGTGCGCGGCGGCGAGGTTGCAATGATCTTTCAGGAGCCGATGACCTCGCTCAACCCGTTGTTGACCGTTGGTTTGCAACTGACCGAGACGCTGAAGGCACATACCGATCTGTCCCGTGCTGCGCGTCGGGACCGGGCGATTGAGATGCTGGATCACGTCGGGATCCCCGCCGCGGCCTCTCGGTTGCAGGACTATCCGCACCAGTTTTCCGGCGGCATGCGCCAGCGGGTGATGATTGCCATCGCGCTGGCGGCGGAGCCAAAGCTATTGCTGGCGGATGAGCCGACCACCGCGCTGGATGTCACCATTCAGGCGCAGATCCTCGATCTGATCCTGCGTCTGTCACAGGAGATGAACATGGGGGTTATTCTGGTCACCCATGATTTGGGTGTGGTGGCGCAGACCTGTGAAAACGTTGCGGTGATGTATGCCGGGCGCATTGTGGAACAGGGGGCGGTGCGGCAGGTGCTGCGCGCGCCAAGGCATCCCTATACCGCGGGGCTGATGCGTTCGGTGCCGCAGGATATTGCCCCGCGCACGCCGCTCTATTCCGTGCCGGGCACACCGCCGAGCCTTGAGATGCTGCCGCTGGGCTGCGCCTATGCACCGCGTTGTGAGGTGCGGACGGAAGCCTGCCTGAGCAAGAGGCCTGCACTGGAAACCATCAGTGCCGGGCGGCGCGCGGCCTGTTTCAATCCGGTTCCCGCAATTCAGGGAGAAGTGGCATGACGCATCCGGTGATGGAGATTGACGACCTCAGCCTGACCTTTCAGCTGCCGCGCAGCTTGGTTGATGTGATACGCAAACAACCCGGACGCGCAGTGCGGGCGCTGAATGGTGTCAGCCTGGCGCTGCAGAAGGGGGAAACTCTTGGCGTCGTTGGTGAATCCGGATGTGGAAAATCCACGTTGGCGCGCTGTATTGTGCGTCTCTATCAGCCGCAGGGTGGCAGTATTCGCCACCATGGGCAGGATATCTTTGCCGAGGGTGCGCGCCGTGATCGCAGCTATAACCGGCGCGTGCAGATGATGTTCCAGGATCCCTATTCTTCGCTCAATCCGCGTATGACCTGTGGTCAAATCCTGAGCGAAGCCCTGCACGTGCACAAAATGCGCCCAGCGGATGAAATTCCGGCGCGGGTGGAGGAACTGCTGGAGTTGGTCCGGCTGCCCGCCGATGCGGCTCAGAAACTGCCGCATGAGTTCTCCGGGGGTCAACGCCAGCGGATTGCAATTGCGCGCGCGCTGGCGGTGGAGCCTGAGGTGCTGATTGCGGATGAGTTGGTGTCGGCGCTGGATGTCTCAGTTCAGGCGCAGGTGGTGAACCTGCTCTTGGAATTGCAGGAGCAGCTGGATCTGACCATCCTGTTTGTGGCCCACGACCTGCGACTGGTGCGTCATGTCTCGCACCGGGTGGCGGTGATCTATCTGGGCCGTATCGTTGAAATAGGCGACAGTGAGACCCTGTTTGCAAACCCTGCGCATCCTTATTCGCAGGCGTTGCTGAGTGCGGCCCCCTCGCTTGACCCGGATGACACGGGCGATGCGATCCGGCTGGAGGGAGAGTTGCCCTCACCCTTGAATGTACCACCGGGGTGCCCGTTTCATGTGCGCTGTGCTCATGCCGCTGATGTCTGCAGGCGGGATGTTCCGCGCTTGCGCCCCCTTGGCGACCGCGGTGAGGTCGCCTGCCATCTTGCTGAAGAGATCTCCCAAAATGCCTGACACTCTGAGCAACCCGCCTGCGGCGGCGCGCATCGCCGATCTACGTTTGGAACTGGCCGCCCGCAATCTTGATGCTTTCATCCTGCCCCGGTTTGATGCCCATCAGGGTGAATATGTCGCCCCGCATGACGAACGCTTGGCCTATGTCACCGGGTTTACCGGGTCCGCCGGAATGGCGATTGTGACGACGGAGACTGTCGCGGTTTTTGTCGATGGGCGTTACAGTGTGCAGGTCGCCAATGAATGTGCAGGCCCATTGTTTTCGCGGTTGCACATCTTTGATCAACCGCCGGAACACTGGCTGACCTCGGTCGCGCGGGAGGGTTGGCAAGTGGGGTGTGACCCGATGCACCTGCCGCCCGGTTGGTATGATCGGTTTTCTGCGGCCTGCGCGCAGGCAGGCGCCAGGATGCAGCCGCAGAAGGACAATCCGGTGGATGCCATCTGGCAGGATCAGCCGTCCCCGCCATCGGGGCAGGTGACAGTATTCCCTGTGCAATTGTCCGGGCGAAGCTGCGCTGAAAAATGCGCAGATATGGTTGCGCATCTAAACGAGAAAGACGCTGAATGTCTGGTCGAGACCCAGCCGGACAATATCGCCTGGCTGCTAAATTTGCGCGGAGATGATGTGGCGTTTAATCCGATGCCGCAATCGTTTCTTATCGCGGATCGGACCGGCGAAGTTTCCTGGTTCGTCAATCCAACCAAGTTGAATGAGGCGGTGCAGGATCATCTTCCCGCCGCCGTGACTGTCTATCCGATGTCAGAGTTTCTGACCACTCTGCGCTGTCGATGCGTTGCGGGCGTAGGGGTGCTATTCGACCCTGATTTCTCGCCTGTGGCTGTCCGGCAGACCATTGCAGAGGCAGGGGCCACACCGGTTCCGATGGCCAGTGCATTGACCCGGGCGAAAGCGATCAAGAACCCGGTGGAACTGACGGGTCTGCAAAACTGTCATGTTCAGGATGGTGTTGCGTGGGTCGAGTTCTCATGCTGGCTCACTGAAACTGTTCCGGCCCGTGCCGCACTTGGCCATCCGGTGACAGAGCGCGAAGCTGAAGAGAAAATCTTGTCCTTTCGACAGGACCGCCCGGGTTTCCTGAGCGAGAGTTTCCAGACCATCTCCGCCGCTGGGGGAAATGCTGCCATGTGCCACTACGCAGCCACCAATGGTCGGAATGCGCCGATACTGCCAGAACATCCCTATCTGTTGGACAGCGGCGGCCAATATGAGACGGGCACCACGGATGCCACGCGCAGCTTTGCGTTTGATCTGCGCCCCGAGGGCTACGACCGGGCTTACACGGCTGTGTTCAAAGCCTTCCATGCGCTTGCAACGCTGCGGTTTCCACGCGGCACCCAAGGGCATCACATTGATGGGATCTGCCGACGACCGCTCTGGGATCTGGGCCTTGACTACGATCATGGCACCGGTCACGGGATCGGGCACCGATTGTCAGTTCACGAGCATCCTCAGCGCATCGGCAAGCCATATAACCCGGTGGATCTGACGGCTGGTATGGTGGTGTCGATTGAGCCGGGCTATTACGAGGCTGATAGGTTTGGTATCCGCATTGAGAATATCTTTGAAATCATTGAAGAAGCGGATGGTTTCTTGGCGTTTCGCAATATGACGTGGGCACCGATACAGACAGACATGCTGATCCCTGCTGACTTGAGTGCGGCTGAACGGCTGTGGCTGAACAGCTATCATCAACAGGTGTTGCAACGGCTTGCGCCGCTGCTGAGCGAGTCTGCACACAGGTGGCTGTCTTCAGTGACTGCGGAGATCTGATAGGGTCGCAATTGCGTTGGGGCGGTGGTCACGGCCGTGGGAAATTTGTCTTCAATCTGATTGAAATCTGCTGGGTAAACCTGTTCGGACACACGCTTTGAAAGCATGGATCAACACTTTGTTCAGGCGGATGTGGGAGAGATCGTTAACGACGAGCCTTCCAAGTGGAGATTTCAATGCCAGCTCTGTTCAATACAATTTCAGGCAAGCTTCTTGCCGCAACTACGGTTGCTATCACCGGGTTGATGCTGTGCTTCAGCATCTTCACGGCTCTTAATGAGTCCAAGCAGGTTCGAGAACGGGTCCTGGAAGGCGCGTCCCAGCGCGCCTCGGACATTTCCCAGAGCCTGTCTTCGCAATTGGTCGAAGCAACCTCAGCCGCATCTGCGCTTGGTGGCGCCTTGTCCGGCTACATCGAAGATGGCGAAGCAACCACCGCGGATCTGATCAAAATCATGGAAGGTGTGCCAGGCCGGTATGATCTTGTATTTTCTTCCTGGATGTCCGCAATCCCCGATGGCGCCACCGAGGATTTCATCACAGGAACTGAAGGGCGCAATGCGGATGGTATCTTTGCCGCTTATTGGACCAAATCCGATGCGGGCGGGTTGAACTTCGAGACCTTCAATGTCGATCCGAATGATACATCCGAGTGGTATCGCCTGCCCATCGACAGCGGTGAGAGTGTCATCACGGAGCCGTATCTTTCCAATGAAAACAGGCTGCTGACATCTGTGTCGGTCCCGGTCAATGCGCAGGGGCAGATCGTGGGTGTTGCGGGTGTGGATATTGTCCTCGACAATCTGGGCGACTTCGTTCGCGGGCTCTCCGTTTATGAGGGCGGCAGTGTGATGCTGCTGGGGCAAGGAGGCAAATGGCTGTCTCATCCGGACCCGGAGATGCTGGTGCAGGCCTTTGAGGGTGAGGAAGTGGCGGACTTTCAGGCTGCCATAGAGACAGGTGAAGTACAGATCGTTTCCGACCGCGCAGATGGATCTACGCGCCTTTTCTACCCGTTTACCGCCTATGGTATGAACAAGACCTGGGTGGTGGTTCTGGATGTCCCGCGCCACGTCTTCGTCAACCCTGTCAAGGCGAGCATCTATGAACAGCTGATGACCAATGTGCTGCTGTTGGGTCTGACCCTGGCGACAATCTTTTTCTCGGTTCGTTCGCTGGTCCGGCGTCCTCTGGGAAAGATGCTTGGCGTCATGAAGGATCTGACCGAGGGCAAAGTCCACGAACCTGTTGATATTCCAAAGCGAAAGGATGAGATCGGAGCGATGGCAGCTTCCATCGAAACTCTGCGTCAGGGCCTTGCCTCCAAGGAGGAGCTGGAAGCAACTCAGCTGCGTGAGAAACAGCAGCAGGAAGAGGTTGTCAGAACGCTTGCACAGCAGCTCCAGCAATTGGCCGGTGGACGGCTGGATGTCAAAATCCATGATGAGATGCCGCGCCAATACGAGGCTCTGCGTCAGGATTTCAACAACACGGTTGAGCAACTGAGCAAGCTGATCACCTCGGTCAATGATTCCGCTGACTCTATCGATACCGGGCTGACGGAAATTGCGTCTGCAACCAATGATCTCTCTCAACGGACCGAGCAATCAGCGCTGCAACTGGAAGAGACGGCCGCCTCGCTGAGCGAGCTTACGCAGAATGTGAAACATGTCGCCAGTGGCGCCCGCGAAACCGAGGCCTTGGTTACCTCTGTGAGCCAGAATGCAGCAACCAGTTCAGCCGTCGCGCGCGAAACGGTGGACGCAATGGATTCCATCGCTGCGACCTCAGAGCAGATCACCCGAATCACCGGTATGATTGATGACATCGCGTTCCAGACCAACCTCTTGGCGTTGAATGCCGGCGTCGAAGCCGCGCGTGCGGGCGAAGCGGGGCGCGGGTTCTCAGTGGTGGCGGCGGAAGTCCGCAGTCTGGCCCTGCGTTCGTCTGAATCCGCTCTTGAAATCAAGAAACTGATTACAGCGTCTGAGGCGCAGGTGGCTCATGGTGTTGATCTGGTCGGTCGGACGAACGACTCCCTGACCACGATTATGAATGCCATCGGCAGCATTTCTGAACATGTTGGCGATATTGCCAAGCAGGCGGATGAGCAGTCCAGAGGGATCTCTGAATTGAACGGGGCCATGAGCACGTTGGAATCCGCACAACAACAGAACGCCGCGATGTGCGAAGAAACCGCAGCAGCTTGTAGTTCTCTCGATCATGAGACAACGAACCTGTCTCGGTTGGTCACGGCGTTTCAGACTGGTGAGCGCGCCCAGCCAAGGCAAGTGCAGGCCCAGCGTGGCTATGTTGCCGCCGCCTGATCCTCGGGGGGTCGCGTATCCGCTCGGTGGCTGAGTCAGTCGCAGTGCGGTGCCTGGTGATCAAGGAGCGTGAGACGGTGTGTTTGATAAAATAAAACACGCTATCTTCAACAACGCATCGGTCAATAGTTTGCCGCCTTTGAGGTCGATGAGACAACAGGTCACCGCTCCTTGTCAGGGGCGGTGGCCTTTTGTGATAGTGTAATCGACGATGTATATCGCCCTCGCTCACCCTGAAGCTACTTCATGATTGATGTTCCCTTAGATGGCTCGGCGCCGAGCTGATAATGATGCGTCTGACACGGGGCGACTGCGAGGGTTTGGGCGCCTGTCGGGGCCGCAACGGCTACACTGCGTGGTGTGCGACGGGCGGATCAGATTTGGAAAGCCGTAGTCTCCAGATAGGTCTTTGAGGCGCGCTCGGTGGGCGCGGCACATGGTAAGGATCAGTGATGTCTAGGTGTCTCTGGGCGGGTCTGGGCGTCGCCTTACTGCCAAAACGCAGTGACACGGGCTCGGGCGACGAACTGAATTTTTGCGAAGAGGGCACGAATACGCGCTAAGCCTCTGTTTTCACGCCGAGCGGATTTGGAGTGTCGTTGCCGCTCATCCTGTTAGGATCGGGTGCGCCGCATTACAAGCTATTTGATCAATGGCGAGAGGCGGCTGAGTAACGTCAGCCGCTTTCATCGGTCGGCAAAAAAGAGTCGTATTGGTCCGGTGGCGCTCCCCGATAACGGCGCAGCACTTGAGTAGAGTGCGCTCACCCTGCGCCGCGGCGGCTTTCGTAGACTGCCTTGGAGCGGACTAAGTCACTGCGCGCTATTGTTTCGTCTGCTGCGGAACTGGACTAATATCTGCTGCAGCCGGTCGCCCCCAACTAGGAATATCATGATGACATAGGTGGGGATGGCCACGGCAAACTGTGCCAAAAGTTGTGACGTGCCATACATTGGTGGGCCCAGTTCGCGTAGGGCAAACAGGGCAATAGCCATCATGGACACGGATATCAGGGCAGGTCGAAGGGCGTCGAATATGTATGTTGCCGCCGACATGTCGAGTATCTTCAGGGTTTTGCGTGTCGCGATTGGCCACAGCAGGAAGGAAATGCCTACGAGCGCGGACATGATCCGGTTCAGGCCTTCGGGTGCCAGCAGCAGAATTGCAGCAAATCCCGAAAGGCTGACCACACATTCGAAGCCGAACCACCAGCTGGCATGACCGGAGAACCGAACCAGAGAGGCCTGCATGACGCCGATGCTCATCATCAGGCTTAGCATGGCAAAACATTGCAGCGGGTAGATTGCCGCCAGCCATTTGCTGCCAAAGACAAAGGGGATGGCGGTTGGTGCCACGATGATGAAGCCGATGAACAGGGGAAAGGCAGCTGTTGCTGCGGCAAAGCTGCTGAGGATAAAGGCCTTGCGGCGCTGTTCTTTTTCGGTCTGCAGGCTGGCGAACAGGACCCTTGTGACTGGCAGCAGGGTCCCGATGGTCAGCTCCTGCAGGATTTCGCAGATCCTACGGGCGAAGAAGAAAATACCGAGCACAGCCGGCCCTGCAACAATCCCCAGAAGGATCTGGTTGATCTTGGTCGGTTCGATCATCCGCCCGCCCATGGTAAACAGGGTAAAACCGCGCAAATCTCTCAGCGCCGCGCGGGAAAGTTGAAATCCAGGACGCCAATCTGCGGTCCAGTAGGAGACGACGCAGCCAACCACGGCGGTGATGACCTGTGCCATGATCAGAGCCCAGATGGCATAGCCCTGTAGGACGAGCAGCAGGCAACCCGCAGCGCCAAGCCCGTTGGCAAGCGTTGTGCGAAGGGCGATATGACGAAATTCCATACGCCGGTTCACTAGAGCAGCGGGGATATTTCCAAGCGATACGAAGAGGATGCGTAGCGACAAGACTGGCAAAATGACCGCCAGCACATCAAGTTTGGTCCAGCTGGCGATCAGCGGGGCTGAGATAACCAAGACCGCGATAGAGGCCAATGCAATTGCCATGGTCAGCCAGAAAGCACTGTCAAGATGTGCCTGTCTCAGATCGCTGCGTTGAATAATAGCGTCGCCAAGGGGAAGCGGCACCAATGTCATCACCCAGATCACAATGGATGTCGCAAGGGCTACTGCCCCAAAGTCGGCGGGCTCCAGCAACAGCGAGGTCACGAGGAAAACAACAACGGTGAGACCGTTGCTGACCATGATATTGACGAATGACCAGAACACCCCAAGAAGCGCCAGACGGCCGCGGCCTCTGGATACGTGGCTCAGTGTTGATGCCTCTGTGTTGCTGTCGTGCATTCTGGTCGTCCCGCTATTGCAGTTAGGGCGCCTGATGTCGCGCGGCTGTCCGCCGCTGACACGGGCCGTGATCCCTTTTGCTTTCGCCTGGACAGTACAGCATAGGGCTTAATGTCGTCTTTACCGTCCTGTCCGTCCGATCACCGACAAACCCGTCAACAGGATCAGTTTGATATCAAAGCTGAATGTCCGGCGTTCGAGATAATCAATATCAAAGGAGACGCGATCCTCATAGCTGACATCATTGCGCCCGGACACCTGCCATAGGCCAGTGATTCCCGGTTTCTGGCTGAGGTAGATCGGCGCAGCGGATCCGTATTTGCTCAACTCGCAACGCACGATCGGCCGTGGCCCGACAAAGCTCATGTCACCGCGCAGCACGTTCCAGATCTGCGGCAGCTCGTCCAGGCTGCTGCGGCGCAGGAAGAGGCCCAGGTTGGTGATCCGCGGATCGCGGCTCAGCTTTCGGTCGCGCGCCCATTCCTGGGCTGCCTTGGCATCGGTTTTCAAATGCTCGGCCAATACGTCCTCGGCACCATGAATCATGGTGCGGATTTTCCAACAGGTGAACGGGGTTCCATCCTTTCCGATACGCGTGTGGCCGAAGAAGCCCGGACCTCCGTCGCGGCGGCTGATCATCCACAAAAGGGCGATCACCGGCGATAGTACGGGAAACAGTATCAGAGCCAAGAGGATATCAAGTAGGCGCTTTCCGATCATGGCGTAGAGTCCCATGCGCCGTGGAGCGGCCTGCTCGCAGCCGACGGGGGAGCGCAGGTTGTCGAAATTTGTAACGTCGCTCATGTCTTACCCCGATCTTCAGCCTCGCGGTGCCAACGTTGATGTCGACAGGATCGCTATTTGCTCTTGGTGGCTGCGATCTCATCCGCCTTTCCTAAGATTTGATTCAAATTCGTGGCAAGAATTTGTCTTAAACAGAGTATTGCTTGGGCGTTGTCTGATTGTCCGAAGTGGGTTTGGTGTCAGCGCAATCACTGATCTGCGTGGCTGACATGATCGCCGGTATCTCAGCTGACCGCTGCTCTGTCGCCTGTGTCAGCTGAATTGACAGCTCCGGTGCATCGTATTAATTTTGTAATCGAAATAAATTGCCGCATCAGGACTAGCCGGGGTTCTGCAACCAGGGATATCCTTTAATGCCGCCAGCCAGCCTGTCATCTTTTGGATCATATCCGCCGCACGCGCATCTGCCGGAGACTGCGGCTGGTCAGCTGCAATGGCTGGATCTGGAAAATGATCATCTGCGGCTTCGGATCCTCAACTTCGGCGCAATTACGGCACGTCTGGATCTGCGCGCCGGTGATGGATGGTTGCCAATGGTTCTGGGCTATCGCGATATGGCCGCCTATCTCGGGGATCCTTTCTATCTGGGGGCTATTGTGGGTCGGGTGGCCAATCGCGTTGGCGGTGCTGGTTTTGATCTCGCGGGGCGGCGGGTTGCACTGGATGCAAATGAGGGTGGTAATCAGCTGCATGGAGGGACGGCGGGTCTCGGGCGGGTATTCTGGGATATCCGGCAGGTCGCCGATGATGCGGTGGAGCTGAGATATACCTCAGCTGATGGTGAGAATGGCTATCCCGGATGCGCCGAAATCCAGCTGCGGATCGCATTGTCTGGCGGCAGCGTCAGCTACGATATGAGGGCCAGTGTTGATCAGGCGACACCAATCAACTTGGCGCAGCACAATTACTACACGCTGGGTGCCATGGGTGACATTTGGGAGCACCGTTTGCAGTGTCCGGCATCAACCTATCTGCGGCTGCGCCCGGACGGGGTGCCAACAGGCGCGATTGTGCCTGTCGCGGGGACCCCGTTCGATTTTACCGATGGGCAGCCGTTTGCAACGCTGGATCCACAGCGACGTGGAACCGACAATCATGTCATCTTTGCCAAGGGTGCCGAGGGGCATATGCCGGAGATCGCGAAGTTGACTTCCCCAAACGGAGTTTCCATGCGGGTTTGTTCGGATCAGCCGGGGGCGCAGATCTATACGGCAACACATCTGAGCAGCGGCGCGGCGGCACAGGAAGGGCAGCAGCTTGCACCTTTCGCCGCTGTCTGTATTGAGCCACAGGGGTTCCCGGATGCGGTCAATCAACCTGATTTTCCAAGCGTTATTTTGCACCCGGGGCGGCCTTATCACCAGAGGCTGTCGTTGGATTTCTCAACAAATGAGGCAGACCGGGATGACTGAGTATTGGCGTCGGAGCGGCCTTCTGGGGTCTATTGTCACGAGCCTGAGCCTTTGGGCCTATGCTGACGAGGTGATCGCGGAGATCAAGCATCAGCCCTTGGATCTGGGTCCCCGTCCGAGTTTCGCGCTGATGGATCAGGCACAGGTCGAGTTGGGGCAGCTGTTGTTCTACGATCCCATCCTGTCAGGCAATCGCAATATCAGCTGCGCCAGCTGTCACCATCCGCGATTTGGCACTGGTGATGGTGTGTCGCTGTCGCTGGGGGAGGGGGCAAGCAGGCTTGGCCCCAAACGACAGGCCGATCCCGAAAACCTGCCGGAGCAACGCATCCCGCGCAATGCACCTGCACTTTGGAACCTTGGTGCGCGGGGAATGGATGTCATGTTTCATGACGGTAGGCTGGAGGCAGATCCGGCCTATGGATCAGGTATTCGTACGCCGCTGGAGAGCGATATGGTTGCCGGGTTTGACTCAGCGTTGTCTGCGCAGGCGATGTTTCCGGTGCTTTCAGCAGATGAGATGGCAGGCCACTATGGCGAAAATGAGGTGTCCCGTGCGGTGCGTCTGGGCCAGTTGAGCCATCCGGGTGGTGCTTGGGATCTGATTGCAGGTCGGGTGGCGGATATTCCGGAATACAGACAGCGGTTTGATCGCGTTTTGGGCCAAGGGGCCCCCATTCAGTTCACGGATATCGGGAATATGCTTGCGGCCTTTATCCGGTTTGAGTGGCGGGCCGATGACAGCCCGTTTGATCGTGCGCAGATGCAGGGAGAACCGCTGCTACCCGCCGCTGCACGGGGGCAAGAGGCGTTTTATGGCGCGGCGGGATGCAGCCAGTGCCATTCCGGCTGGTTACAGACGGACAATGGGTTTCATGCAATTGCAATGCCTCAGCTTGGACCGGGGAAGGCCGCGCGGTTTGAGGCCCATGCCCGCGATGAAGGCCGGTTGCGCGTGACCGGAAACGCCGACGATGCGTATAGGTTTCGGACACCCTCGCTGCGGAATGTGGCGTTGACGGCGCCCTACGGGCACAGCGGGGCCTATGCCACGCTGGAGGCGGTTGTGCATCATCACTTAAATCCGCTGGATGCTTTGATGTCATATGATCGCAGTCAGGCGGTCTTGCCTGCACTTCAGGGGGCAATCGATTGGGCGGCAATGGATGATCCTGCGGAGGTGCAGCGCATCGCCTCCGCCAATGATCTGGTGCCCGTCACGTTGAGTGACGATGAGGTCGCCGATCTTATCGCCTTTCTCGAGGCCCTGACCGATAGCACAGCGGCGGCGGGGCGGCTTGGTGTGCCGGACGCCGTGCCCTCCGGGCTGCCTGTCGAGCGGTAGCCCGGACGGGGCTACTGGATCACTGTAATATGCTGGTTGGGTGACACCGCCTGCCACTCTGTTGCCTCCCCATCCGGCCAGATCACACGTAATCGCAGGTCCTGAGCCTCTCCCAGACCAAAATGCAGGTCCCCGGCGGAACCGCCTGCGTGACCTCCGCCAACCGTGAGTTCGCGGGTATGGATCCGGGTTCCGGTGTCCAGCTCGACAAAGGCTCCGATGGCCTGGGTGTTGGGGGCGATGCCGTAGACAGACAGGGTGAGCCAGTTGCCGGTGGTTTGAGTGGCGTTCTGATGAAGCTCCATCGGGGCGCGACGGTTGATTACGGCAAGGTCAAGGCGACCATCCAGATTGAGGTCGCGCAGAACAGCGCCACGCGACCGGGCCATGTTGGCGATTTGTGCCGCTGCGGCGGCATCCGCAAATCGTCCATCAACACCTTGGATCAAAAGCGTATTTGGATCACGCATGGCGGCGTCTGGCATCTGTTCGACATTGCCTTTGGTTACGAAGATATCGTCACGCCCGTCGTTGTTCACATCACCAAAATCCGCGTGCCATCCGGTGGAGGGTCGCCCGTCACCGCCACTGGTTGGGCGGTGAGCTGTGGTTCCGTAGTTGTAGGTCACATCGCGATAGGACGGGCCGATACCAGCCGGATCAAATAGCTGAAGCTTCTGGTCCCCCATCGAGGTGAGGTAAACATCAGAGAACCCATCGCCATTGAGATCGCGCGACGCGATCCCCATGCCCCAGAGATGGTAGGGTGCCCAGCCGTCATCCTGTTGGTACAGCTCCGGCGGCGTGGTCATCTTCCACATCTGTTCCTGCCCGCCGCGCACATAGTAATGCCGATCATTGCTGATGCGCAGGTCGGCGCGCCCGCGTGCAGGCCCGTCAGCGCGTCGGTGCCAGTTGGTGAACAGCATGGACAGGGCGCAATACCCGGGCGTGAGCCTGATTGGGGGGCTATATCTGTCCCCTTCGGGGCGATAGAGCAGCGTGTCATCGCAGGCCTCAAACGGGCCATCCGGGTTGCTCCGGTCTACGTAGGTGCCGAAGGCCAGGGTGGGCAGTTGAGCCCCTTTCTCCCATGTGGCGGAGAAGGCGGTGGTCCAGTGATCTCCACTGGAAAATCCAAGATCATCAAATGGTTCGAACTGGCAGTCTCCGATTCCACGCAGCAATTGGTCGGCGCCGACGCGCAACACGGCGAGATCCAGAACCTTGTTACCGTCAATATCCAGCGGGTAGATGCCGGTGACCCCGGTTTGCGCCAAGGCTGTAGGCGTATCGGCGGTGAACTGCAAAGCTGCGCCGGGGGTCTCGGTCCGATTGATCATCAGCTGAACCGGATTGCTGCCACCCGCAGCCACCAGATCGGGAAACCTGTCGTCATTGCAATCCAGCGAAGCCAGACCGCCGCCGACGAAATGCTCCCAACCGCCATCATAGATATGCGCGGCGATTGGGCGCGGGGTGAACATCGGCGGCTCAGAACTGCTGGCGAGTGCAATCTGCGGCAGAAGGCACAGCGGCGCCAGAAGTCGGTGGACCCTAACCCGCATGGCTTGCAACCTCCCTGATGGTGAGAGCCGAGACTTCTTCAATCGCATAGGCTGCGGCGCCTTTCGCCCACATCTGGTTACCCCAGCCATGCACGCGCACCTCGGGCAGGGGGCCATCTACCTGGACCACCCAGCGGCGCATTTCTTCGACCACCTTGTCGGAGGACAGATAACCAAAGGCCAGCTGCGCGCCTGCCAGAACAATCATCTGAGGATCAAAGATATTGACGATGTTCGCCAGCCCCATGGCAAACATCCGTCCGGCGCGGTCGAGGATAGATTGCGCCATCATGTCGCCCTCAGCCACCGCTGCATAAAGCGAGGCAAGATCCTTGTGCCGCTCGACACCACTGGTGATATTCGCCTCACGCAGCAGGGCATAATCGCCAACATAGGCCTCCAGACAGCCACGTTGCCCGCATTGGCAGAGCGCGCCTTCCAGCTGCACCTTGATATGGCCGAACTCAGCACCACAGCCGCGCGCGCCGCGATAGATCTGGTTATCAATAACGATGCCCATGCCGACCCCGTGCTCGACGGTGACAACAACAAAGTTGCTGCGGGTGTCGCCCTCGCCGAACAGATGCTCTGCCTTGGCAACCAGATTGGCGTCATTGTCGATGAACACCGGCATGCTGAGGTGCGATTTTAGCGCGCTGCCGAGGTCAATGTTGCGCACATTGAGCGATGAGGACCAATAGATGAAGTTCCGCTCCGCATCCATGACACCGGCCATACCGATACCGACGCCGGAGATCTGCGTGCGGGTCAGCCCACCCTTGGCGCAGCTTTGATCCAGAGCCTCGACAATTTTCTCGCACAGGGATTCCGGGGACATCTGGCCGCCCCGCAGGGGCATTTCGTGGCTGATCAGTTCGGTGCCTTCGAAATCGGTGATCAGCGTTGTGATGGCGTGATGTGAGAGCTTCAGCCCGGCGATATGATGTGCACTGCCCCGAATTTTGAGGGCAACCCGCGGACGGCCCCGTTTCGCACCGCGCACCGTGTCAGGGCTGACTTCCTCGATCAATCCGGCGGCCAACAGCTCGGCGGTGATTGCGGTGACAGTGGCCGGGCTGATCCGGGTGATCTGGGCAATATCGATTCGGGCGATCTGCCCTGCGGCGCGTATGGTATCAAATACCTGTAGGCGGCTGCTTTCACGCAACTCGCCGGAATGTGAAAGCCTGTCCGATTTGACCACCGTATTTCCCCCTTATTGTCGGGCGGGTTATCGCAGAAAACGGCCGACCAACAAGATATCCGACCTCATGATACATTATTTAATTTGAGTTTCAAAAAAAATAATGTTAGGGATATCAGGACGGGCATGTAGCGAGGGGGGACCTGACTGCTGCAAGCGCCCGCAACGACCCGAGGGAGGAAAACAATGAAATTCTTGAGTGGCGTATCCGCACTAGCTTTTGCCGCAACTGCGAGCATGGCCCTTGCTGAAGATGTGACCGTTGGCGTCAGCTGGTCGAACTTTCAGGAAGAACGCTGGAAAACCGACGAAGCCGCGATCAAGGCTGCACTGGAAGCAAAAGGTGCAACCTATGTGTCTGCAGATGCGCAGTCATCTTCGGCGAAGCAGCTGTCCGACATCGAAAGCCTGATTGCACAGGGTGTCGATGCGTTGATCGTTCTGGCGCAAGACGCACAGGCCATCGGTCCGGCCGTGCAGGCAGCTGCTGACGAAGGCATTCCTGTTGTTGCCTATGATCGCCTGATCGAAGACGGCCGCGCGTTCTACCTGACCTTTGACAACGTCGAAGTGGGCCGGATGCAGGCGCGCGCGGTGCTGGAAGCCCAGCCGAGCGGCAACTACGTGATGATCAAGGGTTCGCCCACCGATCCAAACGCCGATTTCCTGCGCGGTGGTCAGCAAGAGATCATTCAGGCCGCAATCGACAGTGGTGATATCAAAATCGTTGGTGAGGCCTACACTGATGGCTGGCTGCCGGCCAATGCACAGCGCAACATGGAACAGATCCTGACCGCCAACGACAACAAGGTTGATGCGGTTGTCGCTTCCAATGACGGCACCGCTGGTGGTGTTGTCGCTGCGCTGACCGCTCAGGGCATGGAAGGTATCGCGGTTTCCGGTCAGGATGGTGACCATGCTGCACTCAACCGTGTGGCCAAAGGGACGCAGACTGTATCTGTCTGGAAAGACGCCCGTGATCTGGGCAAGGCTGCGGCAAACATCGCGGTCGAAATGGCCGAAGGCGCTGCCATGGGTGATGTTGCGGGCGGCGCTGCCTGGACCTCCCCTGCCGGCACCGAGCTGACGGCTCGCTTCCTGGAGCCGATTCCGGTAACCGCCGACAACCTTTCGGTTGTCGTGGATGCTGGATGGATCACCAAAGAGGCGCTATGCCAAGGCGTGACCAACGGCCCTGCGCCCTGCAACTAAGCTGCGGCTGAGAACGCTCAGCTGCTGCGTTTCAAACCGGCGCGCGCCCACAATATGGTCCTGATCGGATCGGGCGCGCGTCCTTCCTTTAAATACCGCTGATCACTGGAGTTCGGATATGACCGAAACCACGTCTCAGCCGATCCCCGAACACAGCAAGCGTGGCCTGTTCCAGCAATTGGAACTGGACGTCCGCCTATTGGGAATGATCGGTGCCTTTGTCATCTTGTGCATTGGATTCAACATCCTGACGGATGGGCGTTTCCTAACGCCGCGCAATATCTTTAACCTGACCATTCAGACAGTGTCGGTGGCGATCATGGCCACGGGCATGGTGTTTGTGATCGTGACCCGCCACATCGACCTGAGTGTTGGCGCGCTGCTGGCGACCTGCTCGGCGGTGATGGCTGTGGTGCAGACCGATGTGTTGCCAGATATGTTGGGCCTTGGCCTCAACCATCCTGCCACCTGGATCATCACCGTGGCCGTGGGCCTGGCAATCGGAACCCTGATCGGTGCCTTTCAGGGGTGGATGGTTGGCTTTCTGACGATCCCGGCCTTTATCGTGACGCTGGGCGGATTTCTGGTGTGGCGCAACGTGGCCTGGTATCTGACCGATGGTCAGACGATTGGCCCGCTCGACAGTACCTTTCTGGTCTTTGGTGGCACCTCCGGCACATTGGGTACCACGCTGAGCTGGGTGGTCGGGATTGTTGCAACACTTCTGGCGCTGGCCGCATTGTGGAACAGCCGTCGGGCTAAGCAAGGTCATGGCTTCCCAGTGAAACCCGCTTGGGCAGAAGCTGTGATCGCAGGCAGCATTGCCGCGTCCATTCTGGGCTTTGTTGCCATCCTGAATGCCTACCAGATCCCTGCCCGCCGTCTGAAGCGGATGATGGAGGCGCAGGGTGAAACCATGCCCGAGGGGCTTGTTGTCGGCTATGGTCTGCCGATTTCGGTATTGATCCTGATTGCTACAGCCGTGGTGATGACGATCATCGCTCGTCGGACGCGTCTGGGGCGGTATATCTTCGCAACCGGCGGCAATCCTGACGCGGCTGAGCTGTCTGGCATCAACACGCGGCTTTTGACGGTGAAGATTTTCGCTCTCATGGGGTTCCTCTGTGCACTCTCCGCCGTTGTGGCGTCGGCGCGACTGGCGAACCACTCCAATGATATCGGCACTTTGGATGAATTGCGCGTCATTGCGGCGGCGGTCATCGGTGGTACTGCCCTGTCTGGTGGCTTCGGGACGATCTACGGCGCGATCCTTGGCGCGTTGATCATGCAGAGCCTGCAATCGGGTATGGCTATGGTTGGCGTCGACGCGCCGTTCCAGAACATTGTTGTTGGCACTGTACTGGTCGCGGCCGTCTGGATTGATATCCTGTATCGTAAACGTGTGGGGGCCCGGATATGAGCACCGCAAAAGAACTGCGCGCCGCAGGCGCCACCCCACTGGTCGAGATGAAGGATATCTCGATCTCCTTTGGCGGCATCAAAGCCGTGGATCACGTCAGCGTTGACCTTTACCCTGGTGAGGTTGTCGGGCTGCTGGGTCATAATGGTGCCGGGAAATCCACCCTGATCAAGGTGTTGTCCGGTGCTTACCAGATGGATGCCGGCGAGATCCGGGTCAATGGCGATAAGGTTGAGATCACCAATCCCCGGGACGCGCGGTCGCATAATATCGAGACGATCTATCAGACGCTGGCGCTGGCGGATAATCTGGATGCGGCCTCAAACCTGTTTCTGGGGCGCGAATTGGTGACGCCGTTTGGTCTGGTGGACGACTCCGCGATGGAGGCCGAATGCCGCAAGATCATGAACCGGTTAAATCCGAACTTTCAGAAATTCTCTGAACCGGTGTCGGCTCTCTCTGGTGGTCAGCGCCAGTCGGTGGCCATTGCGCGGGCGGTGTATTTCAACGCCAAGATCCTGATCATGGACGAGCCGACCGCAGCCCTTGGTCCGCATGAAACGCAGATGGTGGCAGAGCTGATCCAGCAGCTGAAGGCGCAGGGCATCGGGATTTTCCTGATCGACCATGACGTCAATGCGGTGATGGAACTGTGTGACCGGGCTTCTGTCATGAAGAACGGCCAGCTTGTCGGAACCGTTGATATTGATGATGTCACGGATGACGATCTGCTGAGTATGATCATCCTGGGTAAACGGCCGGGAGAAGCGGCTGCTTGAAGCGATAAGACTTTGACGCGTGGGGCTGCCATCGGCGGCCCCTTTTTGTGTCTGCCTTGGCTTGTGGGGCGTCGAATTAAAATCTACAGTTTATGTAGATTCTATGTCGCTTGGAGAGGCAGCATGCTGACAATTGGGACATTGGCCAAACGCACCGGAACAAAGGTGCAGACTATTCGCTACTATGAGCAGATTGGTTTGATGCCGGAACCGGGCCGAACTGCGGGCGGGCAACGCCGCTATGGCCATATGGAGCTGGATAGGCTGGCCTTCATTCGCCACGCCCGGCAATTGGGGTTTCCACTGGATGCTATTCGCGAATTGTTGGATCTGGCGGATCACCCCGGTCAATCATGTTCCAACGCAGATTCCATTGCGCAACGGCAGCTGAAGCAAGTGGCGGATCGGATCGCGCGGCTGGAGGCCTTGCAGACTGAGCTGCAGCGGATGATCTGTGATTGTGCTGGCGGTACAGTCGCCGAATGTCGCGTTCTGGAGGTGTTGCGGGATCATTCCGAATGCCTGACCAATCACAATGAAATCGGGGCCTGATCAAATCTCTGGTGGCGCCTCATCATGGCCAAGCGCACGCAGCAGCATCCGGCGCTGGTGGTCCTGTCCGCCGAAGAACACCGCCAGCACGCGCAGCTGCTGGTCTGCTTCGTTGAGATCAAAATAGAAGATGGCACGCCCCTTGGTGACGCTGCGCAGGCCCGGTGCAATATCTGTGCGCAGCGTGCCCTGGTGGGGCGCGTGCCCCAATGTATCAATCGCGTCGTCAATCTCGGCCAAGCGCGTGGCCGCGCGCTCGAACGCGGTCTTTGTGTTCTCACCAAAGCTGATGGCGGCTTCAAAGAGAAAGTCGAAAATAGCCTCCAGGTCGCGGTCGATCGCTTCGGCACGATCAACCCGGTAGATCATGCTGCATCCGTTTCCGTGCCAGAAGATCCGCTGTGCGTTGACGGCCATCAGATGCACTGACGAAGGCCCCGTCGCGCCGCTCTGCGATCAGGGCGCGTAGGGCGGCGGTATCGGCACGGCGCGCCTCGGTTTCTTGGCGCAGAAGTTCAAGACCCTGTTGCAACACGGCGCTTAGGCTCGAATAGCGGCCTTCCGCAACCAAGGCGCGGGCAAAGTCATCCTGCGCTTCGGTCAGGGAGATGGAAGATTTTACACTCATTTTGCACCTGATGCTGTGAGTCCTGACCACATTTTATGCTACTGAGTAGTATTTATCAATCCAGCGCCGGACAATCCACGCAGGGCTAGTGCGATCCAGCCCAGTCCCGCGAGAGCAACGATCAGCCAGTTGTCGCTGCCCCACTGATTGATGACGATCCCGCCGATAGCCCAGCAGACAGCGATCGTGTAGGTTGAAGCCGTTGGGTGGCGGGATTGAACCACCCATGCAACGGCCAGTGCTGCCACAAGACAGATCACCCCCGCAATTTGCGGATTCATCAGCCCGTATCCCGGAACAACGATACTGATCGAAACGGCGGAGGCGGCTGTTAGCCACCCAGCATACAGACCTATCGGGCCGCGTTTCCAGATCCTTTTGCGACGACCGGCGCGGCGCATTGCGAGGATCGCAGTGATTGTCATGGCAAGGATCAGGACTGTGGCCAAAATTGGCGAAGCGTTCGCGACCCAGAGCCAGCAGACGCCGATGGCGAGGCTGATCGACAGCGGTTTACGCATCTCATGCCAGCTTGAGCCATCCGCTGCCCGAAGGGCACCAAAACCTGCCCCCACAATGAGCCAGAGATAGATAACGATCCAGATGGAAAACGCGGGCCCGATCGGCTGAATGACCGGATCAGGTTGAGGATAGGGCAGTTGACTGGCGGAATAGCCCGTAAAGGGTTCCGTCACCAAGGGCGCTGCAGCAAAGGCAATGGCAAGTGCCAGGGTAACATAGGCCAACGACTGTTTGTTCATTGTCTTCAATTCCCGCTATTATCTATCGGCGTGTTCGAGAGCCTATCATTTCAATATTACGCTCTGTTTACATGCGGTTAAAGAAACGCTCTCAGCTCAGCCAACGTTCCTGCTTCTAACGCTGGTTTATCGGTTCGTATGCGATTGATACGGGGAAACCTCATGGCTAGACCACTTTTGTGGCGGGATGATTCATTCAGCCCTTCGAAGGCAACTTCCAAAACAAGCTCAGGTTTCACCGCACGAACCGGACCAAAGCGATCAATGGTATTGTTGCGTACAAACCGATCCAGCTCCTTCAGCTCAGCGTCGGTAAAGCCGAAATACGCCTTGCCGACAGGCACCAGCTGATCGTCATTCCACACGCCAAAGGTGAAATCGGAGTAGTAGCCTGAACGCTTGCCATGCCCGCGCTGTGCATAAAGCATGACCGCATCCACAAGCATCGGATCCCGTTTCCATTTGAACCAGTAGCCGCGCTTGCGCCCTGCAATATAGGCGCTGTCGCGGCGCTTGATCATGACGCCTTCTATCACGCTGTTTGGTGGATCCGCGCGCAGTTTCGCCAGATCTTCCCAAGTCTCAAAGTCAAGCGGCAGGGAAAGGTCAATACGCGGATCACGCAGATCGCAAACGCAGGTTTTCAGATGGATCTGGCGATCAGCCAGGGTGCGGGGTCTCAGATTTTCGCCATTCCAGTACAGCACGTCGTAGACCCGCAGCGCGGCGGGATGGCTTGCGAGCATCGCTTTTCCAACCTTCTTGCGCCCCAGCCGTTTCTGCAGATCGCCAAATGGGGCAACGCTGTCTCCGCGCTTTACCAGCAGCTCACCATCCAGCACCCCGTCAAAATTCAACGCCTCGATCACATCGGGGAAGGACCCGGAGATATCTTCACCGGTGCGCGAATACAGCCGTCTTGTCCCGTTGTCGTTCACGGCCTGAACCCGGATGCCGTCCCATTTCCATTCCGCGACAAAGTCTGCCGGTGAGAGGCTGGTGAGGCCTTCCAGATCGGTGCCGATGGATAGCATGACCGGGCGGAAGGGGGCTGCCGCAAGGTTCACGGGTTTTTCGCCACCCTCTAACCAAGCAAAAAGGGGCAGGTATGGTGGCGTCAGCCCGTGCCAGAGCTCTTCTATCTCGGTGACATCAACATCCCCAAATTGGGCCAAGGCGCTGCGTGCCAACCGGGCAGAGACCCCAACGCGCAGACCACCTGTCGCCAGTTTCAGATAGGCGTAACGCTGCGTCGGTGTCATCTGGGACAGTCGCCGAGCGATGAGTGCGGGGAGCTGTGCCTTGGCGGTGTTGGTCAACTCATGCACCGCGTCGGTTAACGACAGATCAATCACCGTGTCTGAGTGCGGCCAGATAAGGGCTACGGTTTCCGCGAGATCGCCGACAAAATCATAGGACAGGCGGAACAACTCTGGGTCCGTTTCCTCTGCCACCAGACCGCGCAGCAGCGAGGGCGTTACGTTGCGCAGGGCAAGGTCACCGGTGATGGCCGCAAGCGCATAGCCCCGTTCGGGGTCCGGGATGGTGGCAAACGCGGTCGTCAGATGCGCGATCTTGCCATTGCGCGACGGTGTGAAGGCAAGTTGTTCCAAAAGTTCGGCGAAGGCCTGCATTATTCTGCCTCCTCCTCATAGCCGACAAGCCTCAAGGGGCGCCCGGTGATCTGGTTCAACTCGCACCAGCGAACCAGCGCGTCCTCACGGCCGTGAGTTACCCATACTTGTTTCGGGTTGAGATCCCTGATGGTGCGGGTCAGATCCGGCCAATCCACATGGTCGCTGAGAATCAGCGGCAGTTCGACGCCCCGCTGCCGGGCACGGGCGCGCACCTGCATCCAGCCGCTGGCAAAACAGATGACCGGATCGGGAAAACGCTGCGCCCAAGTCGCGGCAAAGGCGGAAGGCGGGCCAAGAATGATCTGTCCTTTAAATGCTGCTTTGCCTTCCTTGGTGGTGGCCGGACGCAGCTCTCCCAGGTCGACCCCCTGCGCAATGTGATAGTCACATAAGCGCTGCAAGGCGCCATGGATATAAATCGGCTGATCCCAGCCCGCCTGCCGCAATAGCGCAATAACTCGCTGCGCCTTGCCTAATGCATAGGCGCCGACAAGATGGCAGCGCTCCGGTTGAGCCGCAACAGAGCGCAGCAGTTTTTCGATTTCGGAGTGAGGGGTGGGGTGGTTGAACACCGGCAGACCGAAGGTGGCTTCGGTTACAAATACGTCGCAGGGGGCCAGCTGAAAAGATGCGCAGGCGGGGTTGTCTACACGCGCATAATCGCCCGAAACGGTGATCGCTGTGCTGTTGTCATCGACAGTGATCTGACAAGATCCCAACACATGGCCGGCTGGTGTAAACCGCGCCCCAATCCCGTCAACTTCTGTACTTCCTTCAACGGCAATTCGAGTCGCGCAGAAGTCCTCACCATAGCGTATGGCCATGATATCCAGCGTCTGGGGGCTGGCCCAGACCGTGCCGTGACCGGCGCGGGCATGATCGGCATGCCCATGGGTGATCATCGCGCGGGGCACCGGGCGTATTGGATCGATGTAAAAGTCCCCGGCCGGGCAGTAGAGACCATCCGGCTGGGGATGCAGCAACTCCTCCGGCAGGCGTTTTGCGCTCACGGGATCGGCTCCTTCGTGTCAAAACAACGAGTACCGGGAAGAAGCTAACCCAATCAGATGTTTGGGCAAGGGCTGTGGCGCCACCAGCTGACAATCTCAGCGTCAAATGACAGGGGCTGGAACCATCTGCGGAGTCACGCGTTTTGCCCCTTGTGATGCAGCCATCCCGAAACAGCAGCTGAGGAGAATACCCGTGGCGCAGAAGAACTTGACGCAAGGGGCGGTCTGGCGTGCGCTCGCAGCGGTGTCTGCACCAATGTCCCTTGGCATTCTGGGTGTGCTGAGCGTTGGTCTGGCTGATGCCTATTTCTTGGGTCAATTGGGGGAGGCGCCGCTTGCGGCTGTAGGCTTCATCTATCCTGTGACAACAGCGGTGACATCGTTGTCGATTGGTCTATCCGCAGGCGCAAATGCGGCAATATCTCAAAGCCTGGGGCGCGGTGACAGTGAGATTGAAACCAACAGGCTGTCGGTCCATGCTATCGTGTTGGGCACATTGGTTGCGACATTGGTTGCACTGGTGTTCTACCTAGGTGCGGGCGCTCTGTTCTCGGTGATGGGGGCGAAGGATGATGTGCTGGCGGAGGCGCAGTCCTATGCGCCATTCTGGGCGCTGTCTTTCCCGTTCTTGGTTGGTATGGCGCTTTTGAATGCCGTGTTTCGGGCGCATGGTGATGGCGCAACCTCAGCGGTGATCATGATGGTTGCAGCCGCGCTGAATATTGCGCTGGACCCTGTCCTGATCTACGGCCTCGGCCCGGTGCCCGAGATGTCGACAGCCGGAGCTGCACTTGCTACCGCTCTGGCGAGAGTTCTGACGCTGATTGGGGCTTTCGGCTACGCGCTTCGGACCGGGGTCATTCGCCCGCCGGAGGTGTTCACCGATGGGATTGGCGGTTCTGTTCGCGAAGTTATCCGCGTTGGCTTGCCTGCGGCATTTTCAAATGCGATCAACCCGGCCGGAATGGCGATGGTCACAGCAGCGGCGGCGACGCTGGGTGATACCGTCGTGGCCGGGCTCGGTGCTGCGCAGCGTGTGCAGTCGGTGGCCCTTGTTCCATTGTTGGCGCTGTCGGCGGGTATCGGCCCGGTTGTGGGGCAGAACTGGGGGGCGGATCAGCAGATGCGGGCGCGTCTGGCAGTGTGGCAATCCTGGCAATTCTGCATAGGATACGGGCTGGCGATGGCCTTGGTGTTGACGCTCTTTGCGTCTGATATCGCTGGCCTCCTTACCTCGGATCAGGGGGCGGCCGCCACGACCGCGCAATATTTGCGGATCGTCAGCTGGAGCTTCCTGGGATATGGTGTTTTGGTGACCGCCAACGCCGCTATGAACGCGCGATCGAAAGCTGTGTGGGCGATGGGCTTGAGCTTGATGCGGATTTTCGCAATCTACGTGCCGCTGGCGTGGCTAGGTGTTTGGATATTTGGTTATGCGGGCATCCTTGGCGCTGCGGTGATCGCCAATCTGGCAGCTGTTCCAGGAGCTTATTTCACCGGTCGCAGGACGGGATTGGTGGCGCACTGAGAGCGTGACGCTCAATCGGCATTCAGAAAGTCGATCAACCTGCCCTCACCCAGACGTAGCCCGCTGACTTGTCGCTGCGGCAACGCGCTCAGCTGTGCCACGCGTTGACGGTCAGGCAGGTCGGCTAATCCGATGATCTGCGGATGGATATAGCTGTTACGGGCGATGGTTGGGGTGTTGTGCAGCCGTTCTGCTGCGGCCTCGGCCATCGCGGTGATGGTCAGGGTTGGGGCATCAAGAGCGGCGGCGAATGCGGCGTGGCTGCCGTTCCAGGTGCGCAAGGTCTTGGCGGAGACCTCATCGCCGCATAGTTTGGCCAAAACCTCCTGCACCTGCTCCGAGCGGACGGCACGAACATCATCGTTGTCGTCGACCCAAGAGATCAGTTCGGGGCCGGCCAGATCCTGTGAGCGTTCGAGGATGCGTTGCAGCGCAGGCCCCCGCAGTGACTTCTCCACTGTCTGGCCGCCCTTTGCCGTATATGTCAGCTGTATCGCCTGACCCGAAAAAACGACATGACGCGGGCGCAACGTGGTAGCGCCGTAGCTGCCGTTCTTCTCGGTGTAGCGGGGGTTTCCAATTCTGAGAGAGCCGCGATCCAGAAGGGCGAGTACGGCTGCGATGGCGGTGTCTTCGTCGCCCACAGTGCCGGTCAGCCTGTCGCCGATCCAGCGGCGCAACGCCGGTAGGCTTTCCCCGAAGGCAACGAGATGAGCAAATTTCTGTTCGGCCCGGCGCGCCTGCCATTCTGGATGATAGCGATATTGTTTCCGATTGCGGGCGTCGCGCCCGGTGGCTTGAAGGTGGCCGTTGATCAATGGGCACAACCAGACATCTGTATATGCAGGTGGGACACCCAACCCATTCAGCCGGGCCCGTTCCGTCGCATTGCCGATATGACTGCCGTCGGGCATGTAATAGGAAAACCCGCGGCCTCGACGGCGGCGGGTAATACCGGGCTGATCATCCGTGTAATAGACCAGTTTCATCAAGTTGATCCCTGTCTCAACAAAGATGGGCCATGCGGCCAGGGACCGCCTGGGGGCAGGCGGCCCTCATGTGGTTAGCCCATCACCATGACTGATTTCACGTTCACGAATTCCTTCATGCCGAAGCCACCGTGTTCCCGGCCATAACCGGAATCTTTGACACCGCCAAAGGGCATATTGGGGATCGCGAGACCAAACCCGTTGATGAATACCATGCCGGTGTCGAAGTAATCGCGGGCGAGGGCAAGCGCCTTCTCAGTGTCCTTCGTCATGATGCCGCCCCCGAGGCCAAAGCGGCTGTCATTGGCGATGCGCATGGCGTCGTCTGCATCCTGCGCGCGGATTAATGCGGCGACTGGGCCGAACAGCTCATCATCATAGGCCGGTTGACCGGGGGCCACATTCTCAAGAACGGTGGCCGGGTAGAAGAACCCATCGGTATCGGGCATCTCACCACCGCAAAGCAGTTTCGCACCACCTTCGAGACTGTCTTTCACTTGTTGATGAAGATCGTCCCGCAGATCCTTTCGTGCCATCGGTCCAATGTCGGCATCTTCCCCCATCGGATCACCGGGGGTGACCCGCTTCATCGCCGCGACATAGGCGTCGCGGAACTGGTTGTAGATGGCATCCACCACGATAAAACGCTTGGCGGCAATACAGGTCTCACCATTGTTGTAGGTCCGGCCAGTGACGCAGGTCTGGACGGCGGCATCGATATCGGCATCCTCCAGCACGATGTAGGCATCGTTGGACCCCAGCTCCAGAACCGTTTTCTTCACGGCCTCTGCGGCCTTGGCACCGACCTTACGGCCCGCGCCATCACTGCCGGTCAGGGTAACACCGCGCACCAGATCGTGGCTGATCAAAGTATCTGATTGATCATGGGAAATCACCAGCGCCTGAAACAAGCCCTTCGGGAGGCCCGCTGCCTCATAGATTTCCTGGAGCATCTGACCCGAGCCGGTCACATTGGAGGCATGTTTCAGCAGCACGCCGTTCCCAGCAATCAGGCTCGCAATCGAATAGCGGACAACTTGATAGGCGGGAAAGTTCCAAGGCTGGATGCCATATACAACGCCGATGGGCGAGTAGAAGATATGCCCTTTCTCGCCACCCTCGATATCGCGTTCTTCAGGTGCGAAAGCAGCGGGCGCTTCGGCCGCGCTATAGTCACAGATCGCTGCGCAGAGATCGATTTCCTGGTGGCTCTGCTTCAGTAGTTTGCCCATTTCTTTCGTCATCAGTTCAGCAAGCTCATCCTTGCGGTCGCGCAGGGCAGCGCCAATTGCTTTGATGGTGTTTGCGCGATCCTCCACCGAGGTCAGCCGCCAATCCAGAAATGCATCGTGGCAGCGTTGCACGGCGTCTTCCAGCGCCTTGCCGCTGAGCACGTTATAGGTGTCGAGTGTCTTGCCAGTGGTGGGATTCACGGTTGTGACTGTATCGGACATGATTGGCCTTTCGTTCTATCGGCAGAGAGGGATGCCTCTGCCTGTCTCTTGCAGGCACAACGTAGCGTCGGCGTTTGGGTTCCCGGCAATCGCAGTGACGTGAGGTCGCAGCCGATCTTCTGCCGGATCGGCTGACGGGTGAGTTGCAACTCGGATTGCCTTCCACCTGATGAGAACATATATAGAACAAATGACTCGACAGACACTGGATCAAAAACTCGCCATCCTAAGTGATGCTGCCAAATATGATGCCTCCTGTGCGTCTTCAGGCTCAACCAAACGCGACTCACGCGATGGAAAGGGGTTGGGCTCAAACGAGGGGACGGGGATCTGCCACGCCTATGCGCCGGACGGGCGCTGTATCAGTCTGCTGAAGATCCTGATGACCAACTTCTGCATCTATGATTGCACATATTGTGTGAATCGGGTGTCCTCGAATGTACCGCGCGCACGGTTTACGGTGGACGAGGTTGTGAAGCTGACCATCGAATTCTACCGGCGCAACTATATCGAGGGTCTGTTTCTGTCATC
Source organism: Phaeobacter inhibens DSM 16374 (assembly GCF_000473105.1). NCBI lineage: Bacteria > Pseudomonadati > Pseudomonadota > Alphaproteobacteria > Rhodobacterales > Roseobacteraceae > Phaeobacter > Phaeobacter inhibens. The sequence continues at coordinate 165,780 of NZ_AXBB01000005.1, read as the reverse complement.
AGGGATCATCCGGTCCCCGGACGCGACGATGTCGGAAATGGTTCAGATCGCGCGCAAGCTGCGGCAAGAGGAGAATTTTCGCGGCTATATCCACCTCAAGACCATTCCGGATGCAGCCCCGGACCTGATTGCAGAGGCAGGCCTGCTGGCGGATCGCCTGTCGATCAACGTCGAGATGCCGAGTGATGCGGCAGTGCGCGAACATGCGCCGGAGAAGGACCCCGGGCAGATCCGCAAGGCAATGGGTGATGTGCGCTTGCGCAAGGAAGCCGCCAAGGATCGGAGCCATACGGGCCGTCGCCCGCCACGGTTTGCCCCGGCAGGGCAGTCCACGCAGATGATCATCGGGGCGGATGGCTCAAACGATGCGATGGTGCTGGGGCAGTCGACCCGGCTTTATTCCAGTTACAAACTGAAGCGGGTTTATTATTCTGCGTTCTCCCCCATCCCCGACAGCTCGGCCAAGCTGCCGTTGATATCCCCGCCATTGCAGCGCGAGCACCGTTTGTATCAGGCGGATTGGTTACTGCGGTTTTATGATTTCCAGCTTGATGAGATCACCTCGGTGACGCCGGATGGCAATCTGGATCTCCATATAGACCCCAAATTAGCCTGGGCGCTGGCCCATCGTGAAATGTACCCGTTGGATGTGAACCGTGCCAGCCGGGAGATGTTGTTGCGGGTGCCGGGGTTTGGCGTGAAGACGGTGAACCGCATCCTGAGTACCAGGCGGCACCGGTCGCTGCGATATGAAGATCTTTTGCGCATCGGGGCCTCAATGAAGAAGGCACGGGCCTTTGTCGTGGCGGGTGGCTGGACACCGGGTCGGCTGACGGACAGCGTCGATTTGCGGGCGCAGTTTGCACCGCCACCAGAACAGCTGGCCTTGTTCTGATGTACCATGCTGAAATGCCTGTGATCGGCACAGCGGAGGCCTGGCGCTGCGCCGCGCGGGGGTTTCTGGCGCAGGGTATTCCGCCTGAGGCAATCCTCTGGAACAACGACGGCACGGCGCCGGATCTGTTTGCCTCACAGGCCCGACCCCCGCCCAATGGCGACATCCATGTGCCGCGCGGCTTTGTCGCCCTGGCGGACAAGGTGGTCTGGCACAGTGATCCGAGCCGGTTTTCCCGGCTCTATGGGTTTCTCTGGCGCCTGCGGGGGGCGCGTGGTCTGATGAGTGATCGCGGTGATGTGGATTTGGCCCGGCTGCGGCAGATGGAAAAAGCTGTGTCGCGCTGCCAACACAAGATGAAAGCCTTCGTCCGGTTTCGTGAACTGGGTGATGCCGATGCGCCGCGCCGGTCCTTCGCGGCGTGGTTCGAGCCGACACATCACACGGTGGAGCCAACAGCAACGTTCTTTGCCCGGCGCTTTGCCGATATGGACTGGCGCATACTGACACCGGATGTTGCAGCGATATTTGAGGGGGGAGAGTTGCGGTTTGAGCCCGGCCATCCCCGGCCTGAACTGCCGCAGGATGCCAGCGAACAGCTCTGGATCACCTATTTCCGCAATATCTTCAATCCGGCGCGACTGAAGGTTCAGGCCATGCAGTCGGAGATGCCTAAAAAATACTGGAAGAATATGCCGGAGGCCGCCGCCATTCCAGAGTTGATCGCCACAGCCCCGGCGCGGGCACGCGCCATGGCGGAAGCTGCACCAACCTTGCCACCGTTACGCGCTGCGCGGGTGCAGGCCCGCTTGCCAGAGGCAAACCCCTATTGGCAGGGTCCGGCAGCTGAGTTGCCCGCCGCGATCAACAGCTGCACTCGCTGTCCCTTGTATCGTCCAGCCACTCAGGCCGTGCCCGGTGAAGGTCCAACAGATGCGGATCTGATGATTGTCGGCGAACAACCCGGTGACCAGGAGGATCTGGTGGGGCGGCCATTTGTGGGGCCCGCCGGGCAGCTGTTTGATCAATTGGCGGCTGAGACCGGGCTGCCGCGGGAGGCGGCCTATATCACAAATGCGGTGAAACATTTCAAATTCATGCCCAGAGGCCGCAAGAGACTGCATCAACGGCCCAACGGATCGGAGATCCACCATTGTCAGGTTTGGCTCCGGGCTGAACTGGATCTGGTCCAACCAAAGCTGATCCTTGCGCTAGGCGCGACAGCGGCGGAGGCATTGCTTGGGTCGGGCAAGGATATCCTGCAACGGCGTGGGACGATTGAGCGCCGCGTTGACGGGACGCCGGTTTTGATCACTTTGCATCCATCTTATCTGCTTCGGGTGCCTGATCGCTACCTGCGCGAGCGTGCGACGGAGGATCTGCGCGCAGATCTGCGGTTGGCGGCAGATTGGTTGGTGCAGCGCGAGACCTTGATCGAGCCTTGAAGATGGACGCGGCTAGGGGCCCTGACCCTAGTCCGTGCTTGTGGTGCTGGTCGAGCCTGAGGAGCCGAGGCCTGCGACCAGCGCCAGACCCAGAAGACCGATAGCAGGCGCTATCATTGGCGCAAATTGACCTGCAACCGGTTCAATGAACAAGAGACAGTCGTCCTCTTCCGCGTTGCGCTCATCCTCGCAGTCCAATTGGTCATCCGAGGTCTTTGCAGTCTGCGCCAGACCGGAGCCCGCGATAAGCAGGAGGGCAAGGGCGCAGCTCAGGATCGTGCGCATGAGATATCCTTTCGCCGTGTGTCCAATCAGTTTACCGCCGCCGCGACGGGTGTTGTGATCAGGGACGGCGTGATCTGGCGCAGGGTGCGGCCCCATTTGGTGACCGGGTTTTCGGCAACAAAGATCACATCGTCTGGTCGCAACTGGAATTTTGTTGCAAGTGTAAGGTTGGCCGCACTGCTGGCATTCAGATGCCAGGCGGTCACCGCGCCGAATTCACGCGGGTCGCTGGAGGCGCGCAGCACATAGACTTGCGAAACATCACCGGTTTCACGCGCGATCCCACCACCAGCATCATAGAGCGCATCCGCCAGCGAGGCTTGGCGTTCATAGGGCAGGGGATAGCGGGTCTGTTTATCGACCTCGCCGGTCAGATAGACATAGTCACGGTCATTCGCGCCAAGGACCTCGCGCGCCTCAAAGGTGCTGCGCTGTTCTGCATAGTCACTGCGGCGCAGGGAGATCGCAGTGTTCAGCTCGCTCAGTTCCTGTGCGCGGGCAGCGATCGTTGTCTGCTTCAGGCGTATCTGTTGTTCAAAGAAGCGCTCAGCGCGGTTGAGATTGAAATCCGTATCGACAAACACGGCATCGCCGGAGATGAGGCGTGTGTTTTGTAGATCGGGGCTGGCGTAGAAATCTGTAAGCGGGATCTGATAGAGTTCACCGTCGCGATAGATCCTGACAGAGCTCACGTCGATATCCGCTACGGACACGCTGCCCGCAGCGGCCAGCGCTTCGCTGAGGTAGAGCGGTGTCAGGGTGATCGGCAGAACACCGGGTTTTCCAACGGCTCCGCCAACGGAGACGCGGCGCGAGTTGAATTCTGCGATTTCGAGGCTGAAAGTCGGGTCGAACTGAGCTTCGACCAGTTTCTGGAACAGCAATTCCTCCGCATCCTCAATCGTCAGGCCCGCAATGCGCACACGCCCGACATCGGGAATATTGACCGATCCGTCATCCTGTACGGTATAGCCATTGCGGCTGTTCTGCGCCGCCAGCAATCCGGTCAGCTCTTCCAGGGTGTTGCGTGTCGTGGGCGTTGCCAGCATGACGACATCACCAACCCCGATCTGATAGGGCATTTCTGGAACCGCCGGAGGACGCTTTAGGGCAAGGCGTTGATTGCGCAGGCCCTCCTGAGTGGATGGCGCCTCTGGCAGTCGTCCCGCGCCGCGAACAGACACACCCGCGCCGGTTCCGGCGGTGCGGGCATAGGCCTCCGGAAGGGATTGCGGGGCGTAGGCAGCCCGGTTGGCTTGCGTTACGGTTTCGCCAGTCAGCGGCACCACACGCACCTGTGTGCCATCCCCTGCACCGGGGATGACATCAGAGCTGCGATAGACGGTTGAACATCCTGCCAGCGCAAGGGCGGCGCAGCAGATCATGGAAATCAGGCGCAAGGTCTTTCCTCCGGTCGGGGTGGGATGGTGCGGGTCATGGTGTCACCTGCAGCCGTGTTGTCATTGTGCCGAGATACGGTCCGGTCCACTGGCGGCTCTGGATGAGCTTGTTATCGGTTGCTCGTAGCCAATAGAGGTTCAGAAAGCTCTGGTCCGGGTTGACGCAGCTTTCGGCGATCAGGCGGGTCGTGATGTCCTGGCCGGCAATGGTCAGCGTGCGGTTGCCGCGATCCCTGATGTCGCAGTGATAAGTCCGGGTCTCGGTCTCGTCATTGCCGGTCAGATAGCTGTGAAATCGCTCTGCCGGGCCTTCTGCATGTGCAAAAATACGACGATGAGATTGCTCCAGGTCGACAGCCATCAAACCCGCCCCGAACCCACGGGTCGCGCGCAGCAGCCCCTTATCGGTTTGCAGACTGGCCCCGTCGGAAGACAGCCAGGTGACCAGTCCGGCGCGGCGGGTCTCCTGCAGCATTACACCGCTTCTTCCGGTCTTGAGAAATCGGACCTGCATCCGCTCCGCACCCGCGTTGGCCAGTATGGCGGCGCGGGCTGTCGTCTGTTCAGAAAGTCCTCGTGTCAACTGCTCTGCCGTCAGGATCTCGCGTTCATCATTCGTGCAGGCCCCAGTGCTCAGGTAGGCGAGGGTCGCAATGGCACGGGTGATCCGGTGGAGGCGTCGCGCGTTTATCATCTGGCGTAGCGCCCCCATTGTGCAGCAAGCGCCCGCCCACGGCTGTCGCGGACCTTGTCATAGAGGCGTGTCTGTACGTTCAGGCGGGCACCGCCATCCCGCAGAACTGGGCGGATGACCTGTGTGATACTGCGTCGGGAGGGTTTTCCGGTGAGCCAGGCAACCGGCACCTCAACACGAATGCCTTTGTCAAAGGAACCCTCGCCAAATTCTTCGTAAGACGCGTCTGTCAGCGTTGCAAATGCGCCGACTTTGAAGCCGTTGTTGAACTCACGATCAACCGTAACCGTGGTGCCCCAGTCGCCGGCAAGATACCGGCCCATATCGACCTGAACATGATAATCGCCGCGGGTTTTGTAGTAGACGGAGGCATGGCCGGTCATAACGTCGTAGTCCTGGAACCCGAACTGGACATCGAAATCCCGCTGTCTGGCATAATTCAGCTCCGCTCCAAGCGCGAGGCTGCTGCCAACCGGAAACCAGAGCAGCTCCGCTGAGATGCCGCCAAACATCTGCTCAAGATAGCCTGCTGTGACGCGGGCAAACAGATCCTGACCGGGCCGCCAACTGTAGTCAGCGGTCAAATGGCTGAGACGCAGGTCGGATTCAGAGGCATAGCGCGCCCAGTCTGAGCGGACCCGGGGCAAGACGGAGTTCGAAGGGCGGGCCGAGGCATCAAGGTTGCCAATCACTGGCTGACGCAACTGACCGGCAAAGGTCCAGCCGGGTGCAGGCTGGTAGGTGGCTTTCAGCTCCGCGCCGATCTCGTAGCGCAGCGGCTCATCCGGATCAAAGAAGGAGAGTTGCGTATAGGGCCCAAAGCGATAGGTGAAGCGGGGAAAGGCGGCTATCTCCTGATCAACAGCGATGCGGTCCGGAGCATCTTCAATCTCAGTCCGGGCGAGGCTGCGCCAAGCTTCATCCAGATCACCCTCCAGTTCGTAGAGGTCGCTACGCCGGCTTTTGATGCGGGTTGTGGGCAGCCCGTTCTCAGCGAGCGTCACCTCAAAATGCTGCAAATGGCGCGGCAGAGTATTGGCCATGACGCGGGTTGTGCGCCCAACCGCTTGCGCCGCCGCGCCGTAGCGCAAATTCTCCACAGTGATGCGCGCGCTGGCGCCTTCGCGTTCAAAACTGATCAACCGAAGGCCCTCTGCCTCCAGCTGGGATTTCAGCACATCGTTCAGGCGGGGAGGTTGTGGTTCATCAGGCCCGCCCTGGGCGAGGTTCCAACTCGCCACCGCCACCTGTTCGGCTGGTTTCAGCGCGGGCGCTGCCGCGCCCTGACCACCGGGTGTTGCGGCGCGGCGCGGGTCAAACGAATAGCTCAGCTGCAGGGCAAGCGCAGAACCATTCAGATATGACCCGCCCAGGGTCACGCCATTGTCGAACTGATAGGATGCCCCGATATTGAAAGGGGAGCGAACATCGCTCAGCCCGCGCTGAGCCTCTGCAGAGTAGGTGTCGGAGGAATATTCCGCCATCACAGACCATTGCGGGGTCACATCCCAGCGCAGCCCACCGAAGAGGGCAGCGTCGCCCCGGAACCAATTGCCGAAATCCAGCTGGCCTGTGGTCGATATGCCACCGGCATTTGAATCTTCACGGGTATCAAACCGCCCATTCAGTGCGGTCAGCGGATTGCGCTGCCCCCCGCGTCCGGCCAGCCGCCCCCATCCGATCCCGCCGGTGACGGTGACATCTGGTGTCACGTGTTTTGTTGCGACAAGGTATTCGCCAGCATAAACGCCGGTGCCTCCGAAATCGCGCAGGCCAAGGGCGATGGCAGGCCCGGCTGCGGTCTCCCGGCGCAGCTGAAAGTGAACGTCAAAGCTGCGGTCATAGCGGCTGAGGCCCACCCCGGCATCAAAGTCCCGCAAAAAACTGTAGCGAAAACTGCCGTAGACATTCGGCAACATCTGAAACATCAGGGTATTCCGGCTGGTGTTGTCGAAGTTCGAGGTTGTCAGCGCTAGCGTTCCGTCTGGCAGAACCTCCGCAGTTGGCATATCAACCAATCCCGGGGTTCCATAAGTCGACAGAGTTTGAGCTGGTGCACGGATTGCACCCAGCGGGCCGCTGAGCGTGCTCAGACAGCCAATCAGAAGAATTGCGTGTACCCGCATTCCCACCCAGCCTCGTCGTGCCCACCTTTTTTGGTGGTGCTTCTTCACACTGCCCCCAACCCCGCCTAACACTAAACCCGCAGATTTGCCGGTTGAAACAGCGTCAGGCCCCCAGGGAGCAGCGATTATGTTCAAAAAGTTAATTACCGGAGTTCAGGGAAAATCGCAAGATTTCGTGGCTCTCAACCCAGAGCTGCGCTTTTATGTGATCGGAGATATCCATGGCTGCGACGACCTGCTGGCCAAACTTCTGACGCAACTAGATCCTGATCTGCCTGTTGTCTGCCTTGGGGATTATATCGACCGGGGAGAGCAGAGTGCAGCGGTGTTGAAGCGACTGATGGCACGGCCTGATATTACCGCCTTGACCGGCAATCATGAGGCGATGTTGCTTGAGTTTCTGGCGGATCCAATCCCGAACGCGGAGGTCTGGCTGCGTAATGGCGGATTGCAGACGCTGGCGAGCTTTGGTGTGGGTGGGGTTTCGGAACAATCCTCCGAAGCCGACCTGGAAAGCGCTGCGCGTACACTTCGCGCGGCGATGGGCGCCGAGATGATTACGTGGCTGGAGACTCTGCCGGCCTGTTGCCAGTCTGGCAATGTCTTCATGGCCCATGCAGGTGCCGATCCCGAAGCGCCGTTGACAGCTCAGTTTCGGCAGGCGCTGGTGTGGGGGCGCCCCGATACGCGCCGCCTGCGTCGTGAGGATGATATCTGGGTCGTGCACGGCCATTGGATCGTGAAAGAGCCGACCGTCGCCGAGGGGCGGATCGCATTGGATACCGGTGCATTCGCCACCGGCCGTCTGACGGCGGCAGAGATTGATCGCGGGCAGGTTACGTTCATCTCGACTTGATGCGGATCTGCTCATTTCGCGGAACGGAAAGACGGCTGGCACGTTCCTCATCAAACCCGCGTGGGGAGAGAGGCGCGCGCCTTTCTTGGCCAGGTTGATTACTGATTGCAACGGCATCGGGAGGAGAGGTCAATGACGACAGCCAAGAAGAATGATCCGGAGCTCTGGCAGGAGGTCAAGAAAGAGATCACGCAAAGCGATAAGGGCGGTGAGCCGGGGGAATGGTCCGCCCGAAAGGCCCAGCTGGCTGTGCAAATGTACAAACGACGTGGCGGGACCTACGCAGATAAGGGCCCCGATCAGGAAGAGACCGATCTCAATCAATGGAGTGAAGAGGATTGGGGAACCAAATCCGGCGCCAAAAGCAGCGACACCGGCGAGCGCTACCTCCCCAAGGACGTTCGGATGGTTCTGACTGAAGACGAATACCGGCGCTCAACCGCGAAGAAACAGAGCGATACACATGATGGGAGCGAGCAGTTTTCGGATCAACCTGACGACGTCCAAGACAAAGTTGCGCAGATAAAGGAGACCGGCCCGACCTACGATATGCTGTATGAGCGGGCGCAGGACTTGGGGATCGACGGGCGCTCGAAGATGTCCAAGGAGGACCTGCTGAACGCCATCCGTCAATCGACCGATGACAACGGTCGTGCCAAGGGCAGTAAGGCCGCTCTGAATGCCCGATCCAAATCTGAACTGTACCAACGCGCGAAGGATCGCGATGTTTCCGGCCGTTCCGAAATGTGCAAGTCTGAACTGGTTGATGCTTTGGCCAAGCCCTGACTGGATTTTAGCGAGGGTTATCTCCGGTGGCGGGGATTCCGCTGGGGTCTCTCTCGCGAACGCCTCGCGGAAGGTGGATCATCACCCAGCCAACCTGCGCATGACCATTTCGATCGGGCCGTTTTTGGCAAAACGTGCCCAAGTCCACGCATATCCCGTCGCGCAGATGCAGAACAGCAGGGCTGCCGAGACGGCAGCCTCAGGCGTCTGACCTTCCAACATGTTCATTTCTTCCAGAATACCCATGCCGATGAGAATATGCGCAATATAAAGCGTCAGGGTCTGCCGGCCCGCGGGGGCCAGTGCCTGCACGACGCCGAGCCGTTGCAGCGTCGGCGTCAACAACAGGCATCCACCGATCACGATGCCGGCGGAGGAGAGCCCGGCGATCATGTAGAATGGCATTGGCGGGATTGGCAGTGTTGTCGCCAAGTCTGCCAGTTCAGGATCTATCTCACGCAGACTTTGAACCGCGATTGCGCTGGTTGCTTCGGTCACCGCGTAAATTACCGCGCCGGCGAGGATAAGGCCGATTTGGAATCTTCGGCTCTGCAATGGCATCCGAGACAGGAGGATACCGGCAAGCAGAAATGCAAGCCAAGGTATAACAGGGTGCCATCCGTTGAACAGAAGGTGGCGCAGAAAACCTCTGATCGTCCAGAGGTCCGCATAGGTATAGAGCTCCCAATCCCAGCCGCTGTCGTAGTTGAAGATCAATAGCATCACTGGAAACATCAGGATTAGCATCACTGTGAGAGAAGCGAGCAGCCGTGTCGACGCCCTCAGCAGGACTGCCGCGAACATGAAATAGACAGCATAGTAGTGTAGGATATCAGCATCAAAGATCAGCATGTTGACCATTCCGAGGCCCATCAGGAATGCAGCACGCCGGACTGTCGTTGCGGCGATACTGTCTGTTGACCGGTTTGATGCAAGGCCAAGCCCGATCCCGGCCAGAACGACAAAACATGCAGCCGCGCGCCCCTCAAGGGCGGTGCTTAAAATCGCCACAACACCAGTGCCGCCCTCCGCACCCATGGCGATCTTGAAATTGACGATGACCATTCCGACAAAAGCGAAATAGCGTGCAAGGTCTAAGCCTTGCAGACGGGGTGAGGGCGTGGGGGTCATATCTATTCCAAGCGAATGAACGTACGTTCACTATATGAGCTGTGTCGCTTTGTGTTCAACCCAAATAGGTAGAGTAATCCCGAATTGTTCAGACGAGGTATTCGCCCGCTTACGACTGAGGGGCGTGCTCAATGCCTTCGAAACGACCTTAAAAAGGGAATGCGCAAGTGTAAGGAACTGTGAGTGATCCCACAGCCAATCGAACCTTGACTAAAATTTTATCAACATCTTATCGTGTGAAGTATCGTCTACTCATGGTGGGTTTACGGTGAAGTTTCTGGTTTGGGTCGCGCTTTGTTGGCGATAGTGGAGTGATTGGTAAAAATGCCAAATGCAGTATTGAACGATATTTTGGAACTGGAAGAGTGGCTCGAATACATCGGGGGCGTGGTATCCTATAGTGGTAACACCGATTTGCTCGCGGCCTTCAATGCAAGCAATGTAACACAGCTGACCGTTGGAGAATTCCTCTCCATCATCGACGCTGCCGAGCAGGCAATTTTGTCGATCAACTGGCAAGACCTTGTTGATCAGGTTGCAGAATTGCTGAACACGCCATTCATTTCAGAGCAGCTTACAGCGGCTGAAAAACAAACTATCCTCGATTCGCTTTCGATGATCGAACCGTCTGACATAACTGAAGGGTTTGATTTGCTCCGGGCTGAATTTGCCGGGATTTCAACCGGAACGCTGGTCGTTGATGCCATGAATATCGCAGGCCAAGAAACGCCGGTTGGTACTGACGGAAATGACGTACTGGCGGGCACCGTAGGCAGTGATGACGTTCGCTTGATGAACGGAGATGACGCTTTTGCCGCGGGGCAGGGGGACATCGGCGACGATACTATTCGCGGAGGTTCCGGAAATGACACCATCAATGGCGGATCGGGTCAGGATGTTCTCTTCGGCGGCAGTGGTGAAGACTTGCTACGTGGGGGGTGGGGTTCCGACCTCATGAAGGGTGGCCGACAGGCAGACGTCCTTATCGGTGCCCAAGGCCATGACACGGTCTATGGAGAAGGCGGGGCCGATCGTTTGGATGGTGGTTCAGGCAACGATCGTCTGGTCGGCGGTTCGGGCCATGACACAATCCTGGGCGGAGCAGGGATCGACAGGTTGTTTGGCGGAAATGGTAACGACAGTTTGGTTGGTGGCGCGCAGGCGGATTATTTCATTTTCCGGGGTAATTTTGGCGACGACACCATTCGCGGGTTTGCGGCGCTCAGTGATGCGGAGAAAATTGACCTGCGGGGCGTCTCAGAAATTTCTGACCTCAGTGACTTGCGCGATAATCATCTGACACAGGACGGCAGCAACGCAATTATTGCGGATGGTCTAGGTAATACGATCACGCTGCTTGGTGTTGATATCAATGATCTCGATGCAGGTGACTTCATCTTCTAATCGCAGCCAGATTTAGCGGTGCAATAGATATGCACCGCTAATATGGTCGTTTAAGGGGCGCATAGTTAACGTGTCAGCCGTTTCGCTCCCATGTACCTAGCCCAATTCGCGGAGCAGGGCCGGTGACGGAGTTCCGGTGGCAGGTAGGCCACGGCTTTGCTGATAGGCGCGGATGGCGGTTTCGCTGTTTGGTCCGATAACGCCATCTGCACCGCCGGTGTCAAAGCCCTTCGCTGTCAGGCGTTTCTGCAACAGGATACGATCATCTTTAGTCAGACCATTTGCGTCTGGCGGAAAGCTGCTGCGCAGGGGGCCGCCCCCACCAATACGGTCCGCGAGATGACCGACTCCGATCGCATAGGCGTCAGAGTTGTTATAGCGCTTGATGGCGCGGAAATTGCTTGTGACTGCAAACTTCGGACCGCCTGCCTGGGGTTGGATAAGGGTCCCACTGACAGCTGCTGTTCCGGTCACCTCTCGACCCCAGCGCAACCCGCGGGTCCAGCCGTTGCGTGCCAGATAGGCGGCGGTCGAAGCCAGCGCGTCGCTGGGGTCTTCGGACCAGATGTCGCGACGACCATCGCCGGTGAAATCAACGGCAAACGCCTGATAGGAGGTAGGGATAAACTGTGTATGCCCCATCGCGCCAGCCCAGCTGCCAGTCATGCGTGCGGCGGAAATGTCGCCATTCTGCAGAATTTTAAGGGCTGCGATCAGTTGCTTTTCAAAGAAGGCGCCGCGGCGGCCATCAAAAGCGAGGGTCGATGTGGCTGAGATGACTGGCACGTCACCGCGGCGTTCGCCGAAAAAACTTTCAAGACCCCAGATTGCAGTGATGATTTCGGCATCAACACCATAGGTCTGCTCAAGCGCGTTGAGAGTGCCGCGATAGCGGGCATAGGCCGCGCGCCCTTTGCTGACGCGTTCGTCGGAAGCGGCAATAGAGAGATAATCCTCAAGGCTGCGTTTGAACTCCGTCTGATTGCGATCGCGTTTGATCACACCCGGTAGGTAGCCTGCGCCACGAAACGCGGCATTGAGAGTGCTGTTGTTGATCCCGGCGGTGCTTGCGCGTTGGCGAAACCCGGCAACCCAAGCATCATAGGCCGCGTTTGGCACCGGGCGCAGATCGGCCGGTAACCCGCCGACAGTGCGCGGTGCCGATGTCCTGGTTACCCCTTGGCTGCAGGCCCCGAGGCCAAGCGCCATCAGTCCGAATCCGAAGCTGCGTCGTGAAATGCTCATCTGCCTGCCTGCCATTTGTTTTTGTCACGACAATCCTATCGGATCACTGCGGTGCTGCAAGGCTTTGGCTGGCGATTATTCGCCTGTCATAATGGAGAGGTGTCAGCGCGCCTACTCTGGATCACCGTCCGTGGTGGTGAGGCGATAGGTGCTCCGCTCGGCGGGCGTCAGGAGGTAGATTTCATCGGATGGGGTCATCAGCGCGGGTTGCATCATCAGCGGATCCACGCCCATTTCCTGAAGATAGCTCATGACCTCACCCTGACCGCGCTGGATCTGCTCTACGGCGACAAAGGCGGGCAGCACGGTATTCTGACCGAAATAATGCTGATGTACGCCGATCATGGCGTCTGCATCTGCAATTCTGCTGACCCCGGCGGCCAAAATATAGGGGCACGCGGACAGGCAGATGTCACTGGCACTCATCACAGTGTTCATATCTCGTGCGCGCAGGGCGCGACCAATGGTCAAAGCGTCAGAGACGGAGCCGCCCGGGCTGTTGAGGTAGGCTCGTGACGGCAGGGTTTCCAGCGTCTCCAGATAGTCGCTAAAGCGCATCGCGTCGCCCTCGGCGATCCGGCCCGTCAAGGTCAACACGGTTTCGCCCTGCCACTGAGGTGTGGCGAAGGTCAGCCTGTCGGGCATATTCTCAGTGCTGGGCAATGGTCGGCTGCCAGGGGCAGGCGGGCGATCTGGCAGCTGTGTGGGAGTGTATCGCCTGGTCTGATCGCCAGGACCAATCGGTGCTGTCAGCTCCGGTGCGGTAGAGGGCCAAGCCAGTTGCGGAATAAGCTTTGCAAGATCCGTTCCGAGCAAGACAGCCGCAAACCCGAGCTGCGCTGCAAATACCCATCGCAATACGCGCCAGGTATCTGGCCTTTTTCGACGGCGCGCGACAGCTATCGGCTGGGGGTCGTCGCGATCAATCGGCACGGCGTTTATCGTCCAGACTGGCGATATCCGGCGGCTGGCTGCCGGGTGCGGCGAAGGGGCCTGCGCGTTCCAGAGACGTGTCAATATCCCGGATGGCGGCCACGGCGGCGCGCAGCTCCGCCAGCGTCATTGTGTCCTCGGTGGCGGCCCCTTCACGGCCGGCGCGGATTGCCGCTTGTGTAATGGCGACAATCAACACCAGCACCGCCGGCAGGAGGTCAATCGCAATCGCGCCTGCCCAAGACGGCACGAAATTGCCAGCATAGAGAATAACAGCATCCGCAGCAGAAACAGGAGTGTAGGTGGTATCACGTGGCGGAGTCATGCTCAGCACTGCGCTGGCCGCCGCGCCTAGCCCATCGGCGCGTTGCGCCAGAACGCGCCGAACACTGTCGATAGTGGCCTGCTGGCCTTGTCGGGTGGCCGCATCTGAACCGTCCAGTTCTGGCGTGACGACGCTGTCGGAAAGGTCGCGCGCCGCCCTTTGGACCAGTGGGGCGACCGACAGTTGGCGCAACTGGGTGATCACATTGGCCAGGCGTACGGCCTCTTCTGAAAAGAGGACCGACCGCTGGGCGACCGGACCTTGTTCGACAGTGAGCGCCCGCATGCGCGATAGGATGACATTACCCTCGTCAAAGGCAGCCTCCACCAGCGGTTGTTGGCTGGTGATCTGAGTTTCCAACGCCGCCAGCTCATCCGATTTCTGGCGCAGCAATCGGAATACTGCGCCCTGACCGGCGAAACCGGATAATTGACCGGTTGCCTCCTGCTCTGAGAGGTCAACAAAGGTCTGTCGCACCCGTGCGACGTCCCGCGCCAGGCTCTGACCACTCTGGGTGATTTCATCCGCGCGTTCCAATGCGGTCTGATAATCCTGCACCGTCACAGCCAGATGCTGTTCAACAGCGGCAGCGCCGGCCAAGGCAGCGGCATTCAGCCAGGACGACATTGCGATAATCGCAACCGATCCCAGCGCCATCGACAGCACAAGACCAATGCGCGCAGCGGCTGTCCGCACGGTCGGTACCAGGCGCATCATATAAGACCAGAACACAAAAATCCCGACTGAAACGGCCACCGAATACGCCAAGGCTGCGATCACCGAAAATGCGCCGGTATCATCCAACAGAGACGAGACGCCAAGATACGTGTAGATCCCCGAGGCGACGGCCAGAACGCCAAGCGCAGTACCTGTGATGCTATCAAGCCAGCTGAGGTGGTCCTCCAGATCGCGGGCGTTCTGCGCGGCGCGGGCTTCGCTCCGGCTCAACCCGGAGGCGGATCCGGGGGCACGATCTGAGTGCTGACCGCTGGGTTTGGTGGTCATGCGCGATGCTCCTTGTTGCTCGTCCCAAGATATGACGCGTAGGGGCAGATGCAATCGCTGCTGTCGCAACGCTGGTGAATTGCCGCTCTATTTGCGTTGGGACTGGGACTAATCCTCGCCGTCGGACGTATCCCGGCCGTTGTCGAGATCCGGTCTATGTTGTTGTGCCCAATCAACGATGGTGAGGATCAGAAATGCCAGCAAGGCCACCGAGGCGGCCTCGGCAATGAAACCGAATCCGACGGCAATGCCAACCACACCCACAACCCAGATGGCTGCACCGCTGCCAACCCCACGCAGTTTGCCGGTTTCGGTAGTCGACATGATCGCCCCGGCACCCAGAAATCCGATGCCGCCCACGATACCTTGTATCGTCCGGGATGGATCAACGGCAGCGGTTCCCTCCTGCGCAGTAGCCGCAAGATTAAGAGTGAGCATCGTCAGCGCACAACAGCCAAGACAGATCAGCATATAGGCGCGCGCGCCCAGTGGCTTTTTTTTGATTTCGCGGTCGAGACCGATCAACAGGCCCAAAGCAACAGCGAGACAGCAGCGCAGAAGAAAACTGTCATAGGCGATCATGGCGGCTGTCTGGGATGCGGACATCGTGGACCTTTCCAAGGGAGCAGCCGAAATGCACAGCGAGTGTCGCGATACGGCCATCGTAGCCTATCCTTGCAAGAAAAAAGGAAAATTTCTACTGCTCTATGTGTGATTTCAAAACTCGCTGTTTACAGTCGGGGTCGCGGAGCGCTATCAAATCGATCATTCCACAGAGCACTCCGGCGCGCCCGACGCCGGATCTCCAGCCCAAATGAGGTAGAGATGTCAGAAACCGCCACTGAAACTGTGCTCACGATTTTGCAGAATGATTTCGAAGAGATTGTTGCGTCCTGGATTTCGACCCAAAGCGACGAAGGTGTGCAACGGATTGATCTTTTCAGTCACAAAGAGGGGCGGGAGCAGACCAGTGGCTTGTTGCGCGCGCTTATTTCTGGGATCGAAAAGGGTGCGACAGGCGATCGTTTTGATTTGTCCAGTGACGCTTGGGTGGATTTGCGCAGCGTGTTGGTTGACGTCACCAAGGAACGCAGTTCACGCGGTGTGAGCCCCAGCGATATGGCTTCCTTCGTGTTGGCGCTGAAGGCGCCAGTGTTCTATCGCCTCAAAGACAAACTGGCAAAATACCCGACCAACCTGGTGGAGGAAATCTGGTTCTTCAGCCGGGTGATCGACGCATTTGCAGTCTATTGTGCAGAGGTTTTTATTGCCGAACGGGACCGCATTATCGAACAGCAGCGTGACCAGATGCAGGAACTGTCCACACCGGTGGTTGAGCTATGGGACAAAGTACTGACCCTGCCTCTGATCGGTACGATGGATTCAGCACGCGCGCAGGAGGTGATGGAAAACCTGCTGGAAACCATTCTGCGCCGTCAGGCAGAGGTGGTTATCGTCGACCTGACTGGCGTGCAGACTGTAGACACCCAGGTGGCCCAGCATATGTTGCGGATGGCTGCGGCTGTGCGCCTGATGGGCGCGCAGTGTATTATCAGCGGTATCAGCCCGACCATCGCGCAGACGATGGTGCAATTGGGTGTGGATGTCGGCGAGGTAACAACCCGGTCTACCATCCGCAGTGGTCTGGCAGATGCGTTGAACCGCGTCGGTTATGAAATCACCAAGAAGAAGGATCACTGACATGTCCAGCGCGTCGGCCATTTACTTTGTCGAAGGCGTTCTGTTGGTGGCGATCCAGGAAGACATTTCTGACACTGATATTCTGGATTTGCAGGAGGCCCTCTCCGAGCGTGTGGTGGATGAAGCGGCCCGGGCGGTGGTCATGGATATCAGCGCATTGGAGATTGTCGATACCTTCGTTGGTCGCATCCTGGCGCAGTTGGCCAGCGTATCAAAACTGCTGGATGCCCAGACCTACGTGGTTGGCATGCGCCCGGCAGTGGCAATGACACTGGTGGAATTGGGCATGGACCTGCCCGAGAGTAAAACGGCTCTCAGCCTGACACATGCGTTGCGCGATCTGCGCGGTGAACGTCGGGGATGATACCCACGGATGGTGTTCTGATCGGTATTTATGCACTGATCGGAGATCGCGATGTTATTCAGGTGCGCAGGATCGCTGGCCGTGAAATGGCTCAGCGCGGTACGCGCACCGTTCAAAAAACCCGCTTTGTCACTGCGGTCAGTGAAATTGCAAGAAATGTGGTGATGCATGGTGGCGGAGGCGAAGCGCGTATCTATATGCACAGTGAACCGTCCGCAATCAGCGTGGTCTGTGTCGACAATGGGCCCGGGATTGCGGATCTGGACGCTGCGTTCAGCGATGGTTTCAGCACTGCAGGGAGCATGGGGCGCGGCCTGGGCGGCGCGAAACGCCTGAGCGATGCGCTGGAGGTCGAAACCGAAGAAGGCAAAGGAACACGCGTGACGATGATGGCCCGGATATGACCCATTGGTTGCCCATTTCAGACCCCAGCGACGTTTCGGTCTGTCGCCGCAACGCGCGCCAGCTGGCGCAGGTCGCGGGGTTTTCACAGGCCCGGACCGAAGAAATCGCCATCGTTGTCAGCGAGGCGGCGACCAATGTTCTGCGATATGCCAAACGGGGGCGTTGTCTGTTACAGCGAATGCCGGGCATCGGTGGCCCGCGTTTGGCGGTGATCGTCGTGGATCAGGGACCCGGGATCGATGCGCTCGACAAAATGATGCGGGACGGGAGCAGCAGCGAAGGCTCGGCAGGGCTGGGTTTGGGTGCGATGCAACGGTTGTCGGATCAGTTTGATATCTATTCAAACCGTGATGAGGGCACAGTTGTTGCGTGTGAATTCCAACTGCGCCCATACCGGCCGACCGCAATGGAGGTCGCGGGTCTTTTGGTGACCCACCCCGGAGAAACCCGCTGTGGCGACGCTTGGGATATGATATGTGTGACACCCAATGCGACCCCTGATGGCAGACTGGATCTGATCCTCTGCGATGGGCTTGGCCATGGTCACCGGGCGGCGGATGCTGCTGAACGGGTTCTGCACGCCTTTGGGCACAAGCCGGGTCGTACCCCTGCTGCGGCCTTGGCAGATATTTCTGTCGATATTGCGGATACACGTGGTGCTGTCGCGGCCTGTGTGGCTGTGGCTGCGGATGGGCGACGCATGTCCTATGCCTCCGTTGGCAATATTGCGACGATCCGCGCCCGGCTGGGCGAGACGAAGAGATTTGCGACCCGCGATGGCCATCTCGGAGGACCCGCACTTTCTCCGTATTCGGATGAGGTCGATCTGCAACCCGGTGATACCGTTATTCTGCACAGCGATGGTCTGCTGACGTTACGGGACCTCCACGAGAAACCCGCTCTGCTGATGCGTTCGGCGCTGTTGATTGCGGGAAAACTCATGGCCGAGAATTTCAGGGGTCGCGACGACGCCAGTCTAGCTGTCATTAAAATCGCGAAAGAGATGTAGACCCGTGTCGACCGCCCTGATCACTTTGAAAATTGATACAGAACAAGATGTTCTGAGGTTACGCTTTATCGCGATGGCGATTACCAAGGCCTTGCAGTTCGGGACGTTTTCCCAGACGCGGGCGGTGACGGCATTGCTTGAGGCGGCTCGAAATGCCCAGCAGCATGCCAGTGTCGGGCGGGTCCGGTTGAGCCTGCAGGAGCATGGCAACAAGGTGGCCATGCGGGCCATCATCACAGATCAGGGGCCTGGGATTGATGGGCTCGACGATATTTTGCGGGGCCGTAGGGGCGGAGTCGCGCCTGGTCCGGGGTTGGGGCTGGGGTTGCGCGGGCTGTCCCGTCTTTCGGATCATCATGCGATACGCAGCGGACCGGAGGGCACAGAGATCGAACTTCTGTTCCTGAGTCCGGTCAAAAGCGATGGAATGATCGCCGCCGCTCAGGCCGCGACTGACGCTATCAGCAAGATCCGGGATGCTGACCCCGTTGCGGAACTTGCTGAACAGAATCGGGTGCTGCTCGAAGCGTTGACGGAACGGGATCTTCTGATGAAGGAGGTCCATCATAGGACCGGCAACAATCTGGCTCTGATCGGCGCGCTGATCCGGATGAGCCGAAGAGGAGCTGAGGCACCGGAAACCGTTTCTGTGCTGTCGGATCTGGAGGCGCGGGTTCAATCGGTGATCCGTGTGCACGAACAATTGCAGCGTTCTGCGCGGGTTGATCATCTGCAGGCGCTGCCCTTCCTGCAGGAGGTCGCCGCCAATGCCGAGGGGGCGTTCAGCTCCGAGATCCTCAAAGTGGCGGTATCGGTGCGCGGCGATGACATTGAGATCCCAAGCTCAATGGCGATTGATCTGGGCCTTCTGACAGGTGAGCTGCTGACGAACGCTTACAAGCACGCCTTTGTCGGGCGTGAGCAGGGGAATATTCTGGTTGAGTTGACCGAACAGGATGACGCATTGCAACTTGTGATCGCGGATGACGGGCACGGCCTGGCCGAGGGCGATGCCCGACCTGAACGTTCCGGTTCTCTCGGCTGGCGCATGATCCGCAGTATGGTCGGAAAATATGCAGGCACAACCGAGGTGGATGGCTCCAATGGCATGCGGGTGCAATTTACCCTGCCGTTCGCCCGCGAACATACCGACAAGTCAGCCTGATCGAGCCAAGGCGCACCAGTAAGCGATGCCGTGGTCGATGGCGTCGTCATTAAAATCATAACCCGGATTATGCAGTTGCATGGCATGCGCGCCTTCTGTGCCATTGCCCATCAACATAAATGCGCCCGGGCGGTGCTGGAGGAAGGCTGCAAAATCCTCTGAGAATCCCACACGCCCGTACTGCGCATCAATGCTGCCAGCGGACCCTGCTGCAGCAACGGCCAATGCGGTTGCGTCTGCGTCATTCACCAATGGCTGGAACGATGTTGAATAGGTGACCTCGCAGTTGGCACCTTGTGCGGCGCAGATGCCACTGGCGATGTCGCGTATGCGCTGTTCGATCGTGTGGGAGACATGGGCGTCAAATCCCCGACAGTCTCCGGAAATCAAT
This sequence comes from Phaeobacter inhibens DSM 16374, assembly GCF_000473105.1. Lineage (NCBI taxonomy): Bacteria > Pseudomonadati > Pseudomonadota > Alphaproteobacteria > Rhodobacterales > Roseobacteraceae > Phaeobacter > Phaeobacter inhibens. Next base: position 146,215 of record NZ_AXBB01000005.1, on the reverse strand, counting down.
ACGTTGCTGGCCAGAATATTACGCGCGCCGTCGGTTTCGAAATTCGTGACTGAAACAACGCAATGATCCCGTGCTGACACGGAGCGCGCTGTGATCGTCTGCAGTTGACTGACGATCGCAGCGCCTGTCACGATTGGATCAATCGCTTTCTCTGGCATGGAGGCATGGCCGCCTCGTCCGGTGATGCGGATCTCGAAATTATCCTCAAAGGCACAGAACGCACCGGTTTCAGTCGCGAAATGGCCAAGCGGCATCCCCGGCATGTTGTGAAGACCATAGATCCGGGTGATATCAAAGCGATCAAACAGCCCATCGGCAATCATCGCCGCAGCGCCAGTGCCGTTTTCCTCGTCCGGTTGAAAGAGAAAATGGACGGTCTGGTTGAAGTCAGGATCATGCGCCAGACGCAGTGCAGCGCCCAGTAGCATGGTGCTGTGTCCGTCGTGACCGCAGCCATGAAACTGGCCGGGATGGCGTGAGCGATAGGAGAGGTTGGTGGCTTCCTCAATCGGCAGCGCGTCCATATCGGCGCGCAACGCAACCCCAGCGGTGGACTCACCCCGTGTCAATGTAGCCACGAGACCAGTGCCACCAATTCCGCGGGTCACCGTCAGCCCGGCCTGCTCCAGTTCTGTGGCAATGGCATCTGAGGTACGTGTGAGGTCAAAACCTGTTTCCGGATGTGCATGTAAATCACGCCGAAAGGCGACGAGATCCAACTCAGACATCGTCAACGCCCCCTTCTGAAAGGATCACCAGTGGCCGCATGTCAGGAGATGTGCCTGCTTCCAGATCCTGAACCAAAGCCGTCAGCCCGGCAGCGCCGGATGGGGTACTTGCGATCCCAAGCGTGGCGGAGATCTCAGCCCCTCTGAGCGCCGCTGAGTCAGAGATCGTCACATATCGGTCGGCTGCCTTGGACAATATTTCGTAGGCAAGCATCGAGGGTGTCTTGCAATCCAGACGCCCCATATTGGAGACCGGGCCTTCTACCGTCACCATTTCACCTGCGCGTGCGCTCTGCTGAAGGCAAGGAGCCGCGTCGGGTTCAACCACGATGATTTCGGGCTGAACAGTCCAATTGGCACGGATCATATAGGCCATCGCTCCAGCCAGACCGCCGACACCGGCCTGCAGGTAGACATGGGTCGGCCATTGGCCCGAGCTTGCGAAACTGTCGCGCATTTCCTGTGCGATCACCGTGTAACCTTCCATCACCAGACGGGGTGGCTCTGTGTAGCCGGGCCAGGACCCATCGGCCAGGTGAACTGCGCCGCTTTCCTCTGCATCCTTGATGGCGGCGGCGATGCTCTCCTCATAGGTCGCACCGGAGCGGACGACTTCGGAGCCCTTGGCACGCAGCCGCTGGACAAAATCCTCAGGTACGGTATCGGCGAGATGGATGCGGCAAGCCGCTCCAAAAAGCCGTGCCCCGGCGGCAACGGCCATGCCATGGTTCCCAGCACTCGCACAGACAAAGGTCACATTCGATGCTGCAGCCCGCCCGGTGTCACTGGTCAGGTCATTCTCTGTCAATCCGGTTGCGCGCATCAACAACTCGGCGACAGCATAGACACCGCCCATCGCCTTGAATGCCCCAAGGCCCATCCGATTGGTCTCATCCTTGATCCAGACCTGCTGGCCGGCCACCTCATGCAAGGCCAACGGGGAGGGACGATACGCAGGGCAGGCGTGTAGCATCTGTTGGGGCTTGGCGGGGTCGAGCGTGACATTGATCTTGTTCATGTCATCAGTCTAGGCAAGAGTATTGCTATGTTCTGGTCAAAGTTAGACTAAATGCGAAAAAATATTGCACTCTGATGAGGTTCTATGGGTGAAAAACTCGATAAGGCGGATGTGACGCTTCTAACGCTTCTGCAACGCAATACGCGGCTTGGGCTTGAGGCTATGGCGGCTCAGGCGGGGTTGTCGGCTGCCTCCGTACAGCGGCGCCTGAAATCGCTGCGCCAACGCAAGGTAATCACGGATGAAATTGCATTGGTTGACCCGGCCAAGGTCGGTATGCCAATGACATTTGTGGTGATGGTGGAACTGGAACGGGAGCGGTTGGATCAGATCGACGCCTTCACCCGCCGGGCAGGGTCCGAACCGATGGTTCAGCAGTGCTACTATCTGACAGGTGAGGCGGATTTCTGTCTGATCTGCACCGCGTCGGATATGGAGGCCTTTGAAGAGTTGACCAAGCGGTTGTTTTTCGAGGACTCAAATGTGCGTCGCTTCCGGACCTCTGTGGTGATGGGGCGCAAGAAAGTCAGCCTTGAAATTCCGGTCTCCGCGGGATGACATCAGACTGGCAGGGCGATGCCTTGTTGCCACGTCGGCCCCAGTTATCAACCGGATGGAGTGTCTGAGATGTTGTTTCGTTTGCTATCACTTCTGATGATCCTATTGGCGTTGCCATATGGGCCTGCGTGGGCTGTGGATCGCGCAAAGGTCGAGAGGCAGTTTCAGCAGTGGTTGGCGCAGGAGGTTTGGCCCGAGGCGCGGGCGGCCGGGGTACGGCGCCCGACATTTGATGCGGCCTTCTCCAAAGTGAGATTGAACTGGGACTTGCCGGATCTGGTGCCGCCCGGCAGCAAAGCGACCTTGCCCCGCCGCCAGCGTCAGGCGGAATTTGGCGCGCCGGGACGATATTTCAACCGCGGTTCCGTTGATGGCGCAACCTCGATGGGGCGCCGGATGGCTAAGCGGCACGCGTCCGCCTTGCAACAAACCGAACGCAGGACCGGCGTGCCGGGACGGATCATTCTGGCGATCTGGGGCCGCGAGAGCGGGTATGGTCAGGTAAAGATCCCTCACAACGTCTTTGAAGTTCTGGGCACGAAGGGGTTTATGAGTCGCCGCGCTGACTATTTCCGCCAAGAATTGATTGCCGCGCTGCAGATCGCTGAGGCAGGTCATGCGCCGGAACAGGCTATGCGGAGCAGTTGGGCGGGCGCGCTGGGACAGCCGCAGTTCATGCCGTCCAGTTTCCTCAAGTTTGCCGAAGACGGCGATGGGGATGGGCGCGCCGATATTTGGCGCTCAGAAGCGGATACGATCGCCTCAATCGGGGGATATTTGGCGCGACACGGCTGGGACAAGACTCGCGATTGGGGCTTTGAGGTTTCAGTGCCCGCCTCGGTATCCTGTGCTCTGGAAGGACCTGATCAAGGGCAGAGCATTCGCGAGTGGGAGGCGCTAGGCATTCACCGCGGTTCTGGCCGCGCCTTTCCCGCGCATGAACGTGATGGCGTGGCCTATCTGATGATGCCGGCAGGGCGCAACGGGCCGGCATTTCTTGTGACACCGAATTTCTATGTGCTGAAAGAGTACAACAAGAGCGATCTCTATGCGCTGTTTGTCGGGCATGTCGGGGATCGTATTCAGTTTGGTGTGCAGGATTTTCGAGGCGCTTGGGGCCGGGTGGACAGTATGCTGCGTTCCGACGTGGCGGCCATGCAGCGTGGACTGGAACGGCGCGACTACGATGTTGGCGGCGCAGATGGGCTTGCGGGGTTCAAGACCCGCCGCTCGATCGGCCGTTGGCAGGAGGCGACCGGACAACAGGCAACCTGCTTCCCAAGTGCCGCAATGAAGGCCGACCTGTCCAGATAAGCTACTATCTGGACACGGCGCCTGCCGGTTCAGCACCAATTTCCGGATGGTCCAGCTTTGCGTCGTTGCAATCATCCAGCCAGTGATAAAAGCCGGAAACCATCTCGGGCAACCCGTGACGGGGCGGTGCAAGGCTGTCTCGTCTGGTGAAATCAAACTCAGTGGTGGCTACGGCAGTTGTCCCCTTGGGGACAACTGCGGGCAAGGCGTTTTCGGGTGCGAAATTTGATATCTCTTGATATATATCAGACCATTGCCAACTTTTTGTGACGGCAAAGTAGCGGCCTTCCGCTTCGGGTTTTTGCAGAGCGGCCAGACATTGCCTGGCCAAATCTGCCGGATGGATCAGCGACATTGACCCATTTGGCGTGTTGCGATGCCACGGACGTGCATTGACTGCCATATCGCGAAGACGGCTCAGCACATGACCCTGATGATGGCAGGGCAGTATCCCAGGGCCAAGGATCATGCCCGAGAGCAGAATAACCAGACGCAAGTCACGGTCCTGTGCCAGACGTGTCGCGGCAATTTCCATCGCGGTTTTCTGCGCCGCTATGAACTTCTTCTGCTCAATCTGGTGTTCAAGGTCAGAATGGTGCCGCAGTTCATTCTTGATCGCTGGGGGCGGGTTCGGATCTGTGGAAGCGGTGCTCGACAGAAGCACGATATCGCCAATTCCGTTGCGATCCGCCGCTGTGATCAGGTTGCGGCAGGCTGTTTTTGTAGGGTTTATGCAATGCGCCATCCCGGCGCGCGGATCCAGATCGTTTGCGGGGGTCCCGTCCGGGGCGCTGCGAATAGACGGCAGGCAGGCGATGACCAATGCATCGCTACCCTTCAACGCATCGGCGAAACTTTCGGGTTGGGCCGTGTCTGCGGATATTAGACGGAGCCTGTCGCGGGCACCGGGCAAGGCCATGAGCGGAACAGTTTTCGAGGTATCTGTCGCGTCCCGCAATGTGCCGGTGACACGCCATCCCAACGCGAGGGCGGCGCGGGCGATATGTGCGCCCGCAAGCCCGGAAACACCCGCCACGCAGATATGCCGAGCCGTGTGTTCAGTGCCGCCAAAGGAGGCCTGTCTCAGGTTTTGCGACGAGGTGGCACCGGTCATGGCATTGTCCCCTTCTTAGAGCGATACGTTCAACCTGGGAGGATTGACACGCAGGGTGCCCTCCATCCGCAGGCAAGCTCGCAGCGGCAGACAAAAATTGCACATCGAAAATCTTGAGGTAGGGCATCAGCGATGTCTGATGGTCTATGCGTCCGTCAGCCTCAGAAATTCTGAGGCGCAGATTTCAAAGTTTCGATTGGATGTAACGCACGCTTTGCATGAACCCTAGCAGCTGAATGACTGGATCTTTCTGGTGAACTAGGCCGCCGAACAGGGGTCCGGTTATCAGGACACCGCATCATCCGGCGATTGCACAGCAAGAGGGCTTTGAAGTGACTGATCATGTAAAACGACCCCGTTTTCTTCAAAGTTTGATTGCAGAAAGATGGGATCACTGCGGCGCGCAGACCCAGGTGTTTGCCGATGCGGCAACCAACCAACCTAATGCTGTGCTTGCTTACGGTAGTGATGACGGGATCCAGGCCGTTGACTTTGCCCGAGCGGTCGGAGGGCCTGCATTGCGCGCTATGGGGTTTCAGGATCGTGCGCAGCAACTGCGGGCTGTTGCACGTATTTTGAAGGACAATCGCGCTGCACTCTATCGTGAGAGCCTGACCATTGGTGCGACGCGGCATGACTGTGAACTGGATGTGGACGGCGGTATTGCGCGCCTGTCGGCTCTGGCCGGGCAGGCGTTGAAGTCACTGCCCAATGCGCCAGTCCTGCACCTTGAGGATGGTATCGGACCGGGCAGCACCACCGGCCGCCAGCAGATCCTCGCCCCGCTGTCCGGTGTTGCGCTGCATGTTACTGCGCTGGATAATCCGGTTTCGGGGCTTCTGGAGCAAATAGCGCCCGCACTCATCGCTGGCGTGCCATGCATCGTCTGCCCGGATCCAGTCACCGCCTGTGTGAGCGAACGCTTGGTGAAGCTGATTCACGACAGTCAGATCCTGCCAACCGGGGCCTTGCAACTGATATACAACCCGCCTCTGGGGCTTGTGGACAACCTGTCCGCCGGAGACGCAATCAGCTTTGCCGGCTCCCGCAGTACGGCCCAGAAATTACGGCAGCACCCCGCGGTGGCTGCCGGTCTGGTGCGGCTGCAATCCTGCGAGACGGGCCTGTCTGCAGCGATCCTCGGCAGCGACGTGGCCCCGGGCAGCCAAGAATATCAGTTTTTCCTGCGGGAGATCCGCAGTGAATTGATCCTGAGGGCCGGCCAGCGGCGTCATGCAGTGCGCCGTATTCTTCTGCCCCGCCACCGCGAGGCCGAAGTACTCGCAGATCTGTCCGCGACCCTAGCGGATACTATTCTCGGAGTGCCGGATGATGCAGCCACCCAGATGGGGGCATTGGTCTCACGCGGGCATCTTGAGACAGTGCAGAAGGCACTGGATGAGTTACGTCATGTGGCAGAGTTCGTATCCGAACCGATTATTACACCGGGTGAGACGGGCGGGGCTTTTCTGTCGCCAGTGCTATTGCACTGCGCCAAGCCTGCCAACACCCCTGATGTTCACCATACCTTCGTTCAGGGGCCCGTGGCGACGGCTATGGCCTACGACAGCCTGTGTGACGCGATCGCGCTTGCCAATCTGGCGCCCTGCTCGCGCTACTCAAATGTTTTTACCAACGATAGCCCACTGGCACAGGAAGCAGCGGCCTGCCTGACATCAGCGGAAGGTCAAATCCGGATTTGCGGAAGTGAAATGGCACGTCAGGCCTTGGAGTTGTCGCCGGATCCATCAGTGCCGCGGCTATTCGCTGCGACACACCATGCACAGGTCTGTGGCGCAGAAGACATCCGCCATGCCGTCGCCGCCTATATGATGCGCACGGAGATACACGCGCCGCCGCAGTTGCTGACCGCACTCACGGGCCGATGGGTTGAAGGGGCGGAGACCAGGCACAACGGGCACCCGTTTCGTAAATCTCTGGAAACATTGCGGATTGGGGATCAGCTCATCACTGAAACGCGACAGATTACTGAACAGGATGTAGAGCAATTTGCCCATTTTACGGGGGATGTATTCTACGCCCATATGGACCGTGAAGCAGCACGCTCACACCCGTTTTTTGATGACCGTGTCGCGCATGGGCAATTGGTGGTGTCCTTTGCGAACGGGCTTCTGGTTGATCCTGCGCCAGGCCCTGTTCTGGCCAATATCGGCTCCGATAATTTGCGTTTTCACGCACCGGTGTATTTTGGCGATTCCTTGCATGTGCGCGTGACCTGCAAGGAAATCACACCGCGCGCCTCTGCTCCCTTTGGAGATGTGCGTTGGGACTGTTGCGTTCTGAATGCCTGTGGTGCGGTGGTCGCTCGGTTCGATCTGCTGACCCTGGTGATGAAGAGTTGGCCGCCGGTTCCTCAGCACAACGTGAGTGAACATAAAGCTGCGCCGCATACGGCAGCCACCCCTCACAGGGCACAGGATCCGGTTCAGCAACCGGCTGAATAGAGTATTTCAACAAACTGATTACAGGACATTTTCAATGACTGACACTGCTTCGCGCCCGCGTATTCTCATTGGGGTTACGGGCTCACTGGATGCCACGATGCTGCCGCTGTACCTTCGGGCGATCAAGAATGAGATCGACTGTGAACTCACCGCGCTGTTTACACCAACTGCAACGAAATTCGTTAATATGGACGCGGTCGCGTTGTTTCTGGATCGGGTGATCAGCGGTGATAACCCCAAGGATTGGCCGACCGATAAACCGGGCCGCATTGTTGCGGATCACGATATTCTGGCCATTCTGCCTACGACGGCGAATACGCTGTCTGCGATAGCGCATGGATCCTCGCAAAACCGACTGACCACTGTGATTCTGGCCGCGACCTTTCCGGTGTTGCTGTTCCCTGTCATGGGCGGTCCGATGTGGGAAAAGCCGGCGGTGCGTCGCAACGTCTCCCAGCTGCGCGAAGACGGCTATGAGGTGTTTGAACCGGTTTGGCGCGAGAACTACGATCCGTTGCTGAAGATCCAGCACGGGCATCACTCGCTGCCCGATCCGGAGAAGGTTGTGCAGATTCTGCAAAATCGTTTGCCCACAGCTCGCTGATATCGGCCAATAGGGATCTGATACTATCCGGCGCAGATGCAGCTGCGCCGGTTTTACTCTGCGTCAGAGTGCGTCAATGATGACCGTAGCTGCGAATATCCCGCCCCTTTCCCGTCCAAGAACCCGATGATCCTGTGCACGAAGGGACACCGTAACGCGATGCCGCCCGGTTGGTAGATGTCCGAGCACGACATTTGGCTGATAGGCAGTAGCGAGTTTTTTGTCACCAAGATGAACATGGGCATGCCCCCGCGGCCAGGTCGGTGGCATTGCTGACGCAAAGGTCGGTGAAGACGAAATTCGCGACCTCGATCCGCAGGCGCCAACCATCCGCCGCGTTGTAGACGCTGCTGACCCGAAGGTCTGGCTGCGGTTGGTGAGCCGGAAGCGTGACAAAAAGTGCAGCGGGCAGGGCGTCCACCTGTTTGATCTGCGGCAGGCAGGCACAGATGGCAATGAGCGGGGTCGCGGCAAGCATGCTGATGCAGAACACTCTTTGCAGCATCCCGCTAGGCCCTTTGGGCTTCGGAAAGGGCGGCCTGCGGTCGCTGCAACAGATCAATAGGGGCGCCGCCGTGCAGCAGGAAGAATAGAAAAACCCCATATAGATTGCCATGCAGCAGGGGCGTTTCCTGCAGGCTGATTGCGAAGAAGGTGAAAGCACAGAGCAGAAACAGCGAGATGGGCCGTATCAATTGCCCAAGGGCTAGGAGAATGCCGGCCATCAGCTCAATCGCCATCATCGTCAGTGCAACAACCGATAGCGGCAGGCCGAAGAACCATATGTTCCCGTGCTCCAGAATTGCGATCAGCAGGGTGGGTTGCAGAAATTTCACCAAGACAGCGATCACTGCAAAGGTTCCGCCCATGGTTATTTGAACCAAGCTCCAGACCAACGAAGGCGCATTGGGCAAAAGCGGTGGGAGGCTTGGCGGCAGCAGGCGATCAAGGCTGAGTGAGCCACTACCAACATGCAGGAGCAGAAACGCCGGCGCGGCAAAATGGAAGCCGTAGTAGGCGATGAAGTCGAGGGAGAACAGGCAGCTGCCAAACGCAACAAGACCAAGGATGCCGAGAGCGGCCAGCCGTGTACCAAGCCCCAATACCAGCAACACAGATGTGATCAGCGCAGGCAACGCAAGCCAGTCCCAGCCGGGGATAAGAGCCAGCTGCATATCGGGGACAAACAGTGTTGGGGTGCTCCATGTTTCAGTGCCGTGCCGGGGCAGTCCGCCCATAGCATTCATGCCCACAGTTGTCCCCAGACCAAGACGCAGGCACAACGGACCCCAGTCGTGACTGCGATGATTCAAGCTTCTGAAAAGCCGGTCCTCCTTTGGGCGCAAGAGTTGCCCCGCGAGAACGGCTGCGAATACGGCGAGCGTTGCGAAAAGGGCGAAGACAAGCAATAGGCCAGGGCTGCGAAACAGCTCGGGCACGCTGCGCTGTGACAGGGTTTGAACCTCTTGGGGCGTCAGCAGCCATGGTTCATGTGCTGCCGCAGATCCGCTGATCAGGATCAGGCCGAGACCCAGACTGAGAACTATACGGGCAGAGACAGGCTGCGCCATAGTCTGGCTCCTTGGCTAGTGGCGAGCACATTCGCAGCAGGTCCCCGCAACAGGTGCAACCTGCTGTGGGGATTACGTTATCCTGACTGTGTTATTGCGACAGTTTGGAGGTCAGAACGCCCGCGCACTCCGTCGCTGCCGCGCTATCGCTGCCAGGACCGGCGTCCGCAGGTGTCAGAAATTCAGCGCTGATGTGGCTGCCGATCTGATAGCCGAGCATGTCGCCGACCGTGTTTGAGCGACGATAGTGTACGCCGCCGATGACACGCGATTCTGCTTCCTCTTCAGCGAATTGCGCGAAGGTCTGATAGTTGCGGCTGTAGCCGTCTTTTCCCTCAAAGCTGAAGGTAAACTCATCTGCACCAAAGACAGTTTCCATGACCTGCTGAGCGGCGCTTCCACTGGTGCAGTGTTGGCAGGGATATTCCGGATGCATGGGGGCAGCGACTAAGGGGGACCAGCCGTCTATCTTGTCCAGTGTCGGGTGGTCATAGCCTTTGCCCAGGGCGGCAATCGCAGTTTCCGGCCGCCAGAACTGATAGGTGTATTTAGCATTGAACCCGGCGACCAGTGCGTCGGTCAGAGCAATATTCAGCAGTGCAAGTGTCCGGGCTTCCTCAACCAGTGGGAGCGCGCAGGCGCGGCTGCTGTCGCGTGCAATCTGGTTCCAAGCTCCCGACCCGGACCCGGCATGAAGTTTTGCGATAGCGATCAGCTCAGGATTGCTCTGCGACACCGCGCCGCCGAGTTTTGCGACCTCCGCCAGATCACGCTGAAACTGAAAACTGTTGAGCTCCGGTGGCGGAGGGACGTCGAACTGCTTGGCGGAGGTAAGAGCAAAGGGCTGCATGTTGCGGATTTTGGGTGCAACCATGGGCCGCTCAGAGGTGGGCTGATAGACGCCGTTATCTGCCTGACCAGGGGTAAAATCGCTTGCGAAGTCAGCGCCGTCCGCTGCCCGTTTTTCGAGCACCGCCTCTGCGGCAAGCGCGCCGAGCTGCACGCCTGCCTCCCGCGCCTCATCATCTGTGATGTCGCCCAGGATTGCTTCGGCAGCGGCAGTCAGGTCTGCCTCACGCTCTGGCATAAGGGTCTGCATGACAACCAGGGCCGCCTGCGTTACCGCAGCACGTCGATCGGCGCTGGGTTGCTGGGGGCCATCATATGCATAGGCATGATAGCTGCCATCAATGGCATTCGCAGCATCAAACATCGCAGCATGCAGCAATGCCAGCGTGCGCTGGCGTTGCGCGCCGGGCCATTTCTCCTCAACAACAAACCGCATTGCGGTTTCCTGCCAGTCTGCGGCCAATTCAGCCTGAGCCGATCCGCTGGCGGTAAAAAAGAGCGCGGTGGCCAGACCGGTGATACAGGTGTGCGAGAGCAGCTGGCGGCGCCATGGGGTCAGGGTCAACATCGGAGTACCTCGTCCGTAAAAAGTGCAGCTACAGGTAGAAACGCTTTGGCCGTTCGCACAAATCGAAAGTCCGGAAGGCGCCCCTCAGTATTTCTTCTGGAGCGCCTTCGTCGTGGTAAAAACAACGGGATCAGAACATTCCAAGGAGATGCCACCACAGCAGATCCAGCGGTGCCAAAAGCAGAAGGCTAATCAGGAAGAGGCTGAGACACAGTCGGATTACCGCCCCCGCGGGTAGGTTCCCGGCCTGAATGGCTGCGATCAATGGAGGTGCCTGGAACGGGAGGAAGACATTGGAGAACGCCACGACCTGCGTCATCAAGACCGTTTCGAGCGGCAAGCCAGTTGCGTCAGATAACTCGCCTGCAAGTGGGGTCATCACGGCTGGCACACCGGGTAGATTTGTGATCATCGCCACCAGCGTTGACAGCCCAATCAGAATCGACGTGTTCCATACCGGCCACTCCACAGCGAAGGCGACGGTTCCGGTGATGGCCCCCACTACAGCTTCGCCAAGCCCAGCGGAAGATATGACGGCGCCGAGGCCCATGATGCCAGCCACAAACAACAGGGCTCCGTAGCTGAGATCGGTGTTGATGCAGCCTTTGCGGGTGAGATCTGCTCCTGGCAGTAAGCAGATCAATGCTGCTGCCATACCCACCCATGCGGGGGAGACCATATGGATCTGGTCGGTTAGCCACAGCAATAGGCACAACGCCAAAACGAGGCTCAAAATCCGTTCCTGGCGGCTGAATGGCGCGGCGGAGGGTGCTGCCTTGATGCTATGCGTTGGAATGCGGTCTGGAAACATCACCATGGCCAACCCGACCAGCACTGCGGATTTCACAACGCCAAGCACGGGAAAATGTAGCAGGAGATAGTCGAAATAGGAGATATTGATTCCGTAGATGGTTTCTGACATCCCCACGAGGATCATATTTGGCGCATTCGCCGGCAGAATGGTGAAAGCCGGGGCAAAGGTGCCAAAGGTGGCAACTGCCAACATTCCGGTCCGACCATTTGAGGCAGCGCCAAAGCCGACGCGCTCCGCCAGCGCAGAGATCACCGGCAGCAGGATCATGATCCGCCCTATGGACGATGGCATCACAAAGGCCAGAGCCACCGAAAAGACCACGATGCCGGTCAGCAGGCCGCCGTAACTGCGTAGCGGCAGCAACGCGAGTATACCGGCAGCCCGTTTGTCGAGGGTGGTGTGCTTGATGGCAGCGCCTAGGACCAAGCCACTGAACAAAAGCCAAAACGTTGATGAGTGAAAGCCAGAGAATATGGTTTCAGGCGCTGCGACGCTGAATATCACGGCGACCAGAAAAAAGGCCAAGGCCGTCCAATACTCAGGCACAAGACCGGTTGCCCAAAGACCAATCGCCCCAACCGAAAGGGCGGCAACACCCATCAGATCGGGGGACAGGTATATTGAGGTCGCGAAAGCTGACAGTCCGGCGCAGGTTAGGATCAGAACCACTGTCCAAAGGGAGCGCTTGTTTCGCAGCATTTGTGACAGAGACCGGCCTGCGCCGGTCAATTGATGTGCGGATGTTGGCGGGGCTGAGTTGCTTTGGTCGGTCATGCGTCTGAAGGTCCTCTGATCCGGGGTCAGGTCCCGATATGCCGCCCGTTAGGGGCCTGATGCCAATCGATTTATCAGAGACGGGGCCTCATAAAATCCAAACCCTCCGCTAGCGTCAGGTTTCAATGCTATGAGTCTCAAGACCTCAGAAATTCTGAGGTTAACGCTCCGGATTTCCGATTTTACGATGGCTGGCCTGCGCAATATCAGGGGGCAACCGTTCGACGGTGGCCCGCCCAAACCTGTTTTGACAGGTGAGCCAGCCCATTCCCTCCCACATACCGTTTGCGAGACACCATGACCGATGCGATGCAACTTCTGAAAGTGCCCACCGAGGCGTTTGAAATCAGGCCAATTGGTGTAGTTCGCACCGGGTTTGAAGAAGTCAGAGACTGCCCGATGTCTGGACGCCGCAATCCAGCCACCAGTCGGATTGAATTGGCCCCTGAATACCATGGCGCGCTACAGAATATCGAATTGGCCTCGCATCTGTGGGTGCTCTACTGGCTGCATAAATCCGACCGCACCGCGCGGATACGGCAGGCACGTGGGAGCCAGGTTGCCCGCGGGGTTTTTGCCAGCCGGGCGCCAAACCGCCCTAACCCCATCGGCCTGAGCGCGGTTCAATTGCTGAACCACTCCGATGGGGTTCTGACGATCAGTGGGCTGGATTGCATTGACGGCACCCCGGTTGTGGATCTGAAACCCGTTGTCCCACAGGAAGATGCCCGCCCCGAAGCCACTATCGGCTGGTAGCGCAGCCAATCACAGTGCTTCAGCCACAAAGAAAGTAGGCTCATGTCGTTCGTTCACCGGTTTATTCGCCCTCGTTTCCTTGCCCATGCTGCGGCTGCCGGACTGGCGCTTGGCGCTGCGCAGTATTTTGGTTTGGGTGCTGAGGCGCTCATGGCGGCAGAACCGGATCGCCAGAGGCCGTTGGTGATCACTGACAGCAAGGGCGACCGTGGCATGCTTGCGCCTTATGTTCATCGCAAAAACGGGATCGCCTATCTTTATACCAGTTACATCTTTGATACGCTTGTCAGCCAGGATGCAGATGGCAATTCGGTGCCGGGGCTGGCGCGGACTTGGACGCGATCTCAGGACGGTTTGAGTTACGCTCTTGAACTGCAACGGGATGCGAAATGGCATGACGGAACCCCGGTCACCGCAGATGATGTCACCTTTACTCTGCGCTATATGGCTGAGCATCCTTATGTTTTTGGATCTGTCAAAGCGCTTGCCGGGATTGAGATCGAGGGGGTGCATGATCTGCGCATCCATATCAAACGCGCGGAATACGGCTTGGTCGAGGGTTTGTTTTCCGCAATTCCTATCCTGCCACGGCATATCTATGAGGGCGTGAAAGATCCTTTTCGATTTGCCACGCCGGAAGCCGCAGTTGGCAGTGGCCCCTATCGATTGGCCGCCTACGACAAGGCGCAGGGACGTTACAGGTTGGAGGCGACGGAAGATCACCCTCTCGGGCGGCCGCGGTTTGACCAGATCTGGATTGTAAAAATGGGTCCAGATGCCGCCCTTCAGGCGATGAGCGCCGGAGAGGTGGACGTGATTTCATACCTCCCCCCGGATCGCCTTCCTGAGGCTTTGGACGCTGGCTTTGCTGTCGAAACCTCGCCAAGTGACCATGTGTTGCGGCTGGGCTTCAATCATCGTGGACAGTTTCAAAAGATAGAATTGCGCCAAGCCATTGCCTATGCCGTTGATCGTTCTGCGTTGCTGGCAATTGCATTTCCCGGGGTCGCTGAGCTTGCTGAGACAGGCTACTTTCAGCCCGGCTCCAAGTGGCAAAGTGACGAGGCAACGGAGGGTTACGCCTACGACCCGGCTCAGGCGCGCGACCTGCTACTGGCTGCAGGGTGGACCCAGAACCGCGCTGGCCGCTGGCAAACGCAGGGGGAGGAAATCCGCCTGCGGCTCCTCACGGATGGTCGTGAGGTGAAGCCCGCCAGAGTGATCGCTGAACAGTTGGAAGCGTTTGGATTTGCGGTTGATCTTCGGGTCATGGAGGTCGCCGCGCTGCGCAGTCTGGTGGCTGACGGCGACTATGATCTGACGTTGTTCTCATCCAGCACGTTGGGCGATCCGGGCAATATCCGGCGCAGGGTCTTCGGGCGCGGCTGGAACAGCGACCGTTTCCCTGCGGACCCTAAGATGGCAGGCCTGATCAAGGCGCAGGCCGTTGCTCAGAGTCAGGCCGAACGCCAGGAGATACTGGCCAGATTTCAGCAGCTTTATGCAGAGAACCTTCCGTCCTACATGTTGGTCAACCCGCTGATGGCAACCGTATTCAATGACAAACTGTCGGCGCCATTCATGCCGGGCGGGGTGGCCATTGGCATTCCGTCAGCGCTTCACAAATCCATATTCCTGGAGTGAACCGGTGGACAATGCCTCCCCCTCGTTGCTGGATCACCCGGTGCCGACGGAGATTACAGGCGCAGGATCACCAGCTGTTGGGAGGTTTGCGGGCCTTATCGGCGGGTTCGTTCTGCGGCTACTGATCTTCTGCTTTGTTATTGTGCTCTGCGCTATGCTCTCGCGCATGATGCCGGGCGATACGCTGCAGGTCATGCTGTCAACGGATCTCGCACGGGGCCTTGGGACCGGCGAGGTGCAGCAATTGCAGGAGACGATGGGGCTGGGCGGTGGGATCGCCTCTCAGGTCTGGGCTTACCTGTCTAGGCTGCTCGCTGGCGATCTGGGCTACTCAATCCCCCACGCGGCGCCAGTTCTGCAGCTGTTACTGACTGCCTTGCCCTGGACTGGGTTGTTGATCCTAGGCGCTATGCCGGTCTTCCTCATTGGTGGCGCTCTGGCGGGGATTGAGGCCGGGCAGCTGCCGGGCGGATCTGTGGATCGTTGGGTCACGCCTGTCGTTACCATGCTGGCAAGCCTACCACCATTCACCGGGGCAGTATTGCTGCTTCTTGTGTTTGGCATTCTGTGGCCCGTTCTGCCTACTGGTGGGGCAGAGCCACTTTTTCCCGCGATGGACCAGCTGGGACGGGCAGTGGGCGTTCTGCGTCACGCGATCCTGCCAATGCTGGCGTTGGCGCTGCATGAGTTGGCGCGGTTCTACTTTCTAGCGCGCGCTGAAACGCTCAATCTGGCCCAACGTGATTTCATAGTGAATGCACGGGCACGCGGAATCTCACCCTGGCGCCTTCGATGGGCCTATATCGGGCGCAGCCTGATACCCGCTTGCCTGTCACGGCTAAGCGATACGTTGACCGGGCTGGTCAGTGCCGTGTTCTTTGTGGAAATCGTTTTTTCCTACCCGGGCACTGGTTATCTGATCTACAGCGCCATCCTTGATCGGGACTATGATCTGTTGCAGGGAGCGGTCGTATTTATGGCAGGCGTTGTCCTGCTCATGAACTGGTTGGTTGATGGCCTGTCCGGGCATCTTGCGAGGCGTGGCTAGATGCAGCTGGCATCCCGACGGAATCTGCTTTTCGCCGCAGTCATCCTGCTGTGCCTGGCCATCTGGCTGGCTGGGGCGGGTGGATGGCTCGAATATCACAGCAGCAGAGCGGTGCTGGCGCCGCCGGGGCTGGGGCATTGGCTGGGTACAAATGAGATTGGGCAGGATGTGCTGATCGGGCTGATACTTGCCACGCCGACCACACTGACGTTGGCCATGGCAACTGCGGTGGTGACGGTGAGCCTTGCTGTGGGGGCCGCAAGCCTTGTGGTGTTTGGCGGCCCATTTTTATCTGCGCTTATGTTGCGGTGCGTGGATGTGTTGCAAGTTGTTCCGACCATGCTGCTTCTCCTGCTTGTCGCGGCCTTGGTAAGTCCCGGTTTCACGGCGTTGTTCCTATTGTTGGTGCTGACAGGTTGGAGCGATGACGTGCGGGTGGCGGCGGCGGTGTTGCGGCGAGAGGCTCTGCGCGAAAATGTCCAATATGCCCGCGTGATGGGGGCAGGGTGGTTCTATTGCTGGCGCTGGCACCTTTTTGCAGCGCTGCGCCCGCTTTTGGGCGCACTGATGGTTCAAAATATCAGACAGGCCGCGCTGAAGTCTGCGGGTCTGGGGTTTCTGGGCCTGACTGATCCACGTTTGTTAACCTGGGGAAGCATGATGCAATCGGCGATGGATCAGCTCTATACCGGCGCGTGGATGTGGCTCCTGTTGCCGCCGGCGGCGCTTTTGTCGCTGTTGTTGCATACGACACTGAAATTAGGTGACCGGCGCTTGCGCTCTGGTGCGGTTTTAGGGCCTGTGTTTTGATCCGGGTCGATCATCTCTGTCTCTGGCATGGGCCCCGCACGATCTTTCGGGATGTCTCGTTTGAGGTACCCAAAGGGCAGACACTGGCACTGCTGGGAGCGTCCGGTAGCGGTAAGACTTCGCTGGCGCGGCTATTGCTCGGAGTGTTGCCTGGCCGTCATGTGAAGACAGCTGATCAGAACGGGGATGGCTTCAGATGGTCAGGGCGCGCGGAGGTGCTGGGCGTCGATATGCTGCGTGCTCCGCTTGCAGAGCAGCGCAAACTGCGGCGAACGGACCTGAGCCTGATCGTGCAGGCCCTGTCGGACGCGTTAAACCCGCATCAGACCGTTTTTCAACATGTGGCAGAGCTGCTCCCGCACAGCCGCCGCCGGACCTCACTGGCTTTGGCATTGTGCAAGCGGTTCAATATTCCAGAGCGCACCCTGCATAGATATCCTGCGACCCTTAGCGGTGGCGAAATCCAGCGGGTTTTGACGGCGTTGGCTTTGGCGCGTGATCCGCAGGTTCTGATCCTTGACGAACCGACCGCTGCGCTGGATCACGGCAATCGCGCACTGGCGGTTGCTGCACTCAGCGCGGGGCAGGCGCAGCGCAGCCAATTGCTGATCACCCATGATTTTGATCTGGCAGCGCAGATGGCAGATCGCATGGTGATCCTGCATGACAAACATCTGGTGGATCGCGGTCCTGCGGTTGAGATGCTGATGCAGCCGGGCGGGCGCGCCGTGGTCCACCGCACGCGTGCTACGGCGCAACGGGGCATAGTCCCGTTGGTTCCAGGGCCCGAACCGCTGCCGACGAGCCCGTCAGGGCTGGTGATCCAGAGGCTGTCGCACCAACAGACCGGAACGCTGGTGTTGCGTGACATTTCAGCCGCCGTCAGGCCAGGTCGGTGTCTGGCGATCTTTGGCCCGAGTGGCGGCGGTAAGTCTACGCTGGCCCGCTTACTCTGCGGATACGAGCGCTTGCAGACGGGCCGTATTTTGTGGCGGGCCCGCGATGAAGCCCAGCCTCGGATATGCCACCCACAGGAGCTGGCTTTGGTCTCGCAGCATCCCCATCGGGCAATGGCGCGACATATGAGTGTGCGTGATGTGCTGAGCGATGCGATGCGGCTGTGTCGCCGCATAGGTCGCGCGGGCCACGATGTCGATATTGCAGGGCTGATGCAGAGAGTTGACCTGCCGCATTCGGGCGCCTTTTTGTCAAGGCGCGCAGCAGACCTGTCCGGAGGCGAGGCGCAGCGTCTGACCATTGCGCGTGCCTTGGTGTCGCGGCCGCGCTGCATCATTGCGGATGAACCGACGGCATCGCTGGACAGCGATACTCGCGATACCATTCTCAAACTGTTCAGGCGTCTTATGGCACAGGAAGAGTTGGCCCTGATCGTGTTTACTCATGACCCGAAGGTGGCAGAGGCCTTGGGTCATGATATCCGGTTTCTCTCGGAGGGGCAGCTGCGCCTGAGTCCTTCTGGCGTTGCAGCTTAGTGGCGATTGGCTTCATTCTGTGCTGCCTGCAGCGCACGTACCTCTGCTGAAAGCCAATCAAGGTTGTCATCCGCGATCCCAAGATCGCGCAGATGATCGGCCGTATTCCACAGATAGTCACAATTGGGGCCGCGTTCACCCGCTGCATGGGCGATGATCTCCGCCTGCCGGGGCAGGCTGTGGTTGTCATACTGCTCGTGATCTCGATTGACGACATAGGTCAGCCCCTCGACCATGCGGCCATCCGCGAGGGCAAGCGGCGTCTTGATCTCACGGTATGCGGGATTGAACAGCTCGCGCGCGCGCAGGTCTTTCAGGACCTCTGGCTCCTGACCGGATGGCACCGCCAAGGCGACGCCGTTGCAGATCGCGTCTTCTGCGGCGTCTAATGCAAGCACCAGGCCAGGCTGCGCAAATGTGCCGCGATAGCGCAGAGAATTCAGGCAGAACCGGCGCTGATAGCCGCTGAGTTGAGCGGGCAGCTGCTCGGCTGGTTCAAACCCGGGATCCCAGATTAATGACCCATAAGCAAAAACCCAAAGTGTGTCGGACATTATGCAGTTCCTTGATGCGGCGAGGATGCGCCCCTGTCGAAAAAAGGCGGAGGAGGTCAGGGGCCCCTCCTCCGCCAGGCAGATCAGTCTGTCAGCTGGCGATAGGAGGTCACCAGACTGCTGTAAGGGGGCACAAAGACTGAACGCGTTTCGTCGCCGATCTGGACCGTTTCCTTGACGTCGAAATGCAAATGAACCGGCAGTTCCGAGATCCAGGAATTCGACACTTTGCCAAGGCGATCGCCTTTGGACACCTTGTCCAGCGGGGCAACGGCGAGATCGTCCATATTCATGTGAACATAGCGATAAAGCGTGCCAGAGGGCGTCTGCAAGGTCAGGGCAAAGCGTCCTACATGTGCAATCACGCCGTCCTCTACGGCAACCGCCCAATGGGTGTCGCTCTGGCAGGTTGCGGGGCGAATATCTTGTCCTTGATGGCCGCCGGATGCACAGACCGGCAGGTCTGAACGGCGCAGCTCGCAGAAATTGTCGCGCCACGGATAGCTGTAATTGACGGTGTCACACTGGCTTCCGCCATTCCCCTTGAACCCGCCGGGCGCATAAACGTGGGAGTTCGCATAGGCTGGTCCACTTTCCAGAGGGAAACGCATATCGGGATAGAGAACCGTCCCGATCGAGAGACCAATACCGGTATCTTTGATCAGGTCACCGGGCGCCTTGAAGCGGTCATCTGCATTTGCTGGAGCGGCGATAATCAGTGCCGAGAGGGCGAGAGCGCCGCAAAAGAGGCTTGTTGCGCGTGGCGTCATTGATCCGCTCCTTTCACTACCGTGAGGGAGTGTGCCAGTTCGGCAAGATAGTCTGGCTTAATACAGCGCGTATCCTCGGTTGGCGCATCACAGGTGATCCGCAACGTGTAGCTCCCGCCAAAGCGGCTAAGCATATGATCAGCCCCGTCGCCGATGGACTCATAGGATCGGGCTTCATGTTTGAAGGTCAGTCCGGGCACGTCTACAAGATGCGTTCGGCTCCCCATGACACTCACTTGGGCGCCCTCCAACTGGTAGTAGGCGGTGTAGGCATCTCGCTGCCCTCGAAACGCTGGGAGACCGGCCGCAGTATTGGTCCCGAGGATCATGACAGCCATAGCCATATCATCAAAACCGTCAGGCTCGGTTGCAAGAAACGCAGCCGTAAGGGTCCGGTCGTCCGCACTTGCCTCGTGAAATGCGGATGTGGCGGCCGCCCAGTCAATGCTGCTCACGGCGCGTGTAGCGGGTTCCCCGGAGGGTTTATCGATCGCAAGGGCGGGGAGTGCCATCAGCGTAAGCGCCGCAGCTGTAGCCACGATCGCTCCGGCAGCTTTGGCACAGGGGGATGAGGTCATCGTCTCTCTCCAGTCTTCGTCTATTGAAGTTTGCTCCGCTCTAGGCGGGTTCCAGCGTTTTTTCCGTTGCGGGATCGGTGGCTTTCTTGGCCTTAGCGTGCAACCGGGCCATCTGGCCGAAAATATTGCGGCGGTGCATTTCCTCGGTGCCGCCCACGCTGCAGAACGCCAGAGCATCCCGAAGAAAGGTGGTAATCTGCCCCTCGTGGTAGCCCTTGCTGCCGTAAAGCTTCATCAGGTCCATAGCACCCTCGACGATGGTTTCGGCTCCGACGAGTTTGGAAATCGAACAGGTCATCGCGGCTTCCGGCGCACCGCTAAGCAACTGGTGCAGAGCGCCGTAGGATACCCACTTTGCGCTTTCGGAACCGATGCGAATATCGGTCAGCTTTTTCTGAATATACTGATGCTCAATGATCGGGACATCAAACGTTGTCCGTTTCTTGGAGAAATCAAATGCCTCAGTAAGCATAGGTTCAATCAGCCAAGCCGCCGCCAGACCATAGTACAGACGCCCCATGGAGACGATGTTCACGAGGTTCCGAAGGCCTGCCCCCGGTTCGCCCAGAAGATGGCCGTAGTGGAGCGGCACATCATCAAATCGCATTTGGCCAGTCGGTAGGTCCAGATTACCCAGCTTGCGATCCTGCGCGCCAATCGTAAGACCGGGGCTATCGGCATCAAGCAATACGAGTGAAATGCCTTCGCGCCCGTGGTCACTCAGCTTACAGACAACAAGAATGAAGCTGGCGACCGGGGCATGGGCGATGTTGTATTTCGCGCCGCTCAAACGGAAGGTCTCATTGGGACCAGGGGTCAACAGCGACGATGTTGCGCGCACATCGGTGCCGGTGTCGGGATCCGCGATTGCAGTTGCACTCAGCTCACCATTGAGGATCCGGCCCAGATATTCGCGTTTCTGACTGTCACTGCCATACAGGTCCAATGCGCGAACCATACCAGCCTGCGCGATCACCGACAGCAACATTCCGGGGGTACGCAAGGTGGCCGCAAGACCTTCCAACGCGGCAGTAAAGCCCCACCAATCCCGGCCATCACCGCCGAATTCGCGCGGCACGATCATCCGCCACAAACCAGCGGCGGTCAGACAATCCCAAGTGCGCTGATCAAAAGCCCGACGCCCCAGGTGCAGCTCATCCGGGTCGGCCATTTTCCCAATCGCCGCAAAGGCGGTGCGGGTCTGCTGCTGCTCAGCTGTCCAGTTCAATTGCATGTCTTCGTCCTCGCAAACAGGGATCAGGCGGTTTCCTGAAAAGCTGCAACGCTTTCTTTGAAGGCATCCGGCACCGGATAGGTGGCCTGTTTGTCGTAGTCGAACATCACATGCACCGATTTGGCATTGGCTACGACGCGGCGATCGTCATCGTCGATATGCATCACATGCTCCATCTCGAAGCTCTTACCGCCGAAGCTGATCACCCGGCTGCAAACGACGAGGTTGTCGCCATACAACGCCTGAGAAATGTAATCGCAGGAGGTTTTGACCATGATATGGGGCAGCTTCTCGGACTTTGGCAGCTCAAGAAGGTCATGCATGTATTCCAGATAGGCAGACTGCATGTAGTCGTAATAGACGGGGCTGCTGACATGGCCCATGGAATCGGTATCGCGATAACGGATTTCGACCGGGGTTTCGAAGGCTTTGTTGGACATGGTGTCTCTCCTGTTGGTGTAGATTGTCGGGGCAGGCTCAGGCGTGCTGGGTGCAGTCCTGGCAGGCGCGCTTTTCCAGCGGACCATGGATGGTAAATCCCATCGGAACGGGACCGAATTTGCGCAGAATTGGCAGCCCGAATTTCTCGGCCGCGCAGAGCGTGGTGATACAGCCGTCGGCGTGACCCTCGGCACAGTCGCGTGCGGCTATGACGTTGCTGGAGACAAAGCGCCGCTCAACCGTGATCGGCAGCAGCTTTTCAGGTGCAGGATGGGTCGCGCAGATCTTGGGCTCCGCTCCGGTGCGGGAGGCGAGGACCATATTGTCTGTATTCATGATGAACACATCCAGCAGTTTCATCTTCTGGATATGCGCGTAGATGATTGAGTGCAGATGCGGGTAAGCCACCACGCCAACCAAAACCGCTCCATCCTGGCAAGCGACACTGTCTGCGGCCTGTTCCATCGTCCGGTGCAGTTTTACCGAAGCGCCCTGACAACGTCGCATTGCCCAGGATAGGGCTGCACGCTCACAATTTGTACCAGCCGGGCCTAGCGTATGAACCTGTTTCACCCAGCCGAATGTTTCGGGGTGCGGAATATACT
Source organism: Phaeobacter inhibens DSM 16374 (assembly GCF_000473105.1). NCBI lineage: Bacteria > Pseudomonadati > Pseudomonadota > Alphaproteobacteria > Rhodobacterales > Roseobacteraceae > Phaeobacter > Phaeobacter inhibens. The sequence continues at coordinate 123,905 of NZ_AXBB01000005.1, read as the reverse complement.
CGGGGTCGGCGTTATTTTCGATTTGAAGATCCATCACTTGTCTTTTCCGCTAAATGGTATTGATATGAGAGCATTTGCGATGCCTTATCAATTTACCCAAATTTCATTTGGATATTAAGGTAAGGACAAATTTTCATGATTGTTGTGGTGGGTTCTTGTTTAGGTTTGCGCCAGCCCTACGTCACAGTTTTAAACGAATCTAATTTCTTGACCCCATCGAAGCGGTAAAGGCTTCGCGGAACAATTCAAAAAAACTGATGCTGTTCCTCAGGTATAATGAGGAATGGGTGATAATTTCACGAATGGCGTGGAAAAGCGGAAATTAGCGCTACAAGTCACGTGTGGCATCCAGCGTGTTGCTAGATAGATGGGCGGAATGTCGCTCACACGATAAGGTCGTCAGTTTGAGGTCCAAAAGATAGCCTGCCTCACTCTCTGGAGCGAAACAGGCTTTGGTCAGTTGGATACATCTTACAGTCGGCGTCACGCTTTTTAAGGTCCGCGACGGCGACTTACCGGAATAATCAGAGGGGACTACCCATGAGGGCCACTGTCAGTGTCGGTCTGACTGGGCTGGGTTCCGACCAACGCCATCATAAAGATCAAGGCAGCGCTCAAACCAGTTTGAAACGAGATCGTCTTTTTTAAACAGTGTGTTGGGCGCGCATACGTTACACCACTGGAGGGTACCGAAAAGGGTATAATCCGCATAGGCAGGCATCGCCCCGGACAGCCAGTCCTGGGTGGCCAGCAGATCGCGTATCGGCGAAAGTTTTTCCGGCAGCAACGCGCGTTCGGCCTCGCCACCTTCGGCCATAACCTCAAGTGGCATGCCAAACCGGCGTTCACGGGCGGATCGGAAATAGACCTGGTCAGCCGGGGACATCAGATTGTGCATATCCATGACAGCAATGGTCGCGAGGCTGGGGTGGAGGACGGTCTTACAGTAGCTTTCCACGAAACGGGTCAGCGCTACCGCCCCTTTGCCATCGAACAGAGCCGGAGCGTCAGCATAGGTTTCATCGAGATAGCGGGCAATGTCGAAACTCTCTCCCAAAACCGTATTGCCATCACGTAGCACAGGAACGCTGCTATAGCTTCCATCTTCTACACTTGGGATATCTGCGAAAGAGACAGGGATAAGGTCGTATTCTAGCCCTTTATGGTTCAGGGCCATAATTATTTTCCATACGTGTGGTGAATAGTGACGTTTTCCGTCCTCGCCACACAGGCTGTATAGTCTGCGGTCCATCTGGGCGCTCCATATTGAAATTATAGGAAAGATCGTAGCCTGAAAATCAGGAATCAATTCTCAGTAATTATCAGAGCTTTACCCACATAGATGAAATCGGCAATATGTTTATTATAAAACTCCCGGGCGGAGAAATAAGAGCTGTATTGATGTGCTGGCAGGGGTGAATAGCACCGCTTGGCTGGCAGTCAGCGTGTGTGATTGCGGCGTGATGTTAAGCCGGTATAGCCATCTGTTCGGTATCCAGAAGATCACGTACGGCGCTGATGATGGGGTCTTTTGCACGGGACGCGAGATGCGCGAACAGGACACGTGTGGATTTGCGAACTTCAAGAAGCAGGGCGATATCGCCGCTCACCGGCTCGCTCCCCGCAGAACTGACATGAACCAGCCCGATGCCGGCACCGCTTGCGATCAGGGTCCGAGTAATCGTTTCGTCGTCAACATTGATGATGCGGGCGGGCTGGATGCCGTTTTCCTTAAATAGGCGCTCCGCGATGCGCCCGCAGCATGAACTATAGGTCGGATAGATCCAGGGCAGGGTTTCAAGCCGAGCCCAATCGAGATCAGAACGTTCCGACACCAGATCCGGGGCAGCGGCGAGATAAACGCTGAAATGCGAAATTTCCAGCGTTTCCAGATCGGTATGCGCCTCATCTGGATCGATGAAAAAGCCGGCATCCAGCCGCCCGTTGCGAATATCGTCCAGCACACTGGAGGATGTGCCATGTTGCAAAGCGACTTCCAGATCCGGGAAGTTCTTCGACAGATCTGCGAGCAGACGGCTCACCTCGGTTGACCCCAGGTTGCGTCCGGCACCCACCCGCAGCTGACCGGCCAAGCGGCCACGCAAGCGAGAGGCTTCCTCCAAAAACTTCTGGTGATTGTCCAACAGTTGCCGCGCTTCAACCAAGAGTCGCTGACCATCGGTGGTGACGCTCATTCCACGCGGTGTGCGCTGGAACAGTGTCAGGCCAAGCGTGTCTTCCATCGTTTTGATGTGGGCGCTGACGGCAGGTTGACTGCGAAACAGTAGTTCTGACGCGCGCGTGATACTTCCTTCCCTTGCCACGGTGACAAAGGTCTTGAGTTGACTGATATCCATGGTTACCCCTTCAGATGTCATAGGGCGCCAAGGACAATAGCGCCGCTATACAATGGCACGCTGCCACCCCTGGTCAGCGCACTCAGAACACCTTTTATGCGCCTTTTGAGCGAAGTCAAAACTTAAACACCCGCAAAGCGGTAGTTGGCTGCATTCCGCCTGTTTTCAATTTCAACTGGATTAAGCTTGTTCGCGCTCATCAGCGAGCTGATGAGCGACAGGTCGCATCATGGCGACCAGAGGTAACGAGAGAGTAACGACATGGACGTCAGCTGATCGACGTCGCGCTGTCCCCCATCCGCCGCCACAGGCTGTTCAGAGTGGGTTTGCTATTCTCAGTCTCGCGATAAAGGCGGACCGATAGGGGAGTCACAAACGCTTCTCCACCGGCAACCGCCAGACGGCCCTCAGTGAGTTCGGCTTCGCAGAGTTTGCGCGGTAGCCATCCCAGCCCGAAACCTTCCAGAATCATTGCCTTGACCGAGTTGGCCAGAGAATTCTGGTTCACCACCAGCAGATTTGGCGGCGAAATCTGCTGCCGCAGAGTGTGGTCAAGAACCGATCTCAGTGCAGATGCACTCCCATATGATAGAAGGGGTATCTGCCGCTTGGGATCACGGCGCAGATCAAACAGCGGGCTGCCGTCGGCATCGGTTTTTGAGACCGGGATGAATTCGTCCTCTGACAGCGTAAGGTAGTCGCACTTGCTGACTTCCAACGGTGAGAGAAAGTCCATTGCCGGATGCCAATAGGTCAGGATGACGTCGCAATACCGCTGCTGCAGCGCAGTCACAAATTGATCGGCCGCCCAGCTGGTTGAATTGAGATCAACATCCAGCCCGCCGGCCTCCATCAGAGGTTCGATGTGGTCCCGGAAATGTGTCATGTAAAGCGACTGTGACGACGCAAAGCGAATGACGTTTTCACCTGCAGCATCAATAGTCTGGCAGCGTTCCAGTGTTTCGGAGTATGTGCGCAGGATGATTTTTGCCTGCGACAGGAACACATCCCCGGCCGGCGTCAAAGACAGCGGAAAAGTTTGCCTGTTGATCAACTTCACGCCGACCTCATCCTCCAGCGCACGAATGCGCCTGGAGAATGCAGGTTGGCTGACATTGCGTTCTTCCGCCGCGCGCGAAAAATTCTTATGCGTTGTCAGCGCTTCAAAATCTCTGAGCCAGATAATATCCAACTTGCCTAGGTCCGTTCTGGGGTCATCCAGTGGGCCGGGGGTTCCGGTGTTTAGCTGTTCAGCCTATTTTCTTCGACTGCGTGGCAGGCAACGGTGCTGCCGTCTGCCTGGCGCAGTGGCCGTGGCCGCGACTCGCGACATCTAGCATTCGCAAATGCACAGCGCGTTTGGAAGGGGCAACCTTGAGGCAGGTTGATCGGCGTCGGGATCTCACCTTGCAGCCGAATATGGTTTTGTCCCTGGTCTTTCAGCTGCGGGACTGCCGACAGCAGAGCCTTTGTGTAAGGGTGTTTCGGGTTTTCAAACAGGGTCTGGGTATCGGCCAGTTCGCACAATGTGCCGAGATACAGGACCGCAACGCGGGTGCCGAAATGCTCCACAACACTCAGATCGTGGGTGATGAAGAAATAGGTCAACCCGCGCTGATCTTTGGCTTCCAGCATCAGGTTCAGAACCTGTGCCTGAATCGAGACGTCCAACGCCGAGATGGGTTCATCCGCGATGATAAACTCAGGATCCACCGTCAGCGCCCGGGCGATCGCAATCCGCTGGCGTTGGCCGCCGGAGAACTCATGCGGATAGCGGCTGGACCAGCTGGGATCCACACCAACGGACCGCATCACCTCTGAAACCTTGTCACGAACTTCCCCGCGCGACAGAGAAGGATTATGGTGGCGAACTGGCTCTTCCAGTGCCTGCTGAATGGTCATACGCGGGTTGAGAGAAGCATAAGGGTTCTGAAAGATCATCTGCATCTTCTTGCGCAGAGGCATCATCTCCCCGCGCGAGCGATCATCGATCCGTTCACCGTCATAGTGGATTTCGCCGCCACTCGGCGCCAGCAACCCCGCAACCAGACGGGCGACTGTAGATTTGCCGCAGCCCGATTCACCGACGATACACAACGCCTCTCCCCGATCGGCACTGAGCGAGACATTGTTCACCGCATGAACGGCGCGTTTTTCCCGGGTGATGCGGCCGCCGCGCAGCTTGATGGTTTCCAGGAACCCTTTGTCCAGCTCAAAGCGTTTCTCAAGGTTCTTCAGCTCAAGCAATGGTTTGCTGTCTTGTGTCTGGGTGGTCATACGCTTGCCTCCTCAAGGCTGGCATTCTGCAGGCGGGAGACTTCGTGACAGGCGACCTCGACCTGACGGTAGCTGACTGTTTCCGGCAAGACCTTGCGGCAATGGTCGACCGCATATTCGCAACGCGGGCTGAACGGGCAGCCCGGTGGGATGGATGCCAGACCGGGCATATTGCCGGGGATCTGTTTCAGTCGCTGGCCCGGCAGAGTTTGTTGCGGCAGCGCATTGATCAGTCCCTGGGTATAGGGGTGCTGCGGGTCGTTGATAATCTCACGGGTTGGACCGGCTTCGATCAGGCGCCCCGCATACATCACCAGGGTTCGCTCAGTCATCTGGCTGACGACGCCAAGGTCATGGGTGATCAGGATCAGACCGACCTTGTTGGACTGACACAGCTCCAGCAGCAACTCCATGATATCCGCCTGAATGGTCACATCCAGCGCCGTCGTCGGTTCATCCGCGATGATGAGTTCGGGATCAAGCAGCAGCGCCATCGCAATGATGATCCGCTGTCGCATACCGCCAGACAATTCATGTGGATACTGGTTTAAACGTTCCTCGGGTGAGGGGATATAAACCTCGCGCAGCTTCAGGATCGCGATCTGCTCTGCCTCAGCTTTGCTCAGCGAACGGTGCGCTTTGAGAGTCTCAACCATCTGCTGGCCGATTGTTAAAACCGGGTTCAGCGTGACCATCGGATCCTGAAAGATCATCGCCATGCGATTGCCGCGGATCTTGCGCATTTCGGCGTCCGACAGCTTAACGATATCCTTGTCGCCAAACAGGATCTGACCGCTGTCGATGAACCCCGGCCGGCTGAGCAGGTTCATCAACGAAAACCCAGTGATGGATTTACCGGCGCCGGATTCACCGACGATGCCCAGGCGCTCACCTTTGCCAAGGTCGAAGGAAATCTGGTTCAATGCGGTGACGGTGTGATCACGCATCGCAAATTTGACCGTCAGGTCGCGAACGGAAAGCAACGACATCGCTCTTATCCTTTGTAAAGTTTCGGATTCAGCACGTCACGCATCCAGTCACCCAAGAGGTTGATGACAAGAACGAGGACCACCAGAACCACGCCGGGGATGGCGGTAATCCACCAACTGCCCGAGAAGATGTAGTCGAAGCCCGAGGAGATCAGCGATCCGAGCGAGGGCTGGCTGGGGGGCATCCCAAGACCCAGGAAGCTGAGTGACGCCTCGGAAATGATTGCATTGGCCACCTGTACAGTGGAGATCACAAAAATCGGTGACAGTGAATTGGGCAGAATGTGACGGACCATGATCCGCATCGGGCCAAAGCCGAGCACGCGGGCGCTGTCGATATATTCCTTCTTTTTCTCGGCCAGAACAGTGGCGCGTACGGTTCGGGCATATTGCGGCCATTCGGCGACGCCAATCACCGCGATAAGGAAGTAGATTGCATATTGATTGAACGTCTCGCTGCCGAACATTGCCTGCGTCACCGCAAGGAAGATGATGGCCACCATCAATGTTGAGAACGACAGCTGGATATCGGCAAAGCGCATCAGCAGGCTGTCGAGCCGTCCACCGACATAGCCGGCCACCAACCCGATAGAGATCCCAAGGAAGGCCTGCAAAGCCACCGCGCAAAGACCAATCAGCAGCGACAACCGCGTCCCATAGAGGATCGTGGACCATAGATCGCGTCCCTGATCATCGGTGCCGAACACAAACTGAGAATCCGAACCATCGATCCAGACCGGTGGGTATTCACTGTTCATGATATCAATTTGCGCAGGATCATAGGGGTCAAACGGAGCCAGAACCGGTGCCAGAATTGAAGCGATGGTGATAACCAAGAAGACCGCAAAGGAGACCATCGCCACAGGGTTGCGCCGAAAGCTGTAACCCATGTTGGAATTCCAAAGGCGACTGAACCGCGATGGTGTGCTCTGGTTTGTGCTAAGGCTGCTCATGCGCCCATCCTCGCAATATTAACAGTTGGATTGACGAGCCCGTAGATCAGGTCAACGATGGTATTGGTGACCACAAAGATGAACCCCACGATGATGAGGTAGGCCACGATCAGCGGGGTATCGACGCGGTTGACGGCCTCCAGGAACATGAACCCCATGCCAGGCCACTGGAAAACGGTCTCGGTCAGGATGGTATAGGCCACCATCGTTCCGATCTGAACGCCGCCAACAGTAATCACCGGCAGCAACGTGTTTTTGAGCGCATGGATGAAATAAATGCGATAGGGGCGAATGCCCTTGGCGCGGGCATATTTCACGTATTCGCTTTGCAGAACTTCCATCATCTCAGCCCGGATCAGGCGCACAAACAGCGGCAGCATGATCGAGGCCAGGGCGACGGAGGGCAGCAGGATATGCACCCAGCCATCAGCGGTGGCAAAATTTGTGTCCCAGTACCCGAAGACATGGACAACGTCGCCACGCCCATAGGAGGGGAACCAGCCAAGTTCTACCGAGAAAACGAAGATCATCAGGATCGCAGTCAGGAACACCGGAACGGAGATCCCGACAATCGAGATGCCCATGATCAGGCGGCTAAGGATCGTATTGGGTTTGATCGCGGTGTAGACGCCGAGGGGAACGGACAGGCCAACAATGATCAGGGTTGCCCCCATAACCAGCTCAAGCGTTGCCGGAAGCTTTTTCAGGATCACATCCAGCGCGGGTTCCTTGAAGAAGTAGCTGGTGCCAAGATCCCCCTGTAGGGCGTTGCCGAGAAAGCGGACATATTGGGTCACAAAGCTGTCGTTCAGGCCCAGTTCGTCGCGCAGCTGCTGACGGACCTCTTCCGACACGGACTGACCGACCAGCTCCCGCAGGGGGTCACCGAGGTTGTCCTGAATGGCAAAGCCGATCAGCGAGATGGCAAACATCACCGCGATGGCCTGGAACACGCGTTTCACGAGGTAGGCGAGCATGTTTAAGTTACCTTGTATCAGTCACTTGTTGATGGGCACAACGCTATTGACGCCCGGCGGGCGGCAGGGACATGCCCATAAAGAAGTGGTGAAAATCTGGGGAATATTTCGAAATAGCCGGGGCAGACCTGCTGCCCCGGCCTGAAACCTATCAGTCGACTTTCAGATCGCCGAAGTAGGGGAAGTTCAGAGCATTCACGATTTTTTCAGCGTGGACACCGTCGCGCGCACCCCAGGCCAGGTTCTGCCAGTGCAGCGGAATGAAGGCAGCGTCTGCATAAAGGATGCCTTCCAGCTTGCGCAGCAATTCACCGCGTTTGGTCTGGTCTGTTGTCGCATTGGCTTCCGCCATCAGCGCATCCGCTTCCGGGTTACAGTAGTTGCCGGAGTTGTACTGACCGTTGCCGGTGGTTTCATCCGGGCAATGGGTCAGGAACTGGTGGAAGTTAGCGGAATCTTCAGTATCCGCATGCCAGCCGATCATCATCATATCCGCTGCGCGCTCGTCGAATGTCGGCCAATATTGCGCCTTGGGCATGGTCTGCAGATCAACCTTGATGTTGATTTTCGCCAGCATCGAAGCCACGGCCTGAGCGATTTTATCATCGTTCACATAGCGGTTGTTCGGCGCCATCATGGTGACGGAAAACCCATCCGCATAACCGGCCTCAGCCATCAGTGCTTTGGCTTTCTCGACGTCAAAGCGCGGCGTCAGGCTCTCATCATATCCAAGGTAACCGGCCGGGCTGGCCTGTGCACCAACGGTGCCGAAGCCACGCATGATGCGGTCCACGATGCCGGCATTGTTCACCGCATAGTCGATCGCTTTACGAACGCGGGCATCTTTGAACGCTTCAACGCGGTTCTGGTTCAGTTGGAACGTGATGATACGGGTGCCGGGCTCGGTGATCAGCGTGGTACCATCGTGTTCCTCAACCCGCTTCAGATCCGTCGGCGGAACGGGCGCGATGAAATCAACGTCACCTGCCAACAGCGCTGCGACGCGTGTCGGATCTTCTTTGATCGGAGTGAGGATGATCTTGTCGACATTGCCCTCGGAAGCGGTGTCCCAATAGCTGTCAAAACGGTCGAAGACCACCTTCACGCCCTGTTCACGCTCGGTGACGGTGAAGGGGCCAGTACCCGAGAGATTGCGCGAGGCGAAGCTGTCGCCGTGCTTAACGAGTTCGGCCTTTTCTTTACCGTCCTCGGTCGTGCCGGAGTAAAACTGGCTGTCCATCGGGAAAATATACGTCGCTGTATGCAAGATCAGCGGATAAGGCTCGGATGTTTTCAGGTCGAATGTCAGTTCGTCCACGACTTCGACGTCGGTGAAAGGTGCAAAGATCCCTTTAAAATCAGGGCTGGCCTTCAGGCGGTCAAATGTCCAATCGACATCAGCCGACGTCAGCGCATTTCCGCTATGGAAGGTCACACCGTCGCGCAGTTTGAACCGCATCGTGGTCTCGTCGATCTGCTCCCAGCTTTCGGCCAGACGTGGCGCGAACTGCAGGTCTTTTGTCCAGCGCACTAGCGGGTCAAAAACCATGTGCGAAAGCTGCAGAGTGCCACCCGACAGCTGCTCGTGCGGGTCCAGCGAAACCGGATCGGCATCGTAGGCGACCTTGATGGTCACTTCCGCCATTGCTGCCGTGCTCAGGGTCGCCGTCAGCGTGGCAACAGCGAGCGTGCTCGCAAAATGTTTCATTATTCGTCCTCCCGTTACGGTATTGTTACATCATCGGTATCGCAGCGCTGGCGAACAATCCAATGCCGATTGCAATGCGGCTATGCAAAATGCGTATAGCTATATTTTCTAATATTTTTCAAATTATTACAGGCATTTTCAGGCTGCCAACGGCAAACCCGGATCCCATTTTCCACATAGAACAGCTGCTATTTGGGGCGGTAGAATCAGCTTCGACAGCAGAACCGAAGGTGGCGACTTGTGCTGAAACTTGCGCACAACGATCAAACATCTGCGCCATTTTCGGCCTAGAGCCGCGCGATCTCCGAATAGTCGTGACACCAAGAATCAGGACGTAGCAAAGGCGAACGGCATCGAGCCCTCGTAGCGGATCAAGAAACAGTCGATTGCATCGAGGGTCTTTGTGCGCGATGTGCGCCCATTAATGCTTCGTTAACCATGATTGTCGGCCAAAGATTTGCGTGCAATCCGGAAAAACCCTATCGCTTTTAGTCAAATCGTTCCATCTAACGCGAAAGAGAGCCCTCAATGGCAAATGTATTCGTTGCGTCGTTTCCAGGCGTGTCCTCGCTGAGCAATTACTTGGCTTTCGACGGGTTTGAAACCTCTCGTACATCGTTCGGAACCGTCGTCTCACCGACCGAGCTCGAACAGATCAGCGAAGATGGGTCAATTCTGCGTTTAGGCGGCGATTTCTCCAGCGACGATCAGGCCGATTGGCAGATTTTCTCGATGGATCATTCGCTTGATGGCTCCCCGATCGTCTCGATTTCTGACATCTCGATGAGTTTTGACCGTTTCGTTTCGCTGCGCGCCGAAGACGTCGCACGAGAACTTCTCTCCGGCGATGACCAAATCACCGCGCTCTTGAATGACAATGTAACGGCAATTCGAACCTATGCTGGCGGAGATCGGATTTCGCTGGGCGCCGGCGACGATACCGTAGCGGCCGGGGCTGGTAATGATTTTCTGACCGGCGGGTTGGGTGCTGATGTTCTTCGCGGCGGTTCGGGAGCCGACACATTGCACGGCAATGGTGGCGATGATGTACTACGCGGTGATGTTGGCCGTGATGTCATCTTCGGCGGCGTGGGAGTCGACCTACTTGGAGGTGGTCGTGGCAATGACCGCCTGATCGGTGGGTCAGGCAGTGACACAATTCGCGGCGGCGCCGGTGTTGATCGCCTGTACGGCGGAACCGGGGATGATGTCATGACAGGCGGTGACGGGGCCGATATCTTTGTGTTCAATGAGGGCGATCACACAGATCGCATAACCGACTTTGAGGTTGGCGTTGACCGCATCAAACTGGGTCGTGGAGCGGAGAGTATGGACGACGTCGACTTCGCACAGGTCGGCGACGATGCCGCGATCTATTTTGCCAATGTGACCATACTGGTCGAGGACACGGCGTTTTCCGAACTACAAAGCGCAGACCATTTTCTGTTCTGATATAGTGGCCGTAGGGCCAAATGTCCCGCCGACCCGGCATCAGCCCTCAGATCGGCTGATTTCTGGGCCGACTGACGGCAACAAGCGAGCCAACTTCAGGCTCATCGAAGGAGGTAAATGATGATAACTGTTAGGTGTAAACTCGTTGCCGCAGCACTGTCTTGCATCCTGCCGATGGCGGCAGCTGCGGATCCGTTGCCACGCAGCGCGAAGATCGCAAGCCCGCAGAAGATTGCAAAGATCTACTCTGGGAAGACCGAACTTTGGACCAACAACTGTGGTGGCGGCATCTATTTCGGGCCAGGCGGTCAGGCAAGAGCCTGGTGTGCTGACCAAAGTGAAAACCTGGGCGCGGGTACTTGGAGCGTCGATGCCAATGGCCAGATGTGCCAGGATCTTGTCTGGTATTACCCCAGCGGGCGCCGCGCCGGCGTCAGCGCAAGCGACAAATCCTGCATCAGCCATGTCGTAGATGCCTGGGGCGTCATGTGGCGCAGTTGGCCAAATGACCCAGAATGGTGGCCGATGGGAAAGGACGCAGGCCTGGTGCGTGGATATAAATTCCAGACACAGGTTCGGCAGACCCGTTCGAAACTGGGCTTCTGACAGTCGCAAAGAAACATCCAATTCGAGGGTCGGGCAAAAATCTGTCCGACCCTTCGCTTTTGGCTTGCGCCCGTGCTCTGCTACGCATAAACCCCGCAGCAGTGGACCGATAGCTCAGCTGGATAGAGTACTTGACTACGAATCAAGGGGTCGGGGGTTCGAATCCTCCTCGGTCCGCCACTACCTCCTGTTGTTGGACGCCAAGCAAAACTGACCCTCTTGTCAGGTTGCTGACCCTAAATCAGAAAACGTACGTTCATGCGGCAGGCCGCGAACGGCGCCAAGCGGCCGTTCAAGGTCTATCAGGAAAAAATGGCTGAGCAGGACAAACCAAGCATACCCGGAGCTTGGCCCCGCATAGGTTTTATTTGGGGGCGCCCGACGCAACACTTTTTGTGATCGACGTTTCAGCGCTTCTAATTATGCAACCTTCAAGCGGTCTCCGCCCTAAAAGGTAGAGCAGATAACCTATCCTAACAACGGACACGATGACCGATATCAACGAACTCCGCGCACCCGTGCTTGCAATCAACAGCCTTCCCAACGTCGATTGCACTTACACAATGCACTACGATGAAACCAACAACATACAGCGCCTGCATTTGACGCCCAACGGGTTGAACGTCCGAGCACCGCAGTGCTTCGTACTCGATGGGATCGCCCACCGGGATGCGCCGCCCCTGCTAGAGTTTGAGGATCTCCGTCAGTGTTCCGGCTTCAGAACTCGACGAAAGAACTTAAACTGGACCTGTCGCGGTTTGATGCCGCTCCTTTGATAGCATTTACTGCACCAAAGGAGATGAACTATGGGACTAAAACGGACGGACGAATTTCGCCAAGATGCGGTGCGGATTGCGTTAACCAGCGGGCTAACGCGTAAGCAGGTGGCGGATGATCTTGGCGTCGGTATGTCGACGCTGAACAAATGGATCACCGCGCACAGAGATACAGACGTGGTGTCGAAAGAAGATTTGAGCCTTGCTCAAGAGAATGACCGGCTTAGGCGTGAGAACCGCATTCTCAAGGAGGAGCGGGACATCCTAAAAAAAGCAACGCAGTTCTTCGCGAGCCAAAAGCCATGAGGTTTAGGTTCATCGAAGAACACCGGGATGCGTTTCCGGCAGCGCGCCTGTGTCAGGTTATGGATGTCAGCCTGCGCGGTTTGCGTGCGTTCCGCAGTCGGCCAGCCAGCCGCAGACAGCGATCTGACCTGGTCACGCTGGCGCATATCAAAGAACAGTCGCGTCTCAGTTTAGGCAGTTATGGCAGGCCGCGTATGACCGAAGAGCTGAAGGAGATCGGCTTGGATGTTGGCCATCGCCGTGTGGGCAGATTGATGCGTCAGAACGGCATATCTGTTGTTCGGACCCGCAAACACAAGGTGACCACTGACAGCGATCATAAGCTCAATATAGCACCCAACCTGCTGGATCGTGACTTCAACGCTGATAAACAAAACCAGAAATGGGCGGGTGACATCAGCTATGTCTGGACGCGCGAAGGCTGGTTGTATTTGGCTGTTATCCTGGACCTACATTCCAGGCGGGTAATCGGTTGGGCCGTTAGCAACCGCATGAAACGCGACTTGGCAATCCGAGCGTTGAACATGGCCATCGCGTTCCGGCAACCGCCCAAGGACTGCATCCACCACACCGATCGCGGATCGCAATATTGTTCTCATGATTATCAGAAGATCCTGCGCCAGCACGGCTTTAAGGTGTCCATGAGCGGCAAGGGTAATTGTTACGACAATGCTGCCGTCGAAACCTTCTTTAAGACGATCAAGGCGGAGCTGATCTGGCGGCATCCTTGGGAGACACGGCGGAAGGCTGAGATGGCAATCTTCGAATACATCAACGGGTTCTACAATCCACGACGCCGTCACTCAGCACTGGGCTGGATAAGCCCGGTCGCTTTCGAACGGAAGGTGGCTTAAACGAGCACTTGGAGCGGCACGAAAGCGTGACAAGACCAATTGCAATGCTTGCCAGAGCTGCGAGAAACATGATCGCCCCTCCCCAAATTACAGCCTGAAACCAAGAAATATTCTTTCGCATTAGTCTGTTGAGTATCGGAGCCGCAATTAGCCAGCTCGCAATAAATGCAATCGGGAGGCCGATGGCTGCGGCCCAAATCAGTATGTTGAAGAATTGGAGAAGTCCGGCACTGTTCATACCGGCAGAAATAGGAACCGCTATCGACAGCCAACCAAGAACAGCTGACAAATTGACTGCCCGCTTCCATTGTTTTCGGGTGTATGCGCGTTCAGCGTTTGGGTGCTGATCATCCATAGGCTTCTCCAAGTTCGATCATGGCAGCGTAGCAGACCTTTATGTAAACTGCAGCATCGGTCAAAGAGGGTTCTTGCTGCCTTGCGGCGATGCACCAGCAGGGTTGCAGCGTGCGCGCACATGTTCCCGGTCCTCAGAGGACGCCAGCCAGCCCGGAGAGGACGCCAGCCAGCCCGGAGCGGACATAGACATGGCCGCGGGTGCCATGATGCTGTCGGTGCAAAATTCCATGGTCAGTTATTCCCCGAAGCGGACGCTCGGCAGGGCTAAGCTGTCTCAGGTGATGCTGCGGACAGCACCAAGGGCAGCGAAGCGCAGATAGTATGCGTAGTTGGGCTACCTCTGTTTCGAGGTCGAGCTCCCAGTACGATCACAAGAGGTGGCCCGAGAAATATGAACAGTTGAGCTAGGTGGATTTTCCGCTCCTGATCCGGCGGCGTGCCGGGACGAAGGAGCAACGATGGCAAGACGACCCAGACGGAACCACAGCCCGGCATTCAAGGCGAAAGTCGCATTGTCAGCTTTGAAGGGCGACGAAACGATGAGCGAATTGGCGACGCAGTTTGACGTTCATCCAAACCAGATCAAGCAATGGAGAGACCAGCTCCTAGACGGCGTGACAGACGTTTTTGACGACAAGCCGAAGGCGTCGAAGGAGCCCGAGATCGATGTCAAATCGTTGCACGCGAAGATTGGCCAGTTGACGCTGGAAAACGGTTTTTTGCGCGAAGCGCTCGCCAAGGCCGGTCTGTTGGGGAGCGTAAAGAAATGACCAACCGCGACCACAAGCTGAGTTTGGCCCGCCAAGCCGATCTGCTCGGGATCATGCTGCACGATGCCAACAGAGCATCAATCAGACTGCGAAGAGACATGTGACCCGGATGAGTGACAATGACCCAGCGATCAAGGAAAACGAGCTTGACCCAAACACCCAATTAGAGAAGCGACCTTGGCAAAGTTATGCGAACGACCCAGAGTGCCCCTTGGAGCCATCCGCATTGAATGTCTTATTTGCGCACATAACGAAGCTCGTATGGATCGGCGGTAGGTGTTTTTGTTTGGAGCATCCCTCTTTTACGCCAAGCCTAAAATTCGCCAGATACCCGCAGAATTATCCCATCGTCATATTTGAATGACGCGGCAACCATGTCGCGCACAACTTTGTAGAATTGGCTTTGAAAAGGTTGCACCTGTGACCACAACGTCAAAGTCCCAGACATTCCCAGTCTGACAGGTCAAATCCAACCCGTTCTTTGTGCTATCCATAACCAGAATGCTATTTTTAGCGCAATTGGCGATAGCTGTGCGTGCGGTTACTTCGTCAGAATTATAATCCATTACTCTGCCGGTCTCCGACAGGCCGCCGCAGCTGAACACGGCATAGTCCACATTGAATTTAGAAAAAAATTCAAGTGCAGGCGTCCCAATCATATCCAGGTCGCGCATTCGGACAGCCCCACCTGCCAGTTCAACCGCAACGCCCTGAGCATGTTGCAGAGCGCAGACCGCGTGAATGCTGTTGGAGGCCACAAATAGGTCCTTGTGCGAGGCCAAAAAACGCGCGCATGTCTCTACTGTCGTGCCGGTGCCCAAAGCCAAGCGCGCACCATCTGGGATCAAGTTCTTGACTGATAAAGCAATTCGTTGCTTTTCCTGCCGTGCAATCCCTTCGCGTGGCAGATAGCCGATATTTTCGCTTTGTTGGCGCAGTCGCACGGTACCATTACGCCGCTGTACCAAGCCGGCCTCATCCAGATCCCGTAGATCTGCGCGGATCGTTTGAACAGAGACATCAAGTTCGAACGAAAGATCCATAGCCGAAAGCATATCATTCTCTGACAATAGCGATATGATCGTATCTCTTCGCTGGGTAACACCCCTTTTCACGGCAGGGTCCTCTAATAAAATATCAATTTTTCCATAATGTTAGGAAACTCGGCGGCGCACTGCAATATAAATATAACCTTCAAGTAACTGTTACAAACCTGTCAAGGTTCTCAGCGATAAGGCGACTCGCAAAATGCTTTCGTTCGAAAAAATAACCTTCAGGAGAGCCCTATGAAGTCCGTCCTCACATCCTCCGCTTTCGCGCTCTTGGCCAGCACAGCCATTGCCGACACGATCACCCTTTACACCTCGCAACCCAATGCTGACGCGCAGCGCACGGTTGATGCCTTTATGGCAGCCAACCCCGGCACTGAAGTCGATTGGGTGCGTGATGGCACGACCAAGCTGATGGCACGCCTGCGCGCGGAGATCGAAGCCGGTAACCCGCAGCCTGACGTGCTTTTGATCGCAGACACCGTAACCCTTGAAGGCATGGCACAACAGGGCCTGCTGAATGCCTATAGCTCCCCCGAAGCCGAGAACTACGACGCAGCCCTCTTCTCACCCAAGGGGTTTTACTACTCCACCAAACTGATCACGACCGGCCTTGTCTACAATACCGGCGTTGAAACCGCACCGACATCTTGGGGCGACCTTTCTGACGCCTCAATCAAGGGTCAGATCGCAATGCCATCACCTCTGTATTCCGGTGCCGCGTTGATCCACCTTGCCACGCTCACAAGCGACGACAGCTTGGGCTGGGACTACTACGAAGGCCTTGCCGCCAACGGGGTGCGCGCACAGGGCGGCAATGGTGGTACGTTCAAGGCCGTCGCCTCGGGCGAAAAACCCTACGGCATGGTCGTGGACTTCCTCGCGATCCGCAACAAGGCCGATGGGTCGCCAGTAGAGTTCGTTTTCCCTGAGGAAGGCGTCTCCTATGTGACTGAGCCGGTTGCGATCTTGTCCTCTGCCAAGAACGTTGCGGGCGCAGAGAAGTTTGTCGACTTCTTGCTGAGCGAAGACGGTCAGGACCTGGTTCTGGATATGGGCTATATCCCGGCTCGCGACGGCATGGGTGTCCCCGCAGGTTTCCCCGCGCGCGATGACATCAAGTTGATGGCCTTTGATCCTGCCGAAGCGCTCGCAAACGCAGATGCCAACAAAGCCAAATTCTCAGAGCTTTTCGGCGCTGAGTAATGTTTGCCGCACAATACAACGGAGGCAGCCGGTCCGAGGCCCGGCTGCTCTCTGCTATTCTGGTCGTCGCGATCTGTCTGACGCTTGCCCCAGTGTTGCGCCTTTTTGTCGAGGGCGTCACGTATCAAGGGGACCCCAGCCTTACCCTGATGCGCGATGTGCTGGCGCAGCCCTCAACCTTGAGCGCGCTTAAACATTCTTTGATCACGGCTGGTTGTGGCACTTTGGTATCTTTGGTGCTGGGATCTGCTTTTGCATTTCTCGTCGCGCTGACAGACCTGAGGGCGAAGGCGGCGCTGGTTTTCTGCCTGATGATCCCAATGATGATCCCGCCGCAGATTACCGCGCTGTCTTGGGTCCAGATTATGGGGCCTTCGTCGGCTCTGTTGAAAACGCTGGGCATCGCGCCTCCACTTGGGGCGCCGCAGCCACTCTATTCGCCTGAGGGGATTATTTTTCTTCTGGGCATCCAGCATATGTCGATCATTTTTCTGACATTGCGCGCTGGCCTGCGATCTGTCCCCCAAGACGTTGTTGAGGCCGCCCGTATCAGCGGTGCGAAAGGGTTGCGCATATGGTGGCAAGTGGTGCTGCCGCTGACCCTGCCCAGTCTGGGTGCCGGTACGGCAATCACCTTTGTGACCGCTCTTGGCAATTTTGGCATTCCGGCGATGCTGGGCATTCCGGCAGGCTATGCGACGTTGCCGACGCTTGTCTATCAGAAGCTGGCGGGAATGGGGACGACGGTCTTGGCCGAAGTTTCGGTTCTAGCGATGCTAATCGGGGTTGTGGCTGTTGCCGGTATTTTGTTGCAACGTCTCTTCCAGACCCGTCAGAAGCTACACCTTGTCGGTAGCACATCCCGCCCCTTAGTTCTGCCGCTGGGTAAGGCGCGCCTGCCTGTTGAAATCCTTCTGTGGGCGGTGATTTTTGCCATCCTTGTGTTGCCGATGTTTGGCCTTTTGGCCACCTCCTTGATACCCGCCTACGGGGTGCCGCTGCGCCTTGATACGGTCAGCATTGCGTCGTGGCAGGAGGTGATTTTCCGGCAACCCTCAACATCACGCGCGTTTACCAACTCATTCGGGCTGGCAATGGGCGCATCCTTGGTGCTTGTCGTGATTTGCTTCCCCCTGGCGTGGCTGATGGAGAGGCGCAAGAACCGGCTTGCCCGCCTGTTCGATAGCCTGCTTGACTTGCCCTACGCGCTGCCGGGGGTGGTTTTGTCGATTGCCATGATCTTGCTACTGATCAAGCTGCCTTTCACAGATGCCACGCTTTACGGCACCATCTGGATTATTTTTCTGGCCTATATCGCGCGCTTCTTTGCGGTCATGTTCCGTCCGGTTCAGGCCAGCCTCAAACAGTTTGATCCGGCGATGGACGAGGCAGCGCAATCGGTTGGTGCTTCGCTTTACCGGCGTTTGCGTGATGTGATCTTTCCGCTTTCGGCACCTGCTGCGGCGGCGGGGGCGATTCTTGTCTTTCTCACCGCGTTCAACGAAGTCACGGTGTCTGCGCTTTTGTGGTCCTCGGGCACCGAGACGCTTGGCGTGGTGATTTTCAATCTCGATGACAGCGGCGAAACCGGCATGGCCAGCGCATTGGCGATGACCATCGTGCTTGTCGTCATCGTCCTCATGGCGCTGATTCAGTTGTTATCACGCCGCTTTCCCAAAGGAGTTGTCCCATGGCAGACATAGACCTGTCCGGCGTTGGCAAGACATTCGCAGGTACGCCTGCGCTACAAGACATTACAACGCGGTTTGACGACGGCGAATTTATTGCGCTTTTGGGGCCATCGGGCTGTGGCAAAACCACGCTTTTACGGATCTTGGCAGGTTTTGAAGCGCCCAGCTACGGACGCCTGCGCATCGGGACGCGCGAAATGGCCAACGCCCGGACGGGCGCGAACCTGCCCCCCGAGGTGCGCAAAATCGGGTTTGTGTTCCAATCCTATGCGCTTTGGCCGCATATGTCTGTGCGGCGCAATATATCCTACCCGCTTGAGATCCGAAAACTATCCAAGGCAGAAATCGCAAATCAGACCGATGCCGCCTTGGCCTCAACCGGGCTGGTGGACTATGCCGATCGTATGCCTTCTGACCTTTCGGGGGGGCAAAGGCAGCGGGTAGCCTTGGCCCGTTGCCTTGTGTCTGACCCCTGCGCGGTCCTGCTGGATGAGCCTTTGGCCAACCTTGATGTGGCACTCCGCGCGACGATGCAGGGCGTCTTTACCGACTTCCACGAGCGTACCGGCGCCACGATGGTTTATGTGACTCATGATCAAACCGAAGCCATGGCGATGGCCGACAGGATTGCAGTCATGGATCAAGGGCGCATTCAGCAATTCGATACACCGCAAACCCTTTACGAGCGGCCAAAGAACCGCTTTGTCGCAGAATTCGTCGGGCGCGGCGCAGTAGTGCCGGTGCAAGAGCACAAATCCGGCGGAAACGCGCAACAGGCGCGTATTCTGGGGGCCGAGGTTGCAGTGCAATCCGCAAGCCAGGAGGCGCAGGTCAGCCATGTCTGTCTGCGCCCTGAAAACCTGACCATTACCGAGACAGGAGATCTGCGCAGCAAAGTCGCGCGGGTCACCTATGTGGGCGGTAAATACCTGTTGGAAGCGGTGACCGACTGCGGTGCACGCCTGTTTGCCGAAACCCGCGCCCGTTTCGAGGTCGGCACCCAATTGGGCCTTACAATTACAACTCCTTGGGCTTTTTGGGAGGATTAAATGCAAAGCATACGTTTACTTTCCGGCATAGGGGACAAAGGTCCCGCATGCATAAAACTGACCTCGGATAATCGGATTTGGCTGCTTGATTGCGGCTTTGGCCCCGAGGCTAACGCGTATTTCGATCCCCTCTGGCTTGAGGGGGCCGAGGCTGTGTTCATCACCCACGACCACATTGATCACATCGGCGGGGCCTCTTATGCTGTGGAGGCAGGGCTGCCTATATATGCCACGGCGCAGACTGCCAAGGCGCTTCCCCCTGCCGCTAAAGTGCATCTGTTGCCCGAACAAGGTCAGACGGTGATCGATGGCGTAACACTGACCACGGGCCGCAATGGGCACGCGATGGGCGGTGTTTGGTTCCACTTCGATCTGGGAGAAGGGTTCTACTATTCTGGTGATTGGTCTGAGGAATCTGATTGGTTTTCCTTCGATGCGCCGCCTCCGGCTGCGACAGCCATTTTGGATTGCTCTTATCATTTGGATGATGTCCCGCAATCTCAACGCCTTGAGGCGATGCATGCCCTGCTGGACAGGGTGCAGGGTCAGGTGCTTTTACCTGTGCCCCCGTCTGGCCGTGCAGGTGAGATGGCGCTGCATCTGATCCGGTGCTACGGACCTGAAAGTGTAATGCTTGACCCTGAGTGCCAAGATACGCTGCGCGCCGCGCTGAACAGTGGCAATGTCAGTGCCAATGCCCAAGAAATCGCTCCGCTTCTGGACCGTGGTCCGATGGAGCAAGCGCGTTTCCTAATCTGCGATACACCCAACGCCGACGGTGGTGCCGCTTGGGGGTATGTGCAGGCCTGGCATGAA
The DNA here is from genome assembly GCF_000473105.1 of Phaeobacter inhibens DSM 16374. Lineage (NCBI taxonomy): Bacteria > Pseudomonadati > Pseudomonadota > Alphaproteobacteria > Rhodobacterales > Roseobacteraceae > Phaeobacter > Phaeobacter inhibens. The sequence continues at coordinate 103,712 of NZ_AXBB01000005.1, read as the reverse complement.
AGCGGCCGTTTGGGGCGCGATGCCCATGTTGTATTCACAGGCCATATGACGGCCCATGCGCGTGGCATTTGCAGTGTTCCGGGCGGCTATTTCCAACGTTGGAACGTGCATCCTCCCCTGCGCGATCAGGTGAAGATGCTAAAGCGCCTTGGCGCAAAGCGCTTTGCGCCCGCTTTTTGCGCCCATCCTGAGGATTACCTTGTTGAAGGATTGGATGCCGAGGTGTTCTTCCACGAACGGGTGCGCTTATGAACACGCCCCCTTTGCCATCTCAAGACTTTTGCCTGATCCGGCACGGAGAGACAACCGCCAACGCAGATGCGATCATCGCGGGTGTCACGGATGTTCAGCTGACCCAGCTGGGCCGCAATCAGGCGCGCGCGCTATCTCACACGACATGGCCAGAGCAAATCGCGATCTACGCCAGTCCGATGTCACGGGCGCAAGACACTGCACGCCTTGCCTTTCCGGGCCAGCATTTCTGGCTGCACAACGGATTAAGAGAACGCGACTGGGGCGTGTTTGAGGGGAAACCACTGACTGAACAGCCCCTCCGGGAAGATACGCCGGATCAAGGCGAATGCTGGTCCGGCATGATAATGCGAGTGCACACCGCGATTACAGAAATTTGCGCGGCCTCGCAGGGAAAACTACCGGTTCTTGTTTGTCATTCAGGCATCATTCGTGCGGCTCGTATCCTTTGGACAACCGGCGACGCAGGGCGGCGCCCTCCAAATGCGACACCGCTCCTTTTCAAACAGACAGACAGCAAAATGATGGAGACGCCCCTATGACTCAAGCAACACCTATCCCATGTGTGGTATTCGACGTCGATGGCACACTTGCTGAATTCGATGCAGACCGCCTTGGCCATCTTGTGCATGGTGTTGAAAAACACTGGGATGAGTTTCATCATGCCATGGCTGATGCCGCGTTGATTGCACCAATTGCGAAACTTATGCGCCGGCTGAAAGAAAGCGGGGAGACCATCGTGATCTGTTCCGGGCGGCCAAAAGGCTGGGCCGAACACACGATTGCATGGCTTCACAAACATGACCTGCCTTTCGACGGTATATATTTGCGGGCGATGGATCAGGACAGTGCGAGTGACCCAGAAGTAAAGCGCAGTGCGCTGAACGAAATGAAAGCAGATGGCTTCAAGCCTTGGCTGGTAATTGATGACCGCACTTCGGTCGTCGAGGCTTGGCGCAACGAAGGGCTCGTTTGCCTCCAATGTGCACCAGGGGATTTCTGATCACACATTGTTGATATTTAAACAGCAGTCTGACACGTCGACGGATTAATAAGAGCATTATGTCGAGAGTAAACACTGTGGACGCGTAAAATAAGCTGGATGTGGGTTTTCTTCGCTATTTTGCGTGTATCACCAGTATGCAGCGAACGATCGGAGTCCTTCCATGGCATCGTTAGGCCATGTCCGCTTAGGGCTGGATGCGGTGATCCCATGATAGGCGGAGGTACGGGATCTACTGCAACTTTGGTGCTGCAACGCCAGACTTTCTGCGGCAGCGCATAATCTGAGACGGAAGCTGGCGACCTTTCGGGCTGTTTGATCAAGGCGCATCAATCTTGGAACAACAACGCTTGTCCACCGAAGCTAACAGACATATCTCTGCAGTAGCTGGCCTTCATAAGATTTCAAAGAAGGCCGGGCCACGGAAATAGCACTCATGTTGTGCGAAGTTCTGGAAACAGCTCCAGAATCTCTTCTCGCGTTTCTTCAGAGAAACTGTCGAGCGATTGATCTCCCGGATAAAAACTCTCGGAAGGCACGCCTTCAGCATAAATCACTTGGTGCCGATCAAACAGTAGATGGTAATACTCAACCTCACCGCCTGGTTTTGCCCGGATACTGCAATCGTTTACAAGATGCTTTGCCACTATCAGCACCTCAGAACTGCCAAACATAAGTTCGGCATGAGCGCTTGTGACGGCTCTGTTGCACAAACCGGCTGATGGCCGGTGTTCCCCTTTCCCCGGACAGACTTATCCCACGGGCTCTGTGACAGGGATGCCGAGCGCAGTGTAGCCGTTCAGAACGGCGATACGGACCTGAAACTCCGCGACCTGCCGGTCGAAGTCCCGCGCCATGAGGCGCTGCCCCAACAGTTTCACGCAATGCATCCACTGACCGGCAGGGTTATGCGAAGCATGATCCCGAGAGGTTTTGTTTCGACGCGGCTTCGACGGTGGTATCCGCTCCATCGTCGCCAGAGGGCACGACCGAGGTATTTCGATGCCCGCAGTGCTTCGTTTCGTGCGACCGCACCGGCGGTGACGGTCTGCCACGGTTTGGCGTTCTTGCGGGGCGGGATGACAGCGTGGGCACCGCGGTCAGCGATTGGATCGTGGCATTTGCGGGTGTCGTAGGCACCGTCGGCAGTGACGCTGCTGATCTGCACGTACGCGGGGGTCTGGTTGAGCAGGTCGGGTAATACCGGCTCCTCGCCGATATGGTTCCCTGTGATCTCTACGGCCCGAACCTCCAGCGTTTCCTCATCAATCCCCAAGTGGATCTTGCGCCAGACGCACCGCTTGGGACCGCCATGCTTGCGGGCGTGCCACTCGCCTTCGCCTTCGACCTTGATACCCGTGCTGTCGATCAGCAGGTGCAGTGGGCCCTTCGACCCGCGATACGGGATGTTTACGGCCAGGGTCTTCTGACGGCGGGACAGCGTGCTGAAGTCAGGCACCGACCAGTCGAGACCGACCAGCCGCAGCAGGCTTTCGACGAAGCCTATCGTCTGCCGAAGCGCCATGCCGAACAGCCCCTTCATCGAAAGGCATGTCTGGATGGCGGCATCGCTGTAGGTCTGCTGGCGGCCGCGCCTGCCTGTCGGCGCGGCATCCCAGCTCATCTCAGGGTAAAACCGGATCGTCAGCGAGCCGCGGCGCTTGAGCGCATGATTGTAGGCTGGCCAGTTCCTGGTCCTGTAGGTCGGGGGTGAAGGTCTGCTCATGCATCCCAGCTACCACGCTGGATTCATGAGATGAATCCCACACGGAATTTGTGCAACAGAGCCCCCTTTATGGAACACATTCGTGGCGGACGGCGTCTGCCGACTATTCAAGAGTCGCCAGACGCTCGCGGTTCAGTTGTTTTTCGAAAGGGTATCCAGAAGCACCGGCTTCTCCCCCGAGAAGTCGATCCAGGCATTGGTGCCGTTCAGGCGGGAACCGGCCACATTGTCCGCATCAAAATGGATCTCGAACTGCTCGGGCCCGTGCGCATAGGCGACAAAAAGCCCGTATTCCGGGTTAAGAAATCCGCCGTGCGGCCGGATGCCAGGATAGCTGATGCGCCAGGCCTCGCCCTCCGGGCCGACATGACCCAGGGTCAGCTTGCCGATGACATCGCCGGGCAGCTCAAAGAACCAGACCCAAGGGCCGCCGGAGACGACGGTCATCACCTCATCGATGCCGGTGCCGTCCTCGGCGTGGTTGATGTGCAGCGGGCCGAATTTCTTGTGGACCCAGACCCGGGTCTCCGCGTCCATCTTGTTCATGTCATAGACCTTGGGGTAGGGCGCAACACCCGGTTCCGAAGTGGTGAGCGAGCCGCCGTTTTCGACCGTCGGCTCCCGCCCTGCGGCGGCGATTTCCGCCAGCAGATCTTCGCGGGTCAGTTCAAGGGCAGAGATCAGCTGCGCCTCCTCCTCGGCTGTGATGGCGCGGCTGCGGGAGGCCTCAAGGACCGGAAGCGCCTGATCCGGGATTGCAACGGTGCTTATGCGGACACCGACGCTGTTCAGCACCGCATTCACGTCCTCCACGCCAAGCGAGGCCGGGCGGCTATCGGTGTATTCCAGTTCCAGGAGGCCGGCGGTGTCTGCGGCGCCGGCAAGCCCATGGGCGGGGAGCCACAGTACGGCTGCGGCTGCGGCAAGTTTTGAAAGCAGTTTCATAGTGGAGTTCTCCAGTTCAGTGTCCGGGGCAGTGGACCCGGCGGGGTTGTGGGTGATGTGCTCAGGTGGGGTAGGCTGTGCCGTCCCGCCCATGCGGGTCATCGAGATCCTGATCCGGACCAGTAGAGATGATCCCGTGCGGGTTGATGTGCCGGTGGCTCAGGAAATAGTGCTGGCGAATGGCCTCCATCTCGATCGTGGCGGCCACGCCGGGCACTTGGTATAGGTCGCGCAAGTAAGGGCCGAGGTTGCGGTAATCAGCGATCCGCTTGCGGTCGGTCTTGAAGTGCGTCGCATAAACTGGGTCGAACCGGACAAGGGTGGTGAACAGGCGCCAGTCCGCTTCGGTGGTCCGCTCCCCGGTCAGGTAGCGACGGGTGCCGAGCAGGGCGTCCAGCTCCACCAGCTTGCCGAACAAATCGGTGATTGCGGCGTCATAGGCGGCCTGGGTGGTGGCAAAGCCTGCACGGTAGACGCCATTGCTGACCGGGGCATAGATTTCGGCGCTGATCCGGTCGATGTCCTGCTGCAGATCCGGCGGGTAGAAATCCGGCGTGGCGCCTGCCAGCTCATCGAAGGCCGAATTCAGCATCCGCATGATCTCTCCGGAATCGTTACTGACAATGCGGCAGGTCTTCTTGTCCAGCAGCACCGGCACGGTAACCGGCCCGGTGTGGCTTGGATCTGCGCGCTGATAGACCTGATAGAGGTACTCATCCCGCGGCACTCCGGCTGTCGGATCATGAGCTGCGGCGTCGATCTGCCACCCGTCAGGACCTGCCATCGGCAGCATCTGGGTGACGGTGATAATCTTCTCCAGCCCCTTCAGCGCACGCAGGATCGTGGTGCGGTGACTCCAGGGACAGGCCATGGAGACATAAAGGTGGTAGCGGCCTACCTCAGCCGGGAATTCCGCCTCCGCCTGTGGCTCGATCCGATTGCGGAAACCACTGCTCATGCGGCGGAACACCCCGTCTCCCGGTTTTGGTTTTTCGGTGAGAATACCGTCAATCGGCATCTTTGCCATGGGTCGCCTCCTTGATGACGGGGCAAAGATAGAATGTTTCCATAGGCGCGATAATCTGGCTAAGGTGAAACTTATCGTTGAGAAAAACTCACCCCAGTCGGAGAATGCTGATGGAAGGAATGGGGGACATCCCGGTGGTTGTGGCAGTAGCCGAAACCCAAGGGTTTGCTGCTGCAGCGCGGCGATTGGGGGTGACAAAATCCGCAGTCAGCAAGCGGATCACCCAGATCGAGAGGCGGCTGGGGGCGCAACTGTTTCACCGCTCCACCCGCAATGTCAGCCTGACCGAGGCGGGCGAGCATTTCTATGCCCATGCGGTCCGGGCGCAAGAGGCGGCGCAGGAGGCCGAGGACAGCGTGCTGGCGTTGCAAGAGGCCCCCAAGGGGCGTCTGAAGGTGAATGTGCCGATGGCCTTCGGGCGTTTGCATGTGGCTCCGCTGATTTCCGCCTTTCTGGCGCGTCACCCCGGCGTATCTATGGAAATGGTTATGGATGACCGGGTGGCAGATCTGTTCGCTGACGGGTTCGACCTAGCGCTGCGCGGCGGAACGCTCGCGGATTCCGCGCTGGTCGCCCGCAAGATTGCACCATTGCACAACGTTCTGGTTGCTGCCCCGGCCTATTTGGAACGCCACGGCGCGCCGGAGGCGGTCCGCGATCTCAGTACCCACAACTGTCTGCAATATTCCTATAGCCGGGATTTCCAGGAATGGGTTTTCAACTCCGGTGGCGAGGTGGAGACTTTCCGCCCCGGTGGTAGCTACAGCGTTAACAATGGTGACGCGCTGCGGGAGGCTATTTTGGGCGGGACAGGGATAGGTCGGTTGCCGACTTTCAGCGCTGGCCCGGACCTGGCGACCGGGCGACTGGTACGGGTACTGCCCCAATGTCGGCTGCCGTCTCAGACGCTCTATGCCGTCTATCCGGAGCGCCGCTATTTGCCCGCCAAAGTGCGGGTTTTCATTGATTTCATCCTGGAGCATCTTGGCGGTGATCAGCCATCATGGGACCAGAACGCCTGAATGTGAAAACTGCCTCCATGTCACATATTGTATTGCGTCAGTACGGCCAGGCAGACACAGCTGAAAAGCGATCCGCTCGCCTTTTCCGTCCCGTGCGTCATCCCCCTGTTGGGGGGCGTGCAGCGGGTAAAACATGTGCCTGAAACCACATAGTGAGCCGTCCTCTTCAATGGCCAACGGGGCGTTAGGTGCATGACCAAAGAAAAAGATGTTTGTGCCTATCTTTTTACGATGAGTTGTCGGAAAAATTAACCTCGACTACTAGAGTCTTGAATACCATGGTCAATTAGTTCCCTCCATAATGGCTGCCGAGATTTATAATGATTGATATTCAAGTCTTTGTTTTTGACCCTTCCGTAGAACAGTACCAGACGTTGCTGCAAGACTTGCCCGAGCAAGCGAAAATTGTCCTGCTGGACAGCGATAAACCCGGTCTGGCCCAGATCGCGGATGCTCTACGCGATATGAGTGGCCTGTCTTCCCTGCATGTTGTCTCACATGGTGACGAGGGCAAACTGTTTATTGGGAATGAGGTTGTCACAAAAAGCGTCATTACAGATAATCCCGAGGTGATGGAGGTGCTGGGCGAAGCGCTCTATCCAACTGGCGACATCCTTCTCTATGGCTGCAAGGTCGCTGCGACAGCGCAGGGCGAGGCCTTTGTCACCGCTCTGGCAGAGGCGACCGGCGCCAATGTGGCCGCGTCGCAGACGTTGACGGGGGCGGCGGAACTGGGCGGCGACTGGACGCTTGGCCTGCAACAAGGTGCCGTGACGACACCAGTTGGTGTGTCGGCGGCAGCGCAGGCCCAGTTTTCCGGGGTTCTGTCCACAGTTATTGACTATAGCGCCTACTCTAACGGTGGGGACAACAAGGCAGATTGGGCCGACGGCAGCGATGGTATAGCGGATTTTCCCGGCATCACGGTGACCCTGGACTATGGAGATGGGACCGAAGGGGCAAATACCTTCACCAATTTGAATATTCGCGGCGCGATGAACATGGCGGTAGGTGCCGTGCTCGGTGGCAATGTTGGTAATACAGACGGCACCTTCTTCAACAATGATAGCAATGGTTTCCAATTGTCTGGAGACGGCGACTTCAGCTTTGAGGGTTTTACGGTAATAGGCCGTGCTAACAGCCTCAGCGGTGACACGTTTACGATCCGCGGGTTCAACAGTTCCGGAACTGAGGTTGTCACAGACAGTCTCGATTGGGGAGCCAGCGGAGCGAGTGTCACGGCAACTTACAATATCGGGTCCGGGAGCTGGGACAGCGATGCTGCATGGGCATCCGTCCGAACCGTGGTCGTTGACTATTCGAATGACCCCGATTTTCAGGAATTTGCAGTTGTGAGCATCACCGTCGATGCCGCCACGCCATCGAATGTTGTGCCTGCACTCGGCGGGACACCGGCAGATGATACAGCGACTGAGGATGTCGCAACGGCGATTGATCTCTCTGCCTATAATGTATCGGACGCGGATGGCGATACCATTACTCTGACCCTGGCTGTAGATCGCGGTACGATTGCCTCTACCGATGGCAATGGGGTCACTGGGGGCGTGACGGTTGCAAATTCCGGCACCGGTTCGATGACCCTTCAGGGCAGCGCTGCGACCCTGAACACCTATCTGAATGACACGACCAAGATTGAATTCACCGCCAGCAGCAACGACACGACAACCGCGACGTTGACTGTTACGCCCAGTGATGGAACCGCTACCGGCACTGCAGACACCATCAGCATCAATGTGACTTCGGTCAATGACGCACCGACACTGGTCGCAACTGGCGGTAACCCCACATATGTAGAAGGCGCAACAGCGTCCGATCTGTTCAACACGGTGACCGCCAGCACTGTCGAGAGTGGCGAAATGTTCACCGGATTGACCCTCACCGTTACCAACGTCAGCGATGGCGCGGATGAGGTGCTGAATTTCGACGGCTCTCAGGTGACTCTGACGCATGGGTTCTCTGCCACCACCGCGACCAATGGGTTGAGCGTGACAGTCTCTCTCAGCGGCACCACCGCGACGGTCAGCTTCTCTGGCGCGTCTCTTTCAGCGGCGGGTTTGCAGACATTGGTGGATGGCCTATCCTATCAGAATACCTCTGACGATCCGACGACTAGCGCCAACCGAGTTGTCACGCTCACCGAGACGACAGACAGCGGCGGCACCGCAAATGGCGGCGACGATTCTGCGACGCTGTCCTTAACAAGCACAGTTTCCATCACCGCTGTAAACGACGCGCCGGGTCTGAGCAATCTGAGCGGTGACAATGCCACGCTGCTACCGGGCACCGTCGAAGATATCGACGCAGGCGGGAATACAGCCCTGACGAATGCGGACTCAGGTGATTATGACGGTGGCTTCCTGCTGATCACCGATAACGGGGGCAACAATACAGCCAGCGGCGATTTCTCTGTGGATGGTACAACTGTTACATCGGACGCGGACGCCACAATTGCAGCCGGTGAAATCATCGCGGTCAACGGCGTGAGCATTGGTACGGTTGACGCGACTGACGACGGCCAAGGCGGCAATGATCTCAGGATAGATTTTGGGGCCAATGCCACCAACGCCACCATCCAGTCCTTGATCCAGAACCTGAGTTGGGGCGCTGCCGCGGGATCCGGTCAGCAGACCTTTACCATAACATTGAACGACAACGACGGCACCGCCAATGGCGGTGATCAGGATATCTCGGTCGACTTTTCAATGTCCATTGGCAACAAACCTGTGATCGCCAATCTTTCTGGTGACACTGTTGCATTCGTTGAAAACGGTGGCGATGTTGCCTTGGATACAAACGCAGACATCACTGTCAGTGATGCAGATGGCGGCAATTTCAACAGCGGTTCGTTGACCGTCGCGTTTCAGAGCGGGCAAACCGCCCATGATCGCATTGTCATTGACACCAGCGCAAATGTTGCGCTGTCTGCCGGACAGACTGCTGGTTCAACGGTGACGGTGCAGGGGGTGATGATCGGAGCGCTCGCTGCAGGGTCAACAGGTGGCGCGAATGAAAACCTTGTGGTCGACCTTAACACCAACGCGACCCCAGCACGGGTACAGGCCCTCATAACCGAGCTGTCGTATAACAACACCAGCGATGAACCAAATACAGCAAACCGAACGCTGGGTGTCACAATCGTGGATGATGTTGGCATCACTTCAGATACGGCGACCGTGACCGTAACCGTCGCCGCGACGGATGATGCGCCCACGTTGAGCGCAACCGGCACCGATCCGAATTTCATCGAAGGCGGCACTGCTATGGATCTGTTCCATACAGTCAGCGCCGATACGATAGAGTCCGGGCAGACCTTTACTGAGCTGCGTTTGACTATCACCAACTTGGCCGATGGCAGCGCGGAAATCCTGAACATTGATGGCAGTGCACTTGCGTTGACCGATGCCAACACGCTCACCACTGCAACAAATAGCCTATCAGCCACAGTTTCGGTCACTGGCACAACCGCCACCGTCACGCTGACAAGCGGCACGATGAGCTCGGCAGCCGTTCAAACCTTGGTGGACGCTATCACCTATGAGAACACGTCAGAGGATCCGACCAATGCCTCCAACCGTGTTGTCACAATCACGGGCTTGACCGACAGTGGTAGTGCAACGGGCAGCGATGAGAACAGTGCCACGCTGTCACTGGCGTCGACTGTAACGGTGAGCCCGGTGAATGACGCACCCGTGGTGGACGCGGTGTTTGCCGAGGCCGCCAGCCAGATTGTTCTCGGGACGGGTTTTGCAGACCTCAGCGGGCTCAATGATGCCGCGGTCTCGAACCTCGATTCTGATGACTACCAAGGGGGGTCTCTGACCATCCAACAGACCTCGGGAACTGCAAATGGGTCCTGGGGCGTGGATGGCACGCTTGTCACATCAGATGGGGATGCAGTCATAGCCGCAGGGCAGACCGTGCAGGTCAATGGGGTGACGGTTGGGACCATTGACCCCACCAATGTCGGCGCCAATGGTGGAACGCTCACAATTAATTTCACAACCGGAAGTGCGACCAGCGCCAACGTGCAAACGCTTCTGCAGAATCTCACCTATTCTGCGCCCTCCGCAAGCGGAACGCGGACCTTCGATCTGACATTGAATGATAATGATGGTAGCACAAACGGCGGCGATCAGGATGTTTCTGGCACGTTTGATATTCTTGCCGTCAGCAGTCCTCCGGTCATCGGAAACTTGGACGGCGACAGTTTTACGTTTACCGAAGGCGCTAATGCGACCCCCATTGATGTGGATGGTAATCTGACCGTCAGCGACCCGGACGATGCAAATTTTGATCAGGGGACCGTGACGATTTCCTACGAAAACGGCATGCAGGCCGAAGACCGTATCTCGGTGGATGTCAGCGGCGTCGTTTCCCTATCCGCAGGTCTGGGCAATGGGTCTGTCGTATCGGTAAGCGGCGTAGCCATCGGAACTGTTTCGGCCACCGGAACTGGCGGCGCGGGAGAGGATCTGGTGATCAACCTTACCGCAGGCGCAACCCATGCGGCGATGCAAAGCTTTCTCAGTGCCGTTCAATATGACAACACATCTGGCGGTGCCCCGACAGATGGAAACCGGGAGATCGGTGTCAGGATCGTTGGCGGTGATGGTGCAATATCTGATTTGGCCGTGATTACGATCAATGTAGATCCCGCGTCCTCAGGTGGTGGATCGTCAGGCGGAACGCCAGCTCCTGTTGAAACACCGATGGATGTGTCGGCAGGTGATGACAATGACACCTTCAGTGGCACTAACTACAATGACACCATCAACGGCGGCGGTGGAAATGACCGCATTACCGGGGATCGAGGCGAAGATCTCCTCCATGGTGGCAAGGGCGTTGATACATTGCGCGGTGGTGACGGTGACGATCGGCTGTTCCTCGGTTTAGGCAACGACCGCGGTGTTGCGGGCGCGGGGAATGATCAGCTGAACGGTGGCGGCGGGAATGACATGCTTCATGGCGGGCAAGGCGATGATACGCTGCGCGGTGGCCAAGGCGCGGACCGTGTCTATGGCGGCCAGGGCTCCGATAGTGTCCGTGCCGGGCAGGGTAACGATACGGTCTTTGCCGGTTCTGGTGCCGATCGTGTCCGCGGTGACCTCGGGAACGACCAGATCTCCCTCGGTATCGATGATGACAGGGCCTTCGGCGGCAGCGGCGATGATAGCCTCGCTGGTGGCGACGGCAAGGACACATTGAACGGCGGCATGGGCGATGATCTGTTACGCGGAGGCGCGGGTCGTGATACGTTTATTTTTGCCAGCGGGCGCGGCAACGACCGAATTTCAGATTTCAATGTGCAAGATGATCAGCTTAACCTCAGGGACTTCAGCTTCACTGATCGTGAGCAGGCGCTTGCCTTTGGCATGCAATCAGATGGCGATTTCATCTTCAGTTTTGAGGATGGCAGCACGCTAACCCTCCACAACATATCGCTGGCGGATCTGAATGAGGCTGTGTTCCTGTTCTAGGGTTTGGATTCATTGAGTTTCAGAGCCAGTAGATGACCGTTGCAGTCGGAGCGATAGCAGCGCAAGCTACTACGATTGATAAAGATAATCCCACTCAAAACACGATATCTGTGCATCCGTCAGCCAGAAAAGATCAGACATGTTCACCGCTCGTTTGCGCGCGATGAACCACTCCGCAGTACGGAAATCAATGGATTCTGACCCCATCCCAGATGGGGAGACTACGTGGCACCCCAAAATTTCTCGGTATTCCCTGTCAAAAAAATGCGCGCCAAAAAATGTCGGCGCGCATTGGAGGGCGATGTTACGTCAGCCTATGGCGCAGAGCCGGTAGGCGGGACAGGAGCATCCAGTCAACTACCAGCAGCGTCAGAAGCGCCAGCCCTGCCATGGGAAACGCCATGGACACGGCGAGGCCAACCAGGACTGCGCCCTGCCAGATGGGCATTTCCTTTGGCATCGGCGGCGCCGAAAGACGGCCAGCCCTGGTCGGACGACGTTTCCACCAGAGCACAATTGCGCTGACACATAGGAACAGGACGGACAGACAAACCAGCGTGTTTGCGAGAACGCTCCATAGCCCCAGGGTCCCCATATGAAGGGCGATGCCAACCGCCATCGCCTTCCCCGCCCAAGAGTAATCGGCAAACCGGACATCGGCCAGGATCTTACCCGTATGGCGGTCGATATGAACGGTCCGGTCGGAGGTGGGGTTGGTGCTGTCTGTGCTCATTGAATCCCGGCTGACGGTCCAGACGCCGGTGTCGCCGCGCGGAATGCTCAGCTGATACCGCCCCTCGAACCCGATGCGGCGGGCCAAGGCATCGATGCTGTCGATGTCGACGAGAGCAGTTGTCACACCGACCCGTCCCACATCGCTGCCCGAGGCAGGCATCGGCGTTTGTTCCAACGCCCAGGGGACTTCGCGCCGGGCGTGATCCATACTGGCGTGGACGTCTTCGGATAGCGGTACATTGTCCCATTTTTCAGCTGGGAACTGGCTCCAGGCCTGCACCATTTTACCCCCCCAAATGCCGGCCCACGCTAGGCCAGAAACTAGAAACAGTGTGAGAAACAGCGAGATCCAGATGCCGACCACACCATGCAGTGATTTCCACAGGCTCCGACCACGTCCTAGGCTGGGCAGCAGGGCGCGACGCCACCCGATCGTCCGGGGCCACCACATGTAAAGGCCGGTTGCAATCAGCACCAACGCCAAAGAGGCTGCCGTTTCCAAAATCCGGTCACCGCTGACACCTAGCATCAGATCGCTGTGCAAGTTATCCGCAAAATCATACCAACCGCTGCGGCGCGGGAAGGTCTCGATGACCTCAGCGGTGTAGGGATCAACCGCGATCATGACGGCATCGCCATCATGATCAACACGAAAAAGCGCGGCGAGATCGGCATCGCGGGGAGCCACGTATTGTCTTAACTCGCCCTCTGGCAAGCGTGCTTGCGCGGCCTCGGCCTGCACCGAGAGTGGTTGAACCTGTTCTTGCGGCGCCACGGGCGTGCGCTCACCATCGCGACCATCGATCCAGGCGATCCACAGCATGGCGAGGCCGGTAACCGCGAGTGTAGCGAGAAACGGAATGACAAACAGTCCGGTGTAGAAATGCCACCGCCAGGCGGCAAAATAGAGTTTTTGCGCGCTGCCCTGCGGCTGCGCGGTGGAATTGGGCATAGTCATGGGTTGGCTCCAGGCCTTTGGATGCTGTTGTTGTCACAGCACCTGAGTTGCAATTGACGTCAGAGAAGAGTGGTCAAAAGCGGAGGAGGAGCTCGGCTGCCATGGGCCGGATCACGCCAAAGCGTGCTGTGCGGCAGTCTCGTCAATGGAGCAGATGCCGTTGAACGTTGCACCCATGCGACGCCGGGCGTTGCCGGATGGTCAGGTATCAGCGCGGCCGCGACCAGTCGACACGCTTCACATTGCGCGAGAGTACCGTGGCCCGGATCCTGACTGTCGCCACATAGATCACTGAGTGCGCCGCCTGCCGCGACAAAGGCTGCGTAGTCCGGTGAGTCTTCGGCGCGCTCAATCGTATGTGCAAAACCAGTGCTGGCCAGGGCGAGCACGAGCGCCAGCATCATGGCCAGTCGTGGAAAGATATGAACCGCGAATCGCATAGACAGTGTCGTAGTTCGACTGCGGTTGAATTGCGAGTGGTTTTGAGGTGGAAACAGGGCTTTGCAGACCGAAGGGGTCGTCTGGCGTGCAATGGCGGGTCTCGGCTCTGACAACGTGCTATGCCTGCACGGCAGCTCGTCTGGCCGAGAAAAGAGCTGCCCCGTATACCAGTGCGTATCCAAAGAACGCCGTACACCATGCCGCGGCCGAGAGGTGATAAAGCCAACCAGCGCTACCCACGCCAATCCCGGCGACAATTCGGATGACACTCGCCACCAGAACCGCCAGCAAGATCAATTTTGCGCCGGGACCCGCCACCAGCCGTCGCCCGGTATGGCCCAGCGTGGCACGTATCATCACGGCGAGGGTCATCATGCCAATGGCGCCTGCCATCCAGAGGTGCTGAGCTGCGGCTGTGTCCAGTGGCACGTGCGGGATCTTTGAAATAGCCATGAGGACCGCGCCGCAGGGAACCATCGCATAGGCCAGATGCAGCACGGCAAGCAATGGCTCCGCCGCTGTGCGGTGTCCCTGCCAGCGCGCCAGGCGCAGCAGATGCCCCATCGCAAAGATCGTTAGTGCAACAGCCGCCGCGATATGATCCGGCGCCGCAACCCAGATGCCAAGGGCAGGCAGGCTGATAGCAAAGACAAATTTGTCGAGGCGCTGCATCGGGCTGGCGGGACGGGCATCAACACCCATCTTAAGGAGCCAATTGCCCGTGAAACTGGGGATGATGCGACCGCCAATGAGACAGATCATGCCAATCACCGTTGCTAATCCCAAACGCATGCCGAGACCTTGGGCGGGGTATCCACCTCCTGCCGTCTCCAGATGTACCAATAGCAACGCCAATGTGTGCAGCCCCAACAACACTAGAACAACAAGGTTGCGCCAGTTTCTTCCGGCGATAACCTCACGCAGGATTACGGCTCCTAGGATGAGCGGAAAACTCACATCGACACAGGCCACGACGACGGCAGGCAGATCTGCGGTATAGAGATCGGTGACGCGCCCTGCCAGCCAGAGCAGGACCAAACCCAGCAACGGCCATCCATTGAGCGGCGCGCCTCCAGTCCAATTTGGGGCCGCCGTGAGCAGGAAGCCTGCCAGAACTGCGCTGAGGTACCCAAACAGGAATGCCTTGGCATGCCAGGAGACCGGATCCCGCATGATCGGGAGCGTGAGTACACCGCTCAGCTGTCCGATCCAGGCGATCATCGCCAGACCGGCCCAAAGCGCGGCGAGAAAGAAAAACGGGCGAAAACCGTAGGAGAGAATGGCAGGTGCCCAGGATGACGCGTTTGTCTCCTTGCGACCTGCGTCTGTTGTCACTGTCATAGGTCAGATCCGTTCATATAAAACCTCAGGTGTCCATCAGGCGCCGGATATGTCCGGCGAAGGCATAGGTGGCGGGCACCGCGATCATGGCGCCGATCGCGATGGATGCAGCAGTTCCCAGCACTGGCATCCCAAGCCAGCTGGTAATCAGTGAGGCGAAGAAGACATTGACGGCCATGGCACCTGCACAAAGAGGATAAAGTGCGATTGCGATACGCCTGCGTGACCAGCCCGACTGCGACGTCATCGCCGCCTCACAAGAACATGGACCGCCGCAAGAGCCAGCACCAGCGCGATACAGGCCAGCCCAAACCAGAATTCAGCAGTCGCGGATTGCGCCTGCGGTGCCGGACGGTCAAAGCCTGTCGCCATCGCGGGCAGAGCGGTGATCGCGACGTAGAATATTCCCGATAAGATGTGACGCATGTCAGTTCTCCTGTGTCAGGCTTCGGTAGATGTCGGGCAGGGCACGCGACAATCGGGCAGGGTTCGGCAGTAGCGAAAACCCGCCGCGGCCGAAAATCCGTGCGAACCAGTCCTGTCCGTCTTCGTCGATGATGATGCCATGCAGGCTTTGGCCGACGCTGCGGGCGCTGCGCACGGCCATGCGGCTGTCCTCAATACCATGCTGGCCTTCATAATGGTCCAAATCATTGGGCTTGCCGTCTGTAAGGACAATCAACAGCTTGCGGCTGGATGGCTCTGCAGCCAGCCGGGTGCTGACGTGGCGGATCGCTGCCCCAAGACGGGTGTAGTGGCCCGGTTGCAGCGCGCCGATATTGGCGGTGACGGCATCGGACATCGGCATGTCAAACCCCTTGCAGCGGGTCAGGAACACCCGGTCACGGCGCAGGGATGAGAACCCCCAGATCGCCAATCGGTCGCCTGCCACATCAATCCCGAAAGCCAGCGCCGCCATTGCATTGCGGGCGATCTCAATCACGCTGCTGTCGGCAATCGCGGCCTCGGTGGACCGTGAGGTGTCGATCAGAAAAGCGACCGATAGATCGCGCTGCTGCTGGCGTGCGCTCTGCCAGAGCCGGTCACTGCCACGTCCGGTCGCCGCCAGATCCGCTTGGTTAGAGATAACCGCATCCAGGTCCAGTTCAGCGCCTTCGACTTGGCGTGGTTGCAAGATCCGACGTGGGCGCAGCGCTTCGAATTGGCGACGAACCATCCGGATCTGGCGGAGATCGGGCTGAAAGGGGTGCTTGGTGTCAGGCTGAGCGGCCGCCTCAAGCACGCGACAGTGATCCGCCATCTCGCTTTGGCTGCGATGGTTCCATTCGGGATAGGTGAATTCAGCGCTCAACCGTTCGTGTTCGGCATCTGCGGGCGACAGGTCCAGATGCAACCGCAACCGGGACGCCAACCGGCGGTCATGTTTGGTGAGCGGGATCAGATCCTGATCCTCTGCGGCCTTTTGAGCATTGTCAGGGTCGTCATCATCGACACTGCGGTTGATATTCATCGACTCCACCCAGGACAGGATGGATTCAAACCGATGCAAGATGAAGCTGTCCTTCCGGCGCGCCTGATCCTGATCAATGCGCGCGCCCAGCTTGCGACTGCTGCTTGCCGCAGTGGGCAAGGGACTTGTCTGATCGGCGGGCTCTTCCGCAGCCACCACGGAATGACCGGGGGCCTCGAAGCGGAGCCAGAACGGCACTGGTGCAAAAGGCAGATAGCGCCCCACCCCCGCCTCCGTCGGCAGTTCCGCGCTAAACGGCTGACCGGCCGTGACCTCCCAAGGGTCCTGAGACAAAGCCGCGACAACCTGTTCTGCGACCAGCCGGTCAGCGGCATGCGGCGGCTGCGCCTTGCGCTGTTGCAAGCATAGACTTGCCATTTGTTGATAGGTTTCCCGCAGGCCGGGGCACTGTTGGGCGGCGCGGCGGCTGGCGTTGAGAGTAACCCGGATCCGTGCCAGATCGGCGGCGCGCGCCAATTTCTCCGACTGCGGTCGCAGCTCTGCGCCCTCGGCAACCGCAGCCTGCGCGACCAGCCAGAAGTACGTGGCCCGGTTCAACTCATAACGGGGAAAGCAGGCCATCACTGGGGGCAGGGCCAATCGCCTACCATCATAGCAGGGAATGAATTCGCGCATTCGGTCCGCCGCAACCCGGTGCGTAAGGGAGCGTCGATGTTGCGCCACTGTTGCGGGTGCCTCGACCAGATCGACCGACGCGGCCCCGCCCAAAGCGCGAAACAGCACTGCCAGGCTTGGCCTCAGATCCTGCAACCGGCAGGCCGCAGCAGACAGCGTCGCGCCATCCTCTGCGACCTCACCGGCGAGATTGCTGGCCATATCGTGCCAGAGGTTGCCAACAGTTTCCTCCGGCTCCATCAGGTCGAGCAATTTCATAGCGCTACCCGTAGATTGTCGCGATCAGATCGCGCAGCGCTTGTTTGATGTCCTCTTCGTCGGTGAGGGGTTCGATGATCGCGGCCTCCAGCGCCGTTTCAATCGGCATACCGCGGTGGATCAGACTTGCAGTGTAGATCAGCAGCCGGGTCGACACGCCCTCTTCAAGATCCATCCCTGACAGGGCCCGGATATGACCGGCCAATCGCACCAGCGGTCGCACCCTAGACGCATCCAGCCCGCTTTCCTGTGCGACGATGGCACTCTCCGACGCCGGATTCGGGAAATCAAAACTGGCCGAGAGAAACCGTTGCCGTGTCGAAGGTTTGAGCCGCTTCAGCACGTTCTGGTAGCCGGGATTGTAAGAAGCAACCAGCATGAAGCCGGGCGGCGCCACCAGTTCTTCGCCGGTGCGATCAATCATCAGCATGCGGCGGTTGTCGGTTAGTGGATGAAGAACCACAGTGACGTCCTTGCGCGCCTCGACAATCTCATCCAGATAGCAGATCCCCCCCTCGCGCACAGCGCGGGTCAGTGGACCATCAACCCAATGGGTATCGCCTCCTTTCAGCAAATACCGGCCAATCAGGTCAGCGGCGGAGAGATCATCATGGCAGGCCACGGTATAAAGCGGCCGATCCAGCCTAACTGCCATATGTTCGACAAAGCGTGTCTTGCCGCAGCCGGTCGGCCCCTTCAACAGAAGGGGCAGGCCTTGGGCATGGGCGGTTTCGAACAATGCGCATTCCTGAGCAATCTCATGGTAGCGCGGGATCGGACGGGGGGTGTGCATGTTCATCAATTACTCCCCCGCAACAGTGCTGGCTTTATGCGACGGACCGGGTGCAATCACCTCGTCCTTGCGCACCACCAAAAGCGCGTAGATGAACAGCAAAGCCCCGATCACGACCGCAGCCCCAGCCCCGAACCGCATCAGATAGAAAATCGACAGGCTGTCCTGCACATCCATGTAGTAGTCCCCAATGACGCGCTGCATATGGGTCTGGATGGTACCGGCAAAGGTCAGCACGAAGGTCATGAAGGCCATCCCACCGGTCATCAGCCAGAAGCTCGCCATATTCAGAACCTGATTATACGGTGCCCGTCCACGCAGCATTGGCATCGCATAAGTGAAGATCGCGAGGTTCAGCGCCACATAGGCCCCGTAGAAGGAAAGATGCCCATGTGCAGCAGTGATCTGGGTGCCGTGACTGTAGAAATTGACCCCATGCAGCGTATGCAGGAACCCCCAAACACCCGCACCGAAGAAGGCAACAGTGCTGGACCCGAGCGACCACAAAAGAGCGGCCTTGTTGGGGTGGTTCTTACGTCCCTTCCAGACCATCACGAAGGCAAAGGACATCATCAGGAAGAAAGGGATCACCTCAAACGTTGAGAAGATCGAGCCGACCCACTGCCAATAGCCGGGTAAACCGATCCAGTAGAAATGGTGACCAGTGCCCAGAATCCCGGAGAAAAGAGCGGTGGCGACGATAACATAAAGCCATTTTTCCACCACTTCTCGGTCAACCCCGGTCAGCTTCAGCAACAGGAAGGCGAGGATCGCTGCCATCACCAGCTCCCAGGTTGCTTCCACCCAGAGGTGGACAACAAACCACCAGTACATCTTATCCAGCGAGAGGTTTTCCGGGTTGATGAAGGCGAAGATCCACAGCAGCGACAGCAGCCATAGCCCCATCAACAACACATTGGTGATCGCGGTTTTCTTCCCCGCTAGCACTGTCATCGACACATTGAAGAGGAAAATCAGCGCGGCGACGAGGATACCGAACTTCACCCAGAGCGGTTGCTCCAGAAATTCGCGCCCACCGTGAATACCAACAAGATAGGAGCCAACCGCCCCAAGTGTACCGATCATCAGGATTGCAAGCTGCAGATAGGCCAGTTTGACCGAGTAAATCTCCCGCTCCGATTCTTCCGGGATCAGGAAATAGGCCGCGCCGAAGAAGCCGAGCAGCAACCAGACGATCAGCGCATTGGTATGCAGCATACGGATAATATTGAAGGGCAGCAGCTCTGACAGGAAATTGGGGGAGACATAGACCCAACCTGCCAATAACCCGCCGAGGACCTGAATTGCGAACAGCGCCATTGCGCAGATGAAATAGGCCTGAGCGACCTTTTGAGATTGATATTTCATGATGTCTCTCCCTTAGCCCGCGTCATTCGGCGGCCAGCCCTGAGTGTCGGTCTGATCCGCCCATCGCAGGAATTCGGCCAAGCCGCGGGTTTCCTCTTCGGTCAACTCGAAATAAGGCATCTGACGGCGACCCTCGACACCGCTGGGCTGACTCTCCATCCAGCTATTCAAGATTTCGAAAGCCTCTTCCGGTTCATCCTGAACACCCCATCTGGTCATCACATTGCCGACCTCCGGCGCAAAATATGCCCCCTCACCGTGTAGCGTGTGGCAATTGATGCAGGAGTGTCGTTCCCAGACCCGTTTGCCCAGTGCGACGGCTTCGGTCAGGGGCATTCCTGCGGTGGAGGTCGTCACCACATAGCGGTGGCTGTGCACGGTCATGCCAATGAACACCACGACGAAAAAAATCGATCCCCCGTAGAACACATTGCGCGCCCGCGACTTGGTCAGAAATTCAGCCATGGCCTGGCCCTTTCCGGCAGTTGTTGATCGCTTGGTGATAGCCCAGGCAGCAGTGGCAAAGGTTGTGCAAGCGCAAGGTTTGGCGCGATTGCCGCTGCTAGCCTGACCTCTGAGGGAGGATTGATCCGTCATGCCGCCGCCAAAACTGGACGACCCCGACCTGCCGCTGGATGTCCTAATGACAACCTGGCCGGAGACGGTCCGGGTTTTCATGGACCACGATATGCTTTGTGTTGGCTGTATGGTCAGCCCGTTCCACTCCGTCAGCGAAGCCTGTGCGGAATATCATCTGGATGAAGTGGTGTTTCGGGCTGCGTTGGCAGACGCAGTAGAGGCCGCGCACCGGCGTTGGGGCTGACCCCGGTTGTCTATCCGATCAGAAGACGCCACTGCGGAGGGATACCCCAAGCCCGCTCAGCGTCGGTGCCACTCTTATGGATCACTGAGGAGCATCAGCCGATGGGGGTCACAGATGGTGATCTTCTTGCGCTTGCTGCTGACCATCCCGTCCTTCTCCCAAGCGCTGAGCAGGCGGCTGACGGTATGCAATGTGGTACCTGTGAGTTCTGAAACATCCTGACGGGTGATCGGAAACCCGATCTCGATCCCCTGAGCGACTTTGATGCCGGATTGATTGATCAGACGTAGCAAAGCGCGCGCAACACGCTGTTCGACATGTTGTGTCGACATTTCCATGATACGGGCGTTCATCTCACCAATACGGGCACCGACCGTTTTATAGGTCTCTGTGGCAAAGCCTGGGTAGTCGACGATGAAACTGTCCCACAGTGAGGTCGGCCAGCAAAGCATCAGCGCCTCGCTCGCGGCAACGGCGGTGGCCGGATAGCTGTCGCGCCCCAGTGCCCGCGCAATTCCAAATAGCTGTCCGGGCGGAATATGCAGGGAGGTCACCTGTTCACCGTCGCTGGAAATACGCACGACCCGAATGGTACCATCCAGCAGCAAATAGAATGTCTCCGCAGGATCACCTTCGGCAAAGACCGTTTGGCCGGGACCAACTCCGCGACTGCTGGCGTGGTCAAGGATCGTGCGGATCTGCGCGTCGGCCAGCTGCGAGAATGGCGGAAGCGGACGAAGCAGGCTTTCATGTAGGTGGCGCACGGCATCTCCGAACAAGCGTTGTCATGATCCTAAAACAAAACCGGGGGGGCGTCACCCGCGTCGCGTTTTGATCGCGCTTGGGCTTGGTCAGCCAAAAAACCGCCGCTGTCTTTGCGCTGCCGCAACGTCCCGAATGCGACGATCAGCTAAATTTATCGCGACATCAGCAAACGCGGCTCGCCCAAGGCGGAGCACGCCTAAGACAAGGAGAGCGACAATGACCAAACGTTTCAACCCCGGGCTTGCTCAGACAAGCCGTCGCAACGTGCTGCGCGGAACTGTTCTTGCCGGTGCTGCGGCGATGACCGGCGGGCTGGCCTCCTCGGCAAACGGGGCCGGCCGTCGGACATCGGTGCCACCGTTGCGCGGTGCTGCGCCCCAGTTCCTTCAAGCCGAAGCACAGGCACAGGCTGAGGCGGCCCCGGTGGATCTGTCGGGGTATACCCGCGTCAAACAAGAACTGGTTGCACCGCCGTTCGCGCCCCAACATGAGCAGGTTGCATCCGGCGGGCCGAAGATCGTCGAGATTGAACTGATCACTGAAGAGCGGCTGATGATGGTGGATGAGGACACCGGCGCCGAGATCTGGGCGCTGACCTACAACGGGTCTGTTCCCGGTCCGCTGATCATCGTGCATGAGGGCGACTATGTCGAACTCACGCTGCGCAACCCGACGGACAGTCAGATGGAACACAACATCGACTTTCACGCCTCGACCGGAGCGCTCGGGGGCGGCGGCCTCACCCATGTCTTCCCGGGCGAAGAAACCGTCCTGCGCTGGAAAGCAACCAAACCTGGCTGCTTCACCTATCACTGTGCGCCCGGCGGCGCGATGATCCCCTATCATGTCACCCACGGAATGAATGGTGCCATCATGGTGCTGCCGCGCGATGGCCTCAAAGACGGCGAGGGCAATCCACTGCGCTATGACAGCATCGCCTATATCGGTGAGCAGGATTACTATCTGCCGATGGACGAAAACGGCGACTATCGCACCTACGAACTGGCAGGCGACGATTACGCCGACAGTATGGACGCGATGCGGACGCTGGTGCCGACCCACTCGGTCTTCAACGGCGCTGTCGGCGCCCTGACCGGCGACAACGCACTGCGCGCGAAGGTCGGCGAGACGGTTCTGATGATCCATAATCAGGCCAACCGCGACTCCCGTCCGCACCTGATCGGCGGCCATGGCAACTATGTCTGGGAGACCGGGTCATTCACCGACGCGCCGCTGACCGGTATCGAAAGCTGGTTTGTTCGTGGCGGCAGCGCCATGGCAGCCATGTACACCTTCGAACAACCCGGCGTTTATGCCTATGTGAACCACAATCTGATTGAGGCGGTTCTGCTGGGGGCCACGGCCCATTTCGTCGTCGATGGCGCCTGGGACAATGCGCTGATGGAACAGGTGGTTGCTCCGCGCAGCTTTGAAACCTGAACCAACGCACTGCGCATAACGACCATAGGAGAGCACAATGCCCGCTGCCACATTGCACCGCCCCGCTGACCGGATTGTCCTGTTGGGTCTGGGCGCCCTTGTGGCGGCGCTGATCCTGTTGGTCGCCATATTTCCCCCCCGCCTGTCTGACGGACCCGCGGGGGGGAGTATCTTTCAGCCAGAACTGGTGCCTGCGGTCGCTGAGCATAACGGGCAGAGTGTTATTTACGTCATGAAACATGAGGTTACCGTAGCAGAGTGGAACCGCTGCCATGCCGACGGGGGTTGCGCGCTGGAACTGCGTACACGCGCCAAACAGGATGCAGGGACCACCCCTGCAACCGGGTTGAGCTATCTTGACGTGAGCGAATACCTGGCCTGGATCAATGCCCGCAGCGATGGCGGATATCGCCTGCCGCGTGTGGCGGAGTGGGAGCATCTCGCAGCACCCGTCCTCCCGGAAGAGCTCGACCCGATCTTCACCGATCCAGATCTCACTTGGGCATCAACCTATCTTCTGGGCGAACAGAAAAGCCGCGCCCTGCGTCCGCAGGGCAGCTATGCTACAACGCCGGATGGGATTGTTGATATGGACGGCAACGTCTGGGAATGGACACAGGATTGCTATGCCGGCGCCTCCGGTGCCAGCACCAGCCGCTGCCCGGCGTATTTTGTGGCGGGCGAACATCTGGCAGCGGTTCCATTCCTTGTCCGCGACCCAGCACGGGGCGGTTGCGCAGTGGGATCACCGCCAGCACATCTGGGCCTGAGGCTCGTCCGGGATACTCCACTTTAGCCTTAATCCGGGCGCACCGCCGCGAGAATGAAATCCAAAAGACTGCTCCGCAGATGCCGCATTGGCACCTTATCCAACACGCTGCGGTAGGCGCTGCCTTCGATGAGTTCGACAATCATCTGCGCCGTGTCGTCGGGAGCCAGCTGGCCACGCATCTCACCCGCATTTGTTCCGCGTTCCAGAACCTTGGCGAGTGCGACGACCAATGCGTTGCGATTGGCGAGAAAGAGGCGGGCAATATCGGGTTTGCGAATGGCTTCGCTGGTGATTTCCAGTCCGAGAATGACATTCTCCGGCACCGCGAGGTATTTCGCATAGGATTTGACGAAGTTTTCGAGCAACTTCATCGGTGCGCGTGGTTGCGCAAGCCCGTCGATAAAGGGGGCAAGTTCCGCGCGTTCCAGAGCGGCAATCTCCACCAGCACGTCATGTTTACCCGGGAAATGATTGTAGAGATTGCCGAGGCTGACACCTGCGCGATTTGCAATGTCGCGTACACCGGTCTGATGATAGCCGGTTTCGAGGAAACACATGATCGCCGCTTCGAGGATTTGCTGCCGTCGTTTGGCGGTGGTCTCAATCCGGGTGGGTTTGCGCTGGCCGTCTGACATCTGTGTCCTTGGCTGGTATCTCCATGGCATCGGCGCTCGCCCATGCGGCTTGCTGCAAGATGTAGCCCCGCCGTCAGAGGCAGGCAAGGCCGGGACGTTAGCCGCAGTCTTGATGGCGGGCAGTGTGACTGGGCGAGTGGCCAAAGCGGGCTTTGTAATCGCGGGCAAAGCGACCAAGGTGAGAAAACCCGTTGGAAAAGGCAGCGGTGGTCACATCCGGCGTGTCGGTCTGCGCCATCAGGTGATAATGCGCGGCATCCAGCCGGGCGTTGCGGAGCACCCGAATCGGGCTTTGTCCGAAGGCGCGGCGAAATCCGTTTTGAAGGGTGCGAATGTTCAGATCCACATGGGCCGCAATATCGCTCAGCTGGATCGGATTGCTCAGGTTCGCGTGGATGTACTCCACTGCTGCCCGGATACCGGGCGGCAGCGAGCCGTGCTCAGCGCGTTCAATGATATGAGAAATATTGCTGGGAAGCCGTGTCAGCAACGCGCGTGCCAGATCCTCTTCCACCCGGAGATCGGAGCCGCTCAGCGCGCCTTGGAATAGAACTCCGGCCTCTGCCGCCTGTACACAGGCACAGACCATCTGCCTCAGGCGCCGTCCACCCTCGGAATGAAGATCAATGCGGCTGGCAAATCGGATCGGTCCCGGTAGCTCTGCCCGAATGATCTGGCGCGCCACGGTTTCCAGATACCCCCGGTCGATCTGTAACAGCAGTTTGCGGCAATCCGCGCCCCACTGCATTGTCGTGTCCCGGTCAGGATTGAGCAGCGTCGCAGTGCTTGCACTTGCAATGATATCTGAGCCGCGATGCCGAACACTTGCCTGCCCGGACAGCGGGATCTGCAACAAATAGAAGGAGTCTAACATGCCCGGATCAATAGTCACATCAGCACCATAGTGCAGATAGTTGATCGAGCTGTGTCGCCCGGCCACGTGGTTGTGACGGACTGCAAGGTCTTGATGTCGCTGCGCAATATCCAATCGGTGATCGCAAAATTTCTGCCCCACCCGATGGCGTGCCTCATCCAGATCCCCGGTGCGTAGCAGCGGGTGATTTCTCAGATACTCAACAGCCTCTGCCTGGGTAGCGATGGTCATCTCGCCTCCACGTCTGGTGGCTCCAGCTTAGAACGCTGCAACGATATTTCAAGCCTCAACCATTCTGGGATCAGAAGGGTTCGTTTTCTGGATAATCGGATTTTCGCTCTCGGTGCAGGCTGATCGTCGCAAAACAGTTTCAGGGAGGAAACCGCGATGGAAAAAGGGATCACCAAGGCAAGCGACGGCATCAAGGGGATGTCTTGGACGGTGGTGGGACAGACCTACGTCCCCAAATTGCTCAGCAACGATGCGTTTATTTGGGATGCGGTATTGCCTGCCGATACATTTGTGCCGCCGCATATCCATCCCACTCAGGATGAATGGATCAGTGTCTTGGCAGGGGAGCTGGAAGTGGAATTTTTAGGGGACGTCCACAAGGCCGGGCCGGGCGATACGGTGCGTATGCCAAAGGGCGAAGCCCATGCGATTTTCAACCGATCCGGCGCAGAGGCGCATTGCATTTTCGGCGTGGCGCCCGCTCGCAAGCTGTTTGATCTCTTCATTGAATTGGATGGCGTGACTGATCCGGAGGAACTGGTGCGCCTGTCTGCCTTGCATGAGGTCGATTTCCTGCCACCCCCCGCTGACGCGTGATGTGGAAACGGGCCGGATCGCCATCTGGCCCGTCAGATACCTGCCAGCGACCGGCCCGCGGGGGAGGCGGGCCGACATATGAGGACGGCCTGCCGGGAGAGCGGGCCGGAAGGGGAGAATGCAATATGATAAAACGAAAGACAGTTGCCGTAATCGGAGGGGGGGTCAGCGGTTTGGCCGCAGCCAAAGCCTTTGACGAGCGCGGGCATCGGGTGATCGGGTTTGAACGCAGCCATGATTTTGGGGGTGTCTGGGAATTGTCACGCTCTTACCCGGACGTGCAGACACAATCCCCAAAAGATCTCTATTGCTATACCGACCATCCGATGCCCGCGGATTACCCGGAATGGCCCAAGGGACCACAGGTCCATGCCTATCTTCATTCTTATGCTGAGAAACATCGGCTGGCGCGGTTGTTCCGGCTCAATACCTCTATCACAGCGATGGACCGGCGGCAGGATGGTCAACCTGGATGGACCCTCACACTTGAGGCCGCTGGGCAGACCTGGCAGCAGGATTTTGATTTCGTGGCGATATGCACCGGCCAATTTTCAGAAAAGAACATCATCCGCCATCCAGGTCAGGAGGAGTTTGTCGCGCGGGGTGGGCAGGTGATGCACTCATCGGATTACACAGATCCCAGCCTGATGGCGGGAAAGGACGTTATGGTCCTTGGCGGGTCCAAGTCTGCCACCGATATTGCTGTCAACGCAGCCAAGAACGGGGCAAAATCTGTGCGGCTGGTCTACCGAGAGAACGTCTGGCGCGTGCCCTATTTCGTAGGCGGCATCAACTTCAAGAAGCTGCTCTATATGCGGGCGCAGGAACAGCAGTTCAATCAATGGGGCAAGACTCCCCTACAGCGCGTTATTGCAGCGGCGCTGAAGCCTTTGGTCTGGGCCAATTTTCGCGGGCTGGAAACCCTGCTGAAACTGCAACTGGGACTTAAGAAGCACAATATGGTGCCCACCACACCCATTGAGAAAGAAGTGTCCTGCTCCGTGCCGATTGTGACACCTGGTCTCTTTGAGGGGCTGAATGACGGCAGTATCATATCCGTCATCGGCACCTTTGAGAGCTATCAGGAGGACGGTCTGCGGCTGAGCACTGGCGAAGTGGTTCCCTGCGATATCGCCATTCTGGCGGTTGGCTGGAAGCTTGGCGTGCCCTATCTGGCGCAAGAGTATCGAGACAAGCTGATCGAGGAGGACGGGCAGTATCGCGTTTACCGGCTATCGGTGAACCCGGATCTGCCTGACATGGGGTTTGTCGGGTTCAATTCCAGCTTCTGCACGGTTCTGTCGGCCGAGATGATCGCCAATTGGCTGGTGCGCTATGCCGACGGGCAATTGGCCAATCAACCGAGCCGCGCTGAGATGGATGACAGTATTGAAATGATGTTGAACTGGCGCCGCCGCGAGCGGCCAGCGGCGCAGGTTTACGGCGGGCTGTGTTCAGCACCCTTTCATTTCAAGCACTTCGACGAATTGCTGTCGGATATGGGCGCCCGGGTACACAAACGCAAGAACCCACTCGTGGAGCAGTTTGCGCCACCGGATGCGACCGCCTACGGGCAGTTTCTCGCCACGACCCCGCAATACCGGGTCAATTGATCACCACGGCCGTGATGCAATCCCAGAAACAGGGGTCGACCTGAGCCCTATTCCTGCGCGCCGATCAAGCGCGCGCGGGTATCTTCGCCGCTATCTCCCTCAGCCATGCGGGCAAAAGCTGCGCGCCAACCTGCCGCGAGATCCTCCATATGTGCGAGCACTGCGGCATCGTCCGGCGCAACCTTGCGGGTGAGCCGTGCGTGGGTGACACGCTCCACCGTCCAGTCTGGCTGTCGCCGTTCCATCAATGTGATCTTATCGCCGGTCTGTGCGATTCCGGGATCAAGCACCCGGTAATACCATCCGGTGCGTCCGGTTCTCTGAAACAGATAGGGCATCCGTGTGTTGCCGGTATAGAGCCCCAGTTTCCAGCAGGGTTGCCGCCCTTGGCTGATCTGAACAACGGCCGTGCCCAATCGCAGGATGTCACCAATACAGAGCGTTTTCTCGGTCAGACCTAAGCTTGCGATATTCTCCCCAAAGGCGGCAGGCACCGAGGTGAGCGGCATCTCTGTTTCGTCCTGCCAAAGGCTGTAATGGTCGCTTGCGTAGTGATGGATCGCCTTATCCGCACCGCCATGGACCGTCAGATCTGCCTGGGCGTCCCCGGTGAAACCGTCAAAGTCTATCTTCTGGGGCCCAAGAACAGGGGATTTGTGGATGGCGGTTGGCGCTTTGCCAGCCCAAGGAGTGGCAATTGGTCCGTGGAAAATCCCCGCTATCCGGGTTGAGAGGTCAGGTTGCATCATCTGAAGGCGCCTTATGTTCCACACAAATTAGATCTCTGTCACCGTGCTGGAGTGGAAGGTCCAGCAGGGTGCAATAGCCATGAACAGGGCCTGCATCGTGAAACCTGCAATTTTTGCATAGGCCAAAAGCTCTCCCGTCACGGGCGTCTAACGCAGCCCGCAAGATGTCCGTCAGCGCAGTCTCCAACGCTGCTGTCACCCTATCTTCCAGCCCCGACAAGGCCGTGCCAATGACAGAGGGCGCTTCGGCAAGCGCCATCCCTTCTGCTGTCAAAGCATAGGAAATCGAGCGTTGGTCACCGGTTTTGGGTTCCTCCTGAACGAAACCCTTGCGCGCCAAAGCCTTTAACGTCTGGGACATGGTGCCGCGCGTTGTGCCTAGGAACTCAGCCACATGCGAGGGCGCTCGTGAGTGTCGATTGGCGCGCGCGAGGTAATCCAACGCCGCGTATTGGGCCGGATTGAGGCTGCCCGACCATCCGCCAGCGGCATCGATGCGGGCCAGACGATTGATCAGCGAGCGAATGCGAGATTGTGGTGTCATGAATTATTGGTATCGACTCGATACCAATAGTGCAATACGGTTTATCTGTAGCGACTCGCTACTATTAAACTGGAGACGACCATGACACGATTTTTAGCAACAGCCGCCATCCTCACGCTTGGGGCGGGCGGAGTTCTTGCCGATGGCGACCACGCCTTGCACCAGAAGGGTGCTATTCTGTCTGAAACAGATACCCAGAAAGTGGCCTCCTTTGATATTCTGGCGGCTCATGCCCACCGGGCCGACAACACCGTCACCTTCCACATGACAACAAATGGCAATGCAGGGGCCGACACGCCGGAACCCGTCGGCGGGGTCGGCGGAGCAGAAGTGTTCTCATACGTCTGGCCTACCTCGCTGGATCCCGAGGCAGTCGGATTTGAAGCGGGCACCGGAATCCTCGCGCTGGCAGCCACCAGCCATCCTGATTTTGATGACACACCTCTGGTGGATGAGAACAATGATGGGGATACCGGCAACGATGGCCTTCTGTGGCACAGCCACTGGGTGGTCCTGACCCCGACCGAGGCCTGCGGCTCCGGCGCATTGGCAGTCCGTGACATCCCCGAAGGTGCGACGCCGCAGCTGCCTGCAACATGGCCCGGCCTGCCTATCTATCTGGACAGTCCGGGCTTCACGCCTTTGTTCGACGGGCCGGAAATTACCGTGACTGTTGGCTTTCGCAGCGATGTCGACCTTGCTGGCGTGGCCTATGATGGCGTGACATCAGCCCTGCGGGTCAATGCTAACGTGCATGCCCCGTTGCTCTGTGTGGTTGACGTCTTTGACATTGCATCCGGTGATCTGAGCCTGCCGGCAAAGATCGACTAACGGCTTGGTGGCGCGGCGAGAGTGCCGCGCTGCCCCGTGATTGGCTCAAGCTGCATCCCCAACGTCCACCGCGAAACGCGTCAGAGATTCAACACCAATTTATCGCCCTTGGCACGGGAGACACAGGTACAGAGATAGCTGTTTGTCGCTTGTTCCTCTGGTGTGAGAATGCCATCGCGATGATCCACCTCCCCGTCGAGCACATCAACCAGACAGGCGCCGCACAGCCCTTCCGAACAGCCGAAATCCACTGCAATCCCGCTGGCTTTCAGGACGTCCAGAATGCTCTCTTCGGCAGAAACCCGCAGCATTGCGCCGGTCGACTGGATTTCAATGTCAAAACTGCCGTTGCTGCAGGTATCCGCATCCGCAACCGCCGCGAAACGTTCGAAATGGATGGTGCCACCGCGCATGGCGCTTCCCGCCTCCAGCACCGCGTTCAGCATCGGTTCCGGCCCGCAGGTGTAGACATCGCTGCCCATGGGCATTGACCGCAAAACCGCTGCCAGATCCAGCTGACCATCCGCATCGTCACAATGCAGATGATAGCGATCCCCCAGATCCAATGCGCGGAACGGTTCATCCATTGCGGCCAGATCCTGCGAGCGGACCAGATAGTAGACCTGAAAATCCCGCCGCATATTTGCCAGCTCACGCGCCATGGCCACCAGAGGCGTTGCACCAATTCCACCTGCAATCAGAGTGACATACGGCGTGTCGGGCTGTAGTCTGAAATTGTTACGAGGGGTGCCGAGCAGGATTTCGTCCCCCTGTTTCAGCGCATGCGTGGCGTGGGATCCACCACGACCGCTGGCTTCCAACTTGACGGCGATATTCAGTTGACGGCCATCCTGTCTCCAGTTCCAGATCGAGTATTGCCGCACAAGATCCGGACCTAAGTGCACATCAATATGCGCACCCGGTTCCAGCCCAGAAAACCGCCCATTAATGAGTTCAAAGGAAAAATCGACGGTGTCAGGGCTCAGCGCAGTTTTGCCAACAAGACGAGCTGTCCGGGTGTCCATCTGCTGTCCTTCCTCCAAGAGGGTGAATTCCAGTCTCTCAGAACCGCATTTGAGTTTGCTATTCAATTCGAAAAATACTCATACTCAGGTGAATTCATATCACGCCTAGCCACGCCCAACAGCAGAGCCACCATGTCCAGACGTCATTATGATCTGCCACCCCTCACCACATTGGCGGCGTTTGAAACCGCTGCACGCCATCTCAGTTTCAAGAATGCCGCGCAGGAACTATCTGTTACACCGGGCGCGGTCAGCCACCAGATCAAGGCACTGGAAGGAGAGCTTGGTGTTGCCCTGTTTCAGCGAAAACATCGTGGTGTTGAACTCACCCGTGAGGGGCAGGGGCTTTATGAGAGCTTGGCCACGTCGTTCCGCCAGATCTCGCGTCAACTGTCGAAAACCCGGCAAATGGGTGAGGAGGACGCGGTAACAGTCGGATCGACCACAGCGGTGGCAGCGCTTTGGTTATCTCCGATGATCATCCAATTTTGGCGGGAATACCCAGATCTAAACATTCATCAGATCACACAGGACCGCCCGTTTCATGACACGCGAGAGTTTGATTTTTTCATCCGCTATGGACGTGATCGTGATGCCGCACTGGCCCACACTGCAATCTACCGCGATCAGCTGGTGCCCGTGGCACGGCCTGATCTAGCGGCGGGCCTTGACGGCGCTTCCCTGCAGGAAATTGCACAGCAACGGCTGATCCACCTTCAAAGTGCCAGTCAGAGTTGGACAACCTGGGCCGACTGGTTCCATGAATTGGGCCACAAGGGCGACATCGTTGCTGGCACCCGGGTGACCAGCTATTCGGTTGCGCTGCAAATCGCGCGAAAAGGCGCAGGCGTTGCGCTTGGGTGGCGCCGATTGATCCAGCCGATGCTGGACAGCGGAAAGCTTGCGATTGTTGGCCGCCATAGTGTTCCGGCACCACGGGAATTCTATCTGGTCGGGTTGCCAGATGACGAACTTTCCCCCAATGCACTCAAACTGAAGCAGTGGATCCTATCGCAAACCCGCGATACATGGCTTTAGTTTTTCTCATCCATGAATGAAGTTTTCCCCTATTGAGCGCATTCGGTTTGCACCTCCAATAGGGCAATCAACTTCGTCATGGAGAGTTCGATGAACACACATAGCCCCCTGTCGTCCGTGCTGGCCTCGGTCAACACCGCCAATGGCCTGCCAAATGAGCATTACGTCGATCCACGCGTTTTTGACGAAGAAAAGAAATCCGTTCTGTTTGCGAATTGGTCGGGCATCGGATTTGGCAAGGACATACCGGAGCCGGGGGACGCTAAGCCGGTTGATTTCCTCGGCATGCCGCTGTTGCTGGTGCGCGACCGTACTGGTGAGATTGGCGTGTTTCAGAACACGTGCCGTCACCGCGGCATGATCCTAGTGGACAAACCGCAGAAAATCCGCGGTGCCATCCGCTGCCCCTATCACAGCTGGTGCTACGGGCTGAACGGTGCCTTGCGGACAACGCCGCATGTTGGCGGGCCAGGGCAGAACACCCATGAGGATGTGGATATGGACAAGCTGGGACTGATCCGTATCCGCTCACATATCTGGCGCGATGTGATTTTTGTAAATGTCGATGGTCAGGCGCCTGACTTCGCCACGGCTCATGCGGGGTTGCTGGAGCGCTGGCAGGAGTTTGAGACACCGATCCATCATGGCGGCGAAGGTTCCTCGTTGAAACTGGAGGTCGCAACCAACTGGAAGCTGGCGGTCGAAAACTACT
Organism: Phaeobacter inhibens DSM 16374; assembly: GCF_000473105.1. NCBI lineage: Bacteria > Pseudomonadati > Pseudomonadota > Alphaproteobacteria > Rhodobacterales > Roseobacteraceae > Phaeobacter > Phaeobacter inhibens. The sequence goes on along the minus strand of NZ_AXBB01000005.1, from coordinate 71,589 downwards.
GCGAGAGTTATCACCTGCCTTGGGTGCATCCGGGTCTCAACAGCTATTCCCGACTGGAAGATCACTACAATATTGAGGAGCGCGGGCAGTATTCGGGCCAGGGAACTTTGGTATATCGCCAGCTGACCGACGAAGGGGGCGCCAAACTGCCCGATTTTGCGGGGTTGAGTGGCCAATGGGACGAAGGTGCTGAATATATCGCAGTCTATCCCAACGTCCTGTTGGGTGTGCAGCGCGATCATAGTTTTGCGATCGTTCTGGAGCCAAAGGCTTGTGGCCATACGGTTGAACATATTGAGCTCTACTATGCCCAAAGCGAACGGGACACGCCGGAGCTTGACGGGTTACGCGCCTCCAACGCGCAGCTTTGGAAGACTGTTTTTGAGGAAGATGTCTTTGTTGTCGAAGGGATGCAGAAAGGCCGCCACGGTATACTGTTCGACGGCGGGCGTTTCTCGCCGGCAATGGATGGGCCGACGCATAACTTTCACCACTGGGTCGCAACGCAGGTACAGAAGGGGCGCGCGGCATGAGCGATTTCCTGCGCGATGGTCTGGCGCGGAACTACGTCGCCGGATCCTGGGTCGAAGGGGATGGCGGCGCGCGTTTGGCGGTTGAGGACCCCGGCACGGCACAGGATTTTGCCGATGCGGCGCTGGCAGGGGAAGCAACATTGGCCCGGGCACTGGAGGCCGCGCGGGCCTCTTTTGACCGGGGGGACCTAGCGGATATGCAACCTTCGGCCAGGGGGCGACTGTTGCTGCGCGTAGCGCGTGAAATTCGCGCCATCAAGGCGGAAGGCGCAGAGATCTTATGCCGCGAAAGCGGCAAGACACTGGAGGCCGCAAGGGACGAATTCGAAGAAGCCGCCTTGTATTTTGAATATTACGGAGGTGTTGCCGACAAGATTGAGGGCAAGTCAATCCCGCTTGGGCCAGACTATGTCGACTATACGATATATGAGCCGCATGGCGTGTCGGCGCAGGTGGTGCCGTGGAATTTTCCAGTGTCTATCGCCGCCCGGTCGCTGGCCCCATCCATGGCGGCAGGGAACGCCACAATTATCAAGTCGCCAGAACTCGATCCAATCGCGCTCGCGCTGTTGGGCAAAGCACTGGAACGCGCCGAGGTGCCTGCGGGCGCAGTTTCGATCCTGAATGGTATCGGTCGCGATCTTGGTGCGCGTCTGGTCGCCAGCAGTGCCGTTGATCAGATCGTCTTTACCGGATCGGTGCCAACGGGGCAGGCGATCCTGCGGGCTGCTGCTGACACGATTACCCCATCCCTGATGGAGCTGGGCGGCAAATCTGCAGCGGTGGTGTTTGCCGATGCGGATCTGGATGAGCTGATGACGAGCCTGCAATCGGGGATTTTCTTCAATGCGGGTCAGGTCTGTTCGGCCATGGCACGGGTGCTGGTGCATCGTTCGATCTATGACGAGGTCGTGACCCGCGCGGTATCGCTGGCCGATGGGCTCAAGGTCGGGCATGGCATGGACAATCCAGAGCACACGCCAGTGATCTCCGCAACGCAACTATCGCGGATCGAAACGCTGATCGCCACCGCAGAGCAGGACGGTGCCCGTATTGCCGCCGGAGGTCGGCGACTGGAGTGTGAGGGTCACTTCATGGCGCCGACTATTCTGGCCGACGTCAATCCAAACGCCCGAGTTGCGCAAGAAGAGATCTTTGGACCAGTCACTTGCATTACCCCCTTTGAGACAGAAGCAGAGGCGATCGCCATGGCCAATGGCACGGAGTTCGGTCTGGTCGCTGGGGTATTTACCCGTGATCTTGCGCGGTCGCACCGTGTCGCGCGCAAACTTCGCGCGGGTCAGGTTTTTGTCAATGAATGGTTCGCTGGCGGAATTTCCACCCCGTTTGGCGGCATCGGTAAGTCCGGCTTTGGCCGCGAGAAAGGCTTGGAGGCGCTCTATAACTATGTGCGGACCAAGAACATCGCGATTTCGCTGAAGGGCTGAGCCATGGAGCGTGATGATCTTGATCAGGCCCTGTTACAGGCCCATGCGGAGGGGGACAGCACCGCTCTGATACGGCTCTACTCTCTGGCAGCGGACGCGGCGGAGGGCGCAGGCGAGATTGACCGTGCCTGTTTCTATCTCACCCATGCCTTTGTCTTTGCACTGGAAAGCGGGGCGCCTGAGGCCGACCCGTTGAACGCCCGGCTGGCAGCACAGGGGCGGGCGCATCGGCTTGTCTTCTGAGATGTCGCAAACGGGCATTTTCCATACAATTCCGGCTGGCACCCTAAGGTGTGAAGCCATTCAACCGGACTAAAAGGTCCAACCCGTCGCAGTGACAGTGCAGGCCACTATTACTGCCACATAAGGCTCTTGAAGGGGGCAGAGATGCGCAGAGAAGCACAGGCAGTCGTCATCGGTGGAGGTGTCATCGGCTGTTCGATCCTCTATCACCTGACGAAACTGGGATGGTCCGATGTGGTACTGCTGGAACGTGATGAGCTGACCTCCGGCTCGACCTGGCATGCAGCGGCCAATATCCATGGATTGCACGACAGTACCAATATCAGCCGTATCCAGCATTATACGATGACACTCTACAAAGAGCTGGAAGCGGAAACCGGTCAGAGCTGTGGTGTGTTTCAGCCCGGTTCACTCTATCTGGCGCAGACCGAAGAGCGTGAACATCAGCTGAAGCTTCAGGCCGCCAAGGCCAAACTGTACGGGATGAATTTCTACGAGATCAGCCTTGAGGAGGCCAAACGCCTGAACCCGCTGGTCAATTATGACGGCATCCGTTGTGTGATGTACGAACCTGATGGCGGGAATGTGGATCCGTCCGGCGTAACAAATGCCTATGCGGTTGGCGCGCGTCAGCGTGGCGCGGAGATCCATCGCTTTACCCCCGTCACAGCCACCGAGCAGCAGACGGACGGGAGTTGGCTCGTCAAAACCCCGAAAGGTGATATCCGCACGCCTTGGGTGGTGAATGCCGCCGGGCTTTGGGGTCGGGAGGTTGCCGCCCTTGCTGGGGTTGAACTGCCTTTGCAGCCAACGGAGCATCAGTATTTCGTGACTGAAACCATGGCCGATGTCGCTGGTCACGGAACCCGCTTGCCATCAGTCAGCGACCGGGATGGCGAATATTATCTGCGCCAGGAAGGGCAGGGTCTTCTGGTCGGCGCCTATGAGAAGGACATGAAGTTCTGGGCCGAGGAAGGCACGCCGCTGGATTTCGCCCATGATCTGTTCCCGGACGATCTGGAGCGGATTGAGGACAATATGATGAACGCCATTGAGCGGCTACCAGCGGTAGGAGAGGCGGGGATCAAACGTGTCATCAACGGGCCGATGATCTGGTCTCCGGATGCCAATGTGCTGATGGGGCCGGTCCCGGAACTTGAGGGGTATTTCTGCTGCAACGGGATTATTCCGGGTTTCTCTCAGTCCGGCGGGATGGGCTTGATGGCAGCACAATGGATCATCGAGGGCGAGACCCAATACGACATGTTCGCCTGGGACATGGCACGGTTTGATACTTGGGCCACCAAAGAATTCACCAAGGCGCGAGTGCAGGATCAATATGCGCATCGTTTTGCAATCCATTTCCCCAATGAGGAGCGCAGTGCAGGCCGTCCGGCACGGGCCCGTCCGATTTATGCGCTACAGGCTGAAATGGGCGCGGTTTTTGGTCTCAATGCCGGTTGGGAGCATCCGCTCTGGTTTGCCACAGCTCCCGGAGCCAAGGACACCAATGGGTTTACCCGCCAAAACTGGTGGGAACCGGTGGCCGCGGAATGCCGGATGCTGCGCAGCCGCGCAGGCATTATCGACATCTCCAACTTTGCGAAATACCGCTGTGCAGGGCCGGATGCGGAAACCTGGCTGAACGCGGTTTTTGCGAACACTATGCCTAAAGCTGTGGGTCGCTCCTGTCTGACGCCTCTGATCTCGAAACGCGGCGGGATTGCCGGGGATTTCACTGTGACGCGCGTGGCCGAAGACGCATTCTGGATCATCGGGTCTGGCATGGCCGAACGCTACCACAAGCGGTTCTTCAAGGCGGTGCCGCTGCCTGAGGGAACAACATTTCAGCCCCGGACGGAGGCGATCTGCGGTTTTAACGTCGCCGGCCCCAAGTCGCGCGAGATGTTGCAGCGGCTGACCAATACCTCACTTGCGACGGAAGACTTCCCTTTCATGCGGTCGGCGATGATCGATCTTGCTGGCGTTGAGGTATTGGCGCTAAGGGTGTCCTTTACCGGCGACCTGGGTTGGGAGCTGCATTGCAAAAGCGAAGATCAACAACGCCTTTATGCGGCCCTGTTAGCGGCGGGTGAGGAATTTGGGGCAGGTCCCGTTGGCAGCCGGGCCTTGATGTCCCTGCGTGTCGAAAAGGGCTATGGCTCCTGGAGTCGGGAATACAGTCCGGAATACTGGCCGCAGGAGGTTGGCTTGGGCCGGCTTTGCAAGCTGCAGAAAGAGTTCCTGAACAAAGCTGCTGCCGAAGACGTGTTAAAAAAACCGGCACGCGAACAGCTGGTGTTGTTGCATCTGGACGAGGCAGAGACCGCTGCCTCCAATGCAGATGCGACAGGCGGCGAACCCATTTTCAAGGATGGTAAGGGCATCGGCCGCGTAACCTCCGGCGCCTATGGCTATAGCGTTGGTATGTCTCTGGCGCTTGGCTTTGTGCGGGATGCAGGCCCTGGTGACGAGGTAGAGGTCATGGTGTTGGGTCGTCCGCATCGGGCAGTGATCCTTGACCGCCCGCCATTTGATCCCGATGGCGCCATACTGCGCGGTTAAAACTCAATATAGAAAAGAAAAATGGAGGCCGCTCGGCCTCCACTTCGTTCTCTCACACCACGATGCCGGATGTTGGCTGCATATCTGCCATATCACAGCAGGGCGCGGACTTTCTCCAACAGAGCGGCATTGACGGCGACACCGTCTGAGGCCGCGCGGATGCGGCAGGCGCGCCGCCCATCGCCGGGCAGGCGCGCACCATCCTGATCATGGATCGATGCAATGAGGTCGGCCAGCCTTTGCTGAAATGCGCCACCTGCGGTTGCCGCCGGATCAACTGCGACGAAGAATTGACCGGTTTTCGGAGGGCCGCCCGCAGTGCCGGAGAAGGGGCTTGCGACTGAACCGAGTGTCGCACCGGTCATGGCAGCGGCCATCAGTTCAACAGTCAGCGCAATACCGACCCCTTTGTAGCCACCGGAGGGCACCATGGAGCCTTTGAGACCCGCCTCGGGATCGGTCGTGGGTTGGCCATCCGCATCCAAAACCCAGCCCTCTGGCACAGGTTTGCCTTCACGGGCGTGTTTCATCACCTCGCTTTTGGCGATGGTGCTGGCAGATTGGTCGATCAGCAACGCAGCGTTGCCGTCAGCATCCGGGGCGGCGATCGAAAACGGGTTGGTGCCCACAACCGGCTTTGCCCCACCAGATGGAGCAATAGACGCAGGCGCGTTGGTGAAACCGATGCCCAGCAGACCCGCCTGTGCCAGACGTTGGGTATGAACCCCCAGAACACCACAGTTGTAGGAATTGTTCACTGCCAGAACCGCAACCCCCATTTCACGGGCCAGTGGGATCAGTTTTTCGAACCCCTGATCGATCGCGCTATGGGCAAATCCGGTAGCCGCATCCACGGTGACAACGGCGGGGCGAGGCTGGTCGACAACGGGGGTGGCCTGACCATCAACCTTGCCGCATTCCACATGTTGAGCGTAGATCGGGATATAGGCCAGCCCGTGCGAGGCAACGCCATCGGCTTCGGTCATGGCTGTGGCGACAGCCAAGGGGCGTGCGTTGGCCTCAGAGGTGCCAGCCTTAACCAGCGCACGGAAGGCCAGATCTTCTATTTCGGCAAGGGTCAGGGTTTCTGTCGCAGTCATGTCGGTCTTTCTGTTATGCATATGCGGAGCGCACAGGGTGGACCTGCGCCCCAATAGGTTTCGTCAATCGTTGTCGCTGAGACCCGCGCCGGCGCCGCGCAAACGGCTTTCTTCGGTTGCGGGGGCAAATGTGCGATGTGCGAATTTAGCCAGCTGTTCCCAGCTTTCCTCTGACACATCGGCACGCATGACCGGTTCCTGCTGGCCCGTCATATCTGCCGGAGCGTAAAACACCATCTGATCCGCCAGCCGTGTAAGAAAGGCCTCGCTGTCACCCTGCACGCAGAGCCGCTTGCCATCGGTGGCAAGCCGCACGCCATCCCATTCAGCAGCAACCGGGCGCCCCAGTCTCAATGCAGCCCCGCCCATAAAGGGGACAGCCAGCAAGGGAAAATTCACATTTTCCATCGTGATCCGGCCGCGCTCCAACAGGCGCACAGCGCAATCGCTCAGCGCAGCGCCGGCAATCAGCGGGCTCATCCTGCGGGCGGGCGCGTGCCAGATCTCTGCCCGCAACGAAACAGGCGAGACATCAATCGAGGGAATGCGGTCATTCATGGTCAGAAGACCCGCCAGCATTTCGGTGCCGGGAAAGCCAAAGGACGACAGCCAGCGGGTGCCCTTGGCAGCCTCTTCCGCCAGCCCCCATGAGAGACCAGCCCCGCGGGCAGCGCGCTTGCTCATGGCCTCAATTTCATTCAACGAATGGCTCATGCCGCACCCTCTTCCAATTCAGGAAACACCCAAAATTCCGCGTTCTCTGCGGTTAACTCAGTGGGAAGCGGGGCGTTGCCATACATACAGATCCGCACCCAGCGATCCGACCGGGGATCAAACTTGGTTGCCCCGAAAAAAGCCAGCTTGCAGCGCAGCATATCGATGGGGAGCACCTGATCTGAAATCGTGTTGTCGCGAATTTCCGCATAGGGCGCGCGCCCGACGATCTGGGCCCTCCGCAGGACGTGGCGATGCTCCGAATGGCGCAGCAGGAAATCGGCGACCTGAGCCTCGTCCGGCCAATGGGCGAGGGCCTGATACAACATGGCTGCATCACGACCCGGTGCCAGCGGCTGCTCATATTCTTCGATCGGCTCCTCGAAGCGTTCACCCAACCGAGGTTCGAGCTTCTCTTCCGAGACATACCAGGCACGTGCCTTGTTCGCCGGCGTCTGCCAGTTGGTATCGATTGCCCATGCGTAGACGTCGCAGAGGATTTTGCGCAAATCTCCAATCGTCATCGCGCCAGCAATGCGGAAGGTGGCGGTATTGTCTGCCGACATATCTTCGGCAAATCCATCGACCAATCCGCCATAAGGTTCCAGCATTAGCGAGGCGATCCACTCCTGCCCTTCCAGAGATAGCGTCTCTTCAGCCCAACGATAGAGAACATCCCATGGCTTTGGCCCAGCCAATGTCTGGATTTCAAGATAGCTTGTCACCTGATCGGCATCCGACCGCAGCGCGCTCAGTTTCTGGATCTGGATCGGATGTTCAGACTGCCAGTCCGCGATTGTCATCTTGCTGCGCTCGACCAGAGAACGGAACAGCGCAATATCATCTGGATGGGCTTCTTCAATGTTGCGCACAGCCTGAATGGCCTTTTCACGCGCGGCCACCCAATTGTTGAACAATACGGGATGGTTCAGCAGAAACGGAGCCATTCCAAGGCCGGTAGAATTGCCAATTCCCATTGATCGCGCCAACTCCGGCGCCAGTCTCACGGCAGTGGTTCCCTTCACTCTCGCGCGGCAGTCGGCCATGTGCTGGACCAGATCGGTCACAAACCAACGGGTCAGATAGACCGACAGCATCTCGACTTGGAAGGGCGCGCGGAATTCTGGGCGCTCCGCAATCATTTCGCGATCTGCCGCCCCCAGTTTTCCCGACCCATATACGGCCGTGGTCCGCATCAGATAACCCACCGCGTCGATCTGTTCGGCAGAAGGCTGCTTGCCTGAGGCCAACGCGCTGACCACATGTTCCCACAAACGTACAGAGCGGTTCGCACGGGAGACAGACAGTTCCGAGCCGGAGACACGCCCGGCTTCCTGAACAGGAATATTCTGCGACAACCGTGCGATATCCGCGTCGGTCGGCACCCCGTCATACAGGGTGAATGTGGCGTCCCATGCCTCCGCGATGACCCGGTCAGAACGTTTCTCAGGCGGCAGGTCATGGGCAAAGGCCACCAGCGAATAGGAGCGTTCTGGCCCGTGCGCGGTGTAAACCGCATGGCCTTGGCCCATCTCATCAATCTCAAAGGCAGTTTGTTCAAAACGCCAGCCCTCGCGTGCCAGACGTCGGGTGAGCACCCGCATGAAAGACAGGCGAGATTGGTGCATCGAACCGAGGCGCGCCAGACGCATAACAGTATTCGGTTCACGGCAGAGAATGTCGGTCATTCGGATTGGCCTTTGCAATCAGGTCGTTAGTCATATCCCGTATGATCTGAACAGGTCGGGCGGTTGAAATGAGTGCCGGGCGCCAGTGACGCCCGGCAGATGTTTAGCTCTCTTTGCCCTTTGCCAGGGTGATGCGCAGCGCATCCCAGAGCGACGGCAGCAGGATCAGTGACACCGGCACAGCAGTGACCACGATGAAGCTTTGCAATTTTGATACGCCGCCGGAGCCGACAGAGATCAAAATCACGGCCATCACACCCATCGCAATACCCCAGAAAACACGCACAGCCGTGCTGGGTGTGTCGCCCTTGGTCATTGTAGCGGAAATCACATAGCTCATCGAATCCCCGGTTGTGGCCACAAAGATCGTGGTCAGGATCAGGAACAGGATGGAGACAAGGAAGCCCATCGGCAGGTTGTTGGTAATCGCCAGCAGAGCGGCGGGCAGGTTGAAGCCCTCGAACGCCGCGGAGACGGTGCCCGGCTCGGCCAGTTCCATAGCGATGCCGGTACCGCCGATGATGGTGAACCAGAAGTTGGTCACAATCGGTGCGATGATCGACAGCATGATGATGATCGAGCGAATGGACCGCCCGCGGGACACCCGCGCGATAAACATGGCCATCAGCGGACCATACCCCATGAACCAGCCCCAGAAGAACACGGTCCACCAACCCAACCAACCAGGGGCGCCGAAGACGGCCGCATCACCACGATACAGAGCCATCTGGAAGAAGTTGCCCAGATAGGTTGCGAAGCCTGAGAAGAACGACCCGAAGATGAAGCCGGTAGGCCCCGCCAGAAGGACGTAAATCAACAGGACCGCGGCGAGGATCACATTGATCTTTGACAGCAGTTGAATGCCACGGGACAGCCCGGTCATGGCTGAAATGGTATAAAGCGCGACCAGCGCACCGATCACCACGAACTGCGTGGCAAAAACATCCGGGATCCCAAAGAGGTCAGACAGACCGTAGCTGACCTGAAGCCCGAGAAAGCCAATCGGACCCACGGTGCCCGCCACCACGGCAATGATGGAAGACGCATCGGCAATGACGCCAATCGGACCATTGATGGCCTTGTCGCCGAACACAGGATACAGCAGCGTCCGCGGCGCCAGCGGCAGACCTTTTTCATAGTGGTAATGCATCAGCATCACGGTCGAGAGCGAGCCGAGGATCGCCCAAGCCAAGAACCCCCAGTGCATGAAGCTCTGTGCGATGGCTGGTGTCACAGCGGCTTCGCTGCCACCTTCGGCGCCATAAAGCGGCGGCGAATAGAGGAAATGTGCAATCGGCTCGCCTGCGGCCCAGAATACGCCACCGCCCGCAAGCAATGTGCACATGATCATGGAGCCCCACTGGAATGTGGTGAACTCAGGTGTTGCCAAACCGCCCATAATGGCGCGGCCACCCGGCAGTATGCAAAGGACCAGCCCAATCAAGAAGGTGGCTAGCAGCAGGATCTGCCAATATAGTCCAAAATAGGTCGCGGCGATGTTAAATCCCCAATCGACCAGTGCTGAAAGGCCGTCAAGATTGACCAGTGCCGCCACACAGAACAGCGCGATAAAGCCGCCCGAAAGCAGAAAGAGCGGCTTGTTAATGCGGCTCTCCTGCGGTGTTGTTTCCATCGATGTCTCTGACATCTGTCCCTCCCATTGGTCGGCCCGATATCATTGTACTGGGCCGTTAAACGTATCCCGGTCCGTCAGCTCCCTGACTTCGCACCGAAATTCTCATCGAAAAAGCGGTACCAGTTGCCCCCCATGACAGCGGCGACCTCTTCCTCATTCATCCCGACGCTGCGCAAACCGTCTTCGATATTGCCGAAGTCACGGTTGTCCTCGAACCAGCTGGGCATTGGCGGGAATCCTGGCGCGGATTTTGAACCCTCTCCGTAGTCGATTTCTTTGGTCCAGCGACCGACACGCATCCATTCGACGATGCTGTCGGGCTGATCCTGGCAAAGGTCGGTTCCAATGCCGAGGTGTTGCACACCATAGCGATCCGCGGTCCGCGCGATCATTTCGCAGAAACTTTGCAGCGTGCAGGCGGACTTGTCTTTCAGATGATGCGGGTAAACTGAGAACCCAAACATCCCACCATTGGAGGTCACTGCGCGGATCACGTCATCTTTCTTATTGCGCAGGGCAGGGGACCAGTCATGCGGATTGGCATGGGTGATAGCGATCGGGCGTTCCGAAAGATCCGCTGCTTCAATAGTCGAACGGTCCGCGGAATGGCTCATATCCACCACAAGACCGACGCGGTTCATCTCCTTGATGACCTGCTTGCCCATACGGGTGATGCCGGTGTCCTCCGCCTCATAACAGCCGGTCGCCAGTAGCGATTGGTTGTTATAGGTCAGCTGCATGAACCGCGCGCCCAGAGTGTGCACGATTTCGACCAGGCCGATGTCGTCTTCGATGGGCGACGGATTCTGGAAGCCGAAAAACACAGCGGTACGCTTAGTTTCGCGCGCCTTGTCGATGTCGGAGGCCCAGAGACCCTTCATGATCAGATCAGGAAACTGTTCAAACCAACGGTTCCATTTTTCGAAGTTCAGTACCGTCTCACGAAAATTCTCATGGTAGGAGATGGTGACGTGGATTGCATCCACGCCCCCCTCCCGCAGCTGGCGAAAGATCTTCTCCGACCAGTTGGCGTATTGCAGCCCGTCAATCCTGAGCGCCGGGCGCATCAAACCGGGCCTGCGCTGATATAGGCAGTCTTAACTGTGGTGTAGAACTCCGCTGCTGCTTTGCCCTGTTCGCGCGGACCATAGGAGCTATCGCCACGACCACCGAAGGGCACATGGTAATCGGTTCCAGCGGTCGGCAGATTGACAGTCACAACACCGGTGCGGGCATTGCGGCGGAAATGCGTGGCACGGGCCAGCGATTGGGTGACGATGCCCGAGGTCAGGCCAAAGTTGGTGTCATTCACCACGCTCAGCGCCTCATCATAGCTGCCAACCTTAATGACCGAAGTCAGCGGCGCGAACATTTCTTCGCGGTTGATACGCATGTCGTTTGTTGAGTTCAGGAACACGCCCGGGGACATGTAGAACCCCTGATGCGGCATCTCGAGACGCTGGCCACCGCAGGCGAGTTCGGCGCCTTCGGTTTTGCCCAGATCAACATAGGCGAGGTTTTCAGTCAGCTGCTGTTCGCTGACCACTGGCCCCATCTGCACGCCTGCTTCCAGTGCGTGACCCACCTTCATGGCCTGTGCCCCTGCCACCAGCTTCTCCACGAAGGCGTCATGAACACCGGCATGGACCACCAGTCGCGAGGAGGCCGTGCATTTCTGACCGGTGCCGCCAAAGGCACCACCAAGTGCCAGCGTCACGGCCAAATCCAGATCTGCATCGTCCATGACTGCCAGCGCATTCTTGGAGCCCATTTCCATCTGTACCTTGGTCAGGTTCTGGATGGCGGCAGACGCGATTCCCTTGCCGACCGGCACCGAACCGGTGAAGGAAATCGCGTTCACCTTGGGGCTTTCGACCAGACGCTGACCAATGGACCGGCCTGACCCCATCACCAGAGAGAACAGACCTTTGGGAATGTCCTGCCGCTCAATGATCTCCGCCAGCGCAACAGCCGATGCCGGGGTGATATTTGCCGGTTTCCAGACCACGGCATTGCCATAGCAAAGCGCCGGGGCAATTTTCCAGGAGGCGGTTGCAGTCGGGAAGTTCCAGGGGCTGATAATCGCGACGGTTCCGACAGCTTCGCGGCGGACGTCGACCTCAATATCGGGGCGCACAGAATCCGCATTCTCACCGATCTGGCGCAGGCATTCGGCAGCGTAGTAGGTGAAGAATTGGCCAGCGCGATAGACTTCGCCTTTACCTTCGGCCAGCGGCTTGCCTTCTTCACGGCTGAGAAGTGTACCCAGCTCCTCTGCGCGGGCCATCATTTCATTCCCGATGGCATTCAGCACCGCCTGTTTGCGCTCCAGACCGTAGGCAGCCCATTCGCGCTGTGCCACCTGCGCCTGATCCAGTGTCGCCTCCAGCTGATCGGCGCTGGCCTGGGCAAAGATACCGACCAGATCGCTCAGATCCGACGGGTTACGGTTCTCCACTTCGCTCTCACCAGCAAGCCATTCACCGGCGATCAGGTTCTTTTGGATATCAGTCATGGTCAGAGGCCTCACACAGAATTCAGTTTCCATGGGTATGGACATGAGAGGTCACTTCAATCAAACTCAAATAACTGAACATCATTTCAGAAACTTTGAAGTCTTTAGCTATGGCGCTGAAAATTGAGTTGCTTCGCGGATTTGCCGCAGTTGCCCGAAGCGGAAACCTAAGTGATGCAGCAGGCATTCTGGGGCGCACACCGTCGGCGGTGTCGATGATGCTGAAACAATTGGAGACGCATCTGGGCGAACCGCTGTTTGAGACCGATCGAAAGAACCGCCTGACGGCGCTGGGGGCCTTTGTGCTGGAACAGGCTGAGCGCGAGTTGCAGCAATACGACACAATGGTCAAAGCGATTGAAGGTTATGCCAAGGCCACACATGGACATGTGCGGATTGCCACCGTCCCATCTGTTGCAGGCACCGTAATGCCTTTGGTTTTTTCAAGACATATCAGTGATTTCGAGCATGTCGATATCGAGCTTCGCGATATGGATTCCATATCTGTCCTACATGAATTGTCCCGTGAGCGAATCGACATCGGGATTGCAACACTGGGTCAAAACAGCTCCGGCCTGCACAGCCAGCACCTGCTGTCGGATGCCTTTGGAGTGATCTGCACCCGCAATCATCCATTGGCGCAGGAACGAGGAAAAATCGACTGGGGCATGCTGCAGAATGAGCGTCTGATCGCCAACAGTTTGTCAGCCGGCATCAATGCCGAACCATCCCGGATACTGCACGATAAGGCTTTGTTGAAAGCACAGAACCTGACCTCCATCATGGCCATGGTGCGGGCAGAAATTGGCATCACTATTTTGCCGGAAATGGCCGCGCGGGCTGCAAATGCGCCGGAGCTAGTGTTCTGTCGGCTGGCTGATTCGCAGGCCACACGCCAGATCCATCTGCTGCGCAAAACCGATACCGCCCTGTCACCAGCCGCGCGACTGCTGGAAAAACACATTCTCACCTGTGCTGCTGAACTGACCGAAGGAGGCCTGTCATGACCCGAACCGACACGCCGCTCACACTGGGCATTCTGATCTTCCCCGGCTTTCCCATGGCCTGTCTGACCTCCTGCATTGAACCCTTGCGCGCCGCCAATGAAATCGCGGGGAAGGAGGCCTTTCGCTGGACGGTGGTCGCTGAGACTGCGGACCCGGTCGCCTCCTCAGCTGGGGTCAGTTTTGGTCCGGATACTGTGCTGGCGGACCTGGCGGAGCATGATTTTCTGTTTTTTACGGCGGGACCAAATGCGCAGTTTGACCAGCCCGCACGAGCCAAAGCAGCCTTGCAACGGATCACCCGACGCAAGACCCGGCTCGGCGCTTTCAGCGGTGGGGTTTTCCCGCTGGCACGGACAGGTTTGGTGGCGGGGCATCCGCTCTCGGTTCATTGGTGCTATGAGGCTGCATTTGAGGCGGAGTTTCCGGACATCGAACGACAAAGCACAGTGATCTGCGATGAGGGGTCATTTGTGACAATCTCCGGAGCGACAGCGGTGTTTGACTACATGCTCACGCTGATCGAGGAGCATCTCGGCGGGGATATCATGGCTGAGGTTGCCTGCTGGTTTCAGCACCCCTATGTGCGCAGCGCAGCGACCTCTCAGAAAACCCCGGCATTTTCAACGGCCAAGAGCAAAGACCTGCTGCCAAAGAAGGTGACGCAAGCAATCGAGCATTTCGCCGAGCACATCGAAGACCCGATCCAGATCAGTGATGTTGCGGATGCCATCGGGGTCTCCGCCCGGTCGCTGGAACGCAGCTTCAAGGAGGCCACAGGCCAGAGCCCGTTGAAATACTACCGGATGATGCGAATGAACCAGGCGCGGCAGCTGGTGCTTTATTCCAGCACGTCCGTAACAGAGATCGCATATATGGTCGGCTACAGTACGCCCGGCGCATTCCTGCGGATCTACCGCGAGAGTTTTGGAGTCACGCCGATCAATGACCGGCGCGCCAAAAACTCCCTGCGTGTCAAAAGCGGGGATGCCCTGCCTGCGGGATAAACCCGCGTGGCAAGCACATCCAGATCCCCGCCTCAAGCGATGGAGCGGGCGGCAGTGATCAACGCGTGATGCAAAGACGCAGCGGAGGAACGCGGCCCCAGAACAGCCATGCGATCCTGCTCTAGGCGCCACAGGAACACGCCGAGATGCTCCAGAGTACCACGAATGACGCGTTCAGGTTGCATGTCGCGGACCGGTGCGTTGCTGAGTCGTTCAAACAGATCACAAAGGGCAGGGCCCGCAACATCGAAACGACACCAACCATCGGTCTGTTCCACCACCGATGCGGTGGCGCCCGACACGTCTTTCAAATCGCGGGCCAGCTGCTCATGCTGATCATGGGGCGCTGAGATCATCCACTGATGCGGCCCGGTCCAAAAGACCGAGAGCACACCAGCCTGTGACGATCCGCCAACATCTGGCAGCTCCATCTTGTAGGCTTCTGCAAGAGCCGTCCGCAGCGCCGGTTCCTGGTCTTGGCGAGCCGCCACTGAGGCAAGCGCCCGGTCCGTCACTTCGGAGATCGTCAGGTCGCCAATCGTATCCATCCGGGGGGTGTCACTGCCAAGCGGGGTGAGGGCGGTCAATTTATGCACGGAGCTTCTCCCCTTCGGGATCTACGAAATGAGGGCTGACAATCTCAACCAGAACGGTTTGGTTTTCCAGCGGGTTGACCAGACGCAGCCGCTCGCCCATTCGATTTGCCCCACCTTTGACAAAGGCCAGTCCGATTGCGCTTTGCAATATGGGTGAATAGGCGGCAGAGGTCACATATCCCTGATCATGCGCTGCATCGACCGGGCCATCGGTCGCCATCAAATGCCCCCCGGCAGGAACACCATCGCTGGACTTCACGGGGCGCACCCCGACGAGGTTCAGCGCATTCTCTGTGTTCATACCGTCGCGGCGGCTCAGCACATTGCCAATGCAATCCTTTTTGGTCGAGACCATGCGGCCGAGACCTAGGTTCAGCGCGGATGTGGTGCCGTTCAGTTCATTGCCTGCGGCATGTCCCTTTTCGATCCGCATCACACCCAGCGCTTCGGTGCCATAGGGTGTCACATCGAATTCTTCCCCTGCCTCCATCATCTCTCGCATCAGGGCATCGCCATAGCGGGTTGGGACCGCAATTTCATAGGCCAGCTCACCCGAGAAAGAGATGCGGAACAGCCGTGCACGGCATCCACCACAGACCGTGACCTCACCACACCCCATGAAGGGGAACGCCTCGTTGGAGATGTCGAACTCAGGGTCGACGATTTTTTGCAACAGCTTGCGTGCATTGGGACCGGCGACGGCGTATTGCGCCCAGGCCTCGGTTGTCGAAATCAGTTGCACGTCCAGATCAGGGCAGAGGCACTGACGAACAAATTCCATATTGCGATAGACCAGAACGGCATTGGCCGTGGTGGTGGTGACGACAAAATGATCCTCGGCCAGCCGTGCAGCAGTGCCGTCGTCATAGGCAACGCCGTCCTCCCGCAGCATCAGGCCGTACCGGACCTTGCCCACAGGTAGTTTGGCAAATCCATTGGCGTAAACCATGTTGAGGAAGGTCGCAGCATCCGCGCCCTGCACATCAATCTTTCCCAATGTGGTCACATCACAGATGCCGACCGAGTTCCGGGTCTGAAGGACCTCGCGGTCCACCGACTGGCGCCAATGAGTCTCACCCTCGCGCGGGAACCACTGCGCCCGCAACCAGTTGCCCACCTCAACGAAGACTGCGCCCTGTTCCTCAGCCCATTTATGGCTGGGGGTGAGGCGGGTCGGATGAAAATCCTTGCCAACAGCACGGCCCGCCAGCGCACCCATCGCAACGGGCGTGTAAGGGGGGCGAAAGATGGTGGTGCCGGTGTCCGGGATAGATTTGCCCGTCAGTTCCGCCATAGCCGCCAAGGCGCCAAGGTTCGAGGTCTTTCCCTGATCAGTTGCCATGCCAAGGGTCGTGTAGCGCTTCAGATGCTCCACCGAGGTGAAGTTCTCCTGATGGGCCAGCTTAACATCCTTCACGGTCACGTCGTTCTGGAAATCAAGCCAGGCGCGTTTGGCACCTTTGACATGCCAGAAAGGCGTCAGGGAGACAGGCGCATCTTCGGCCTGCGGCAGATCCGCAGCACGGGCTGAAATGCCAAGATCACCAAGCGCCTCAACGGCGCGCTCTGCGCCCCCCTTCAAAGCTTGTGCAGTGGTCATTTCCCTCATAGCCGCCCCAGCGACCAGCTGACCTGTCGGCAGCCCATCCCCCGGTACAAAGGACTGGATCGCGTCATTCCAGACCGGGCGACCCCGTTGATGGCACGTCAGGCCCAGATTGGGGTTCCAGCCACCCGACATAGCAAGTGCATCGCAAGCGATGGTGCGGGTTTGGCCATTTGCAAGACGCACAGTGACCGACGACAGGCCGAGACGCCCCTTGGTGTCGATGATTTCGGCCCCGGCGAGAACCTCGGTACCCGACAGGGTTGGCGCGTCATTGCGCACATCGACGATTGCGGGCACCTCCACCCCCTTCGCCATCAGATCGCGAGCGGTGTGATAGGCATCGTCATTATTGGCAAAGACCACCACAGACTGGCCCGGTGTCGCCGCCCAACGGTTGGCATAGGCCCGTGCAGCCCCCGCCAGCATCACGCCCGGTCGATCATTGTTCTCAAAGGCGATCGGACGTTCAATTGCGCCGGTCGCAATCAGTGCACGTTTTGAGTAGATCCGCCAAAGCGTCTGGCGCGGTTTCCCCGCTGTCGGCGTCGGCACGTGATCCGCGTTGCGTTCAACCGCGCCGTAGATGCCGTGATCATAGGCTCCAAACACGGTTGTACGTGGCATCACGCGAACATTTGGCAGCGCGGCTAGCTCTGCCTGTGTCTGCGCCACCCAGTCGGTGCCAGACATTTCCGACAGCGCTTTGGTTTCGCTTAGCAAACGACCGCCGAGGCGATAGTCTTCCTCCGCCAAAATGACCTGTGCGCCAGCCCGGCCTGCGGTCAGAGCCGCCGCCAGTCCGGTCGGTCCTGCGCCAATGATCAGCAGATCACAATGCAGGTATCCCTTGTCATAGGCATCCGGATCTGCCTCCCCGGTCAGGCTGCCAAGTCCTGCAGCCTTGCGAATGATCGGCTCGTAGAGTTTTTCCCAAAACGCTTTTGGCCACATGAAGGTCTTGTAATAAAAGCCGGCTGTCAGGAAATTTGAAAACCGGTCATTGATCGCCATCATATCATGGTCAAGCGACGGCCATCGGTTTTGTGACCGGGCCTCCAATCCCGCAAAAAGCTCAACAACCGTGGCGCGGGTATTGGGTTCCTGACGCCCGCCGGAACGCAGTTCAACCAGTGCGTTGGGTTCCTCACTGCCAGCAGTCAGCACACCGCGTGGGCGGTGATATTTGAAGGAGCGCCCCATTAGCTGCACACCATTGGCCAGCAGCGCAGACGCCAACGTATCACCCTGATGGCCCTCATAGGTCTTGCCATCAAACTGGAACGACAGCAGGGCATCGTGGTCGATAAGGCCGCCCGATAGTCGATTTTTCAACACGGATCTCCGGCTCATTGCTGCGGCTCCTGCGTGGTATTAGCCGCTTTATTCGCAAGCGCCACATCCCGGGCCAGTTCCACCCTCAGGATCTCATGCGTCGTGGTGTTCCGGGTCACCACCAGCCAGGACCGGTCACCCTGTTCGTGGAACCACAGCTCGCGATGTTCCCCCGCCGGGTTCTTGCGCAGATACAGATAGTCATGGAACTGCTGCAGGGCCGTTTCTGACAGCCAATAGGGCCGGTTCATCAGGCCAGCGTCCCCCAAATAGGTGAACTCCTGCGCGTCGCGGGGCCCAAGCAGCGGATGGTTGATAATCATCTGGACAATTCCTCAGTGCAGGTTCGGTTGGGCGCCCTGGCCCTTTTCATCGATCATGTGACCGGACATGAAGCGATCCAGCCGGTAGGCGGTCGCAGTCTCATGCGGACGATCGGTTTTCAGAAGATGCGCGAAGCAGTAGCCGGCTGCCGGCGTGGCCTTGAACCCGCCATAGCACCACCCACCGTTGAAATAGAGACCCTCGATATGAGTCTTGTCGATGAAGGGAGAGCCATCCATCGACATGTCCATGATCCCGCCCCAGCTGCGCAGCAGTCGCGCCCGCCCGAGAGCCGGGATCAATGACATGCCACTTTCGACGACATCTTCGACAACCGGCAGGTTTCCGCGCTGTGCGTAAGAGTTGTACATGTCGATATCGCCACCAAAGACCAGCCCGCCCTTGTCTGACTGGCTGCAATAGAAATGCCCCGCCCCGTAGGTAATCACGCCAGGAATAAAGGGCTTCAGTCCTTCTGAAACAAAGGCTTGCAAGACATGGCTCTCGATTGGCAGGCGCATGTCAGCCAGGGACATCAGGCGGCTTGAGTTGCCGGCAACCGAGACGCCGACCTTGCCTGCCCCGATGTAGCCACGGGAGGTTTCGACGCCCAGCACCTTGCCGCTTTCGATGCGCAGGCCGGTAACTTCGCAATTTTGGATGATATCGACACCGCGCAGATCGGCACCACGGGCATAGCCCCAGGCCACCGCATCATGGCGTACCGTGCCGCCGCGCCGGTGCAAAAGGCCGCCTTTGATCGGAAAACGTGCGTCATCAAAGTTCAGGAAGGGATACATTGCGCGAACGCCATCCGTGTCCAGAAGTTCGGCGTCTGAGCCGTTGAGGATCATGGCATTCCCACGGCGTCTGGCCGCATCGCGCTGCGCGTCGCTATGGATCAGATTCAGAATACCGCGCTGGCTGACCATAGCGTTGTAGTTCAGATCCTGCTCCAGATTTTCCCAGAGCTTCAGCGAAAACTCATAAAACGGCTCGTTCCCATCCAACAGATAGTTGGAGCGGATGATCGTGGTATTCCGCCCGACATTGCCGCCGCCGATCCAGCCTTTCTCCAGCACAGCGATCCGCGCGCCGCCGAACTCCTTGGCCAGATAATAGGCTGTCGCAAGACCATGCCCGCCACCGCCAATAATCACATAGTCATACGCCGCCTGCGGCGTCGCATCACGCCATTGCGGGCGCCAGCCCTTGTGCCCGCTCAGGGCTTCCTTGATCAGTCCAAACGCAGAATATCGCATAGCGGCTCCTGTTCCTTGCGAGAACAGTTGCCGTGAAATCAGGTGAGGCTGCCGATGCGCTTTCGGACAAGATTCATGTCAGAATCGACAATTCAGATCTTCGCATTGCTCCGGTTGGCAAGCCCATGCCGACTGATGGTGTCCTTGCGCCCTTTTTTGAGCGATGCCACTTGTAATGCAGGTTATGTTAAATGAAGGCGCGATCAGTTGCCCTGGACGTTACACTCTCAACGCAGCCGCTAGATCTTGGACACCTTTCTCCAAGCGTTCTTCCGAAAAACCAGCGAACCCCATGACAAGCCCTTGGTTCACAGGAGGTCCTGCAAAAAACGACGACAAAGGCTGCACGATAACTCCGGCGGATTTAGCCCGTTCTGCAGCCTCAGTATCGTTCATGCGGTTCTGTAGGTCTGGCGTCAACATGGCGACCAGATGCATTCCGGCAGGTACAGGATCGACAATCAGAAGATCGGCGGCATGCAGCTTGATTGCCTTCAAGACTGCCGCCTGTCGTTTCGCATACAGGCGTCGCATGCGCCGGATGTGTATGGCGAAATCACCGCTTTGCATGAACCGCGCCAGGACCGGCTGCAGCATCAGCGATGCCTGCTGATCTGTCTGGGACAATGCCGACCTCACCTTGGGCAGCATCGACTTTGGGAAAACCACAAACCCGAGCCTCATTGCAGAAAAAATCACTTTCGAGAAGCTGCCGACGTAAATCACCCGATCCTGATTGCTGAGGCTCATCATGGCGGGAAGCGGCTTGCCTTGGAACCGGTATTCACTGTCGAAGTCGTCCTCGATTACATAGGCGTTGCACCCAACGGCCCATTCGATGAGCTCAAGCCGACGGGACAGTGGGAGTGTGACGCCAAGCGGATAATGGCGCGATGGGGTAACGATTGCCGCCTTCGCCCGGGGAGCCGTCTGAAGCGCCGTCTTGATATCAAACCCCTGTTGGTCAACCGGCGACGGCACAGGTATAAGCCGGTTTTGATGCACAGCCCGGTTCAGGACGGCGTAACCTGGCTCCTCGGTCAGTACCACATCCCCTTCGTTCAGCGTTGCAGCAGCAATCAGACTGATGGCTTCGACGACACCTGATGTGATGAATATCTGTTCTGCCGTGCAGGGCAATCCACGCCATTCACGTAAATGATCCGCAATAGCCTCCCGCAGAGGCGGCCAGCCAAATGAATCGACACGCGACAGCAGGGCAGCGTCCGGTCTCCTCCAGGTCTGATCGTGATGACGCGCCCACTGCCGGTAAGGAAATAGCGTCAGTTCGGGTGCGGAGGCATCAAATGGCCGTAAGGTCGCGGGCACGGCCCGGGACGCTTCTTCGGGAAAGGTACCGGACCTGCCCTGCTCCATAGAGGCCGCAGTACCGGATTGTGCCTCTGGCAATTGATCCGGCAATTCTGCTTCGACATAGACACCGGAGCGGGCGCGCCCCTCCAGATAGCCTTCGCTGATCAACTGATCGATGACTGCTGAGACCGTCACCCGCGAGACCGACAGCTCCTCAGCCAGCGTGCGACTGGAGGGAAGTTTTGATCCCGGAGATATCATCCTGTCCAAAATCAATCGTCTCAGCTGGGCAAGAAGCTGCGCCTGAAGCGTGTCTGCACCATCGCGATCAAGGGATAGGGACAGCAACGCAGCCCCCGTTCTGGTCTTAGCCATAGCTCAAGCCTTGCTGCATTTGATCAGACCAGTCAAGACGACATCAGCCACCCGCAATCATCACCTAGTGAAGCCGTCCCGCCCGCCGCTCTCCGGCTTGACGGGACCAATGTGGCGCTAGTCGTTCGGACGCACCCGAGCAGCAGTTTTATTGGCGAAAGCCTCAAGCCGCGCGCGGGCGGCCGGTTGCGTGTTGACCACGCCTGCGACAACGGCTTCGGCGTAAGCCGCATCCATGCCGGACATGTTGTTGAGGTGGCTGATTGCGGAGCAGATGGCATAGTTGGTGAGCGGCAGGTTTTCAGCTGCCCGATTGGCAAGCTCAAGCGCCTTATCAAAGCTGGAACCATCTGTGATGTACTGCGCCAAGCCCAGATCAACCGCCTCCTGCCCCTGATAGACACGCCCCATCAGGATCATGTCGATCATGCGGGATTTTCCGATCAGATCGGACACCCGAATAGTTGCACCACCACCAGTGAAAATCCCACGCTGCCCCTCAGGCAGGGCAAAATATGTGGTTTGATCCATCACGCGAATATGTGCGGCACTGGCAAGCTCCAGACCGCCGCCAACCACCGCGCCCTGCAGCGCTGCGATCACTGGTACACCGCCATATTCCATCTTGTTGAACGCCTCATGCCAGCGCAGGCACACATGCATGAATTCATCGGGGGTTCGGTCTTCTTTCCAGTGCTCCACCAGATCCAGACCGGCGCAGAAATGGTCGCCCTTGCCCGCCAGGACCACGGCCTTTACCCCCTTGCGATGAGCACTGCTGAAGAACTGGACCAGCTCCTCAATCGTGGCAGTATCCAGGGCGTTGCGCTTGCTGGGGCGGTCAAGGGTTACGACGCAGACGCCATTGTCTTGCACTTCGATTGCAAGGTTCTGATAAGAGCTGAAACTGTCTTTTGCCAACATGGCTGGATCCTTTTCGGACTAGGTGGAGCGCCCGGAGGCGGATATTTTATGAGCGGTCAGACCTGGCTGGCCTCGTCAAGAAGGCTGGTTGCACCCGTCATGATACGCGCACGATCGCTCTCGCATTCGACCAGAATATGATGTGCGAAAATCTGCACGGTGGTAATTTTTTGTGCCATGAAGTCGGTCTCATTCCCCCGCTGCAGTTCTGCCTCGGCAGCACGCGCACCGCGCGCCAGCTGCCAGCCAGCAGCAAGCGTCCCGGTGAGGTTGAGGAATGGGACGCTGCCACCAAATGCGGCTCTGGGATCATTGGGGGCGGTTTCCAGCAACCAGGCGAGGCTGGCATCAAACGCCGCCCTCGCCTCGCCAAGGCGTGCCGCGATATCCTGCAGTTTAGCGCTTCCTGTTTGCAAGGCAGCCTCGGTATCTGCAATCATAGCGGAGAACCGGCGCGCCGTTTGACCGGCGTCTCGCAAGACCTTGCGCCCTAGAAGGTCGTTGGCCTGAATGGCGGTCGTGCCTTCATAGATCGGCAGAATGCGCGCATCCCGGTAAAACTGTGCCACACCGGTTTCTTCAATGAACCCCATACCGCCGTGGATCTGGACCCCGAGCGATGCCACCTCAACCGCCCGCTCCGAACAGAACGCCTTGACCAAGGGAACCAGAAATTCAGCCACCGGCGCGGTCTCGGCGCGGATGTCATCATCACCGTTTTGGGACAAATCCAGCCAGCCGGCGGCAGCCATACTCAGAGAGCGGCCCCCTTCGACCAGCGCCCGCATCCGCAAAACCATGCGGCGCACATCGGGGTGACCAATGATCGCCGTTGTTTTATCAGGAGCAAGTCCGATCGCCTGCCCCTGTACCCGCTCCATGGCGTAGGACAGCGCGTGCTGATAGGCGCGTTCGGAAACTGCGACGCCCTGCACCCCCACCGCAAACCGCGCGGCATTCATCATGGTGAACATATATTCTAGACCGCGGTTTTCCTCCCCGATCAGGTAGCCGGTGGCATTGTCATACTCCAAGACCGCGGTGGGGCTCGCCCGCACTCCCAGCTTGTGTTCGATACTGACGCAATTAACGCTGTTGCGGTCGCCGGGGGTGCCATCCTGATCGACGAGGAACTTGGGCACCAGAAACAAGCTTAGCCCCCGGTGGCCGTCGGGCGCGCCAGGCGTCCGGGCCAGAACCAGGTGGATAATATTCTCCGACAGCTCATGCGCGCCATAGGTGATGAAAATCTTGGTGCCGCTGACGCCGTAGCTGCCATCCGCGCGCGGCTCTGCCTTGCAGCGCACCCGCCCCAGATCGCTGCCGGCCTGCGGTTCCGTCAGGTTCATAGTTCCGGTCCATCGGCCGGAAACCAGCGGGCGAAGATAGAGCTCTTTCTGCGCCTCGGTTCCCGACAATTGCAGCGCGTCGATGGCACCATCTGTAAGAAGCGGGCAGAGACCAAAACTCATATCCGCCGCGTTCAGGATTTCGGTAGCTGCGGCACCAACCACGCGGGGCAGACCCATTCCACCGTGATCTACCGGATGCGCCAGGCTCTGCCACCCCATGTCCACGAACTGTGCATAGGCAGTCGCAAAGGCCTCCGGCAGAACTACCTTATCTCCATCAAGCCGTGCCCCGGTGGTGTCACCGACAGAGGATAGCGGGGCGATCAGATCAGTGCAAAACCGGCCCAATTCTTCCAGCGCAGCCCGGGCATCAGTGCGATCAATCTCACGGTATTTCTCAAGGGCGCTGACCTGCGGCCATTGCGAGAGATGGTCCAGATTGAACATCATGTCACGGATCGGAGCTTCATAGGTCATTGGCGCCTCGTTACTGTGCTAGCTGTTGCCGATTGTCTAAGCTATCGCACGAAGGCTGCCCATTCCAGAATTTGACAAACGACTTTCCGAAAGTGACAAACCAACCTATCCTGTCGCCTCTATGACACACCATGATCCAGACACCCTTGCAACCGTTTCACTGCCCTTCATTGAAGACTGGCTGTCGGCTCTTCAGGCCAGTTGTGACGTGGATCAGATACACAGGATCCTGACCCACAGCGGTCTTTCCCAGCTTGCGAACTCGAAGCCCGCTGCTAACAGGGCCACACAGCGGGTTACATTGGATCAGATCGTTGAGCTCTATCAAATTGCAGCCGCTGAAACAGGCGATGAAATGCCTGGCCTTTGGAGCCGCCCTGTCCGTCCACGGGCGTTACAGCACCTGCTCACAACTGTGCGCGAAGCAGGAAATCTACCAGCAGCACTCTATCGGTTTTCGACATTTTGGAATCTGATATTGGACGACTATCACATTGAATTAAAATCAGAAGAATCATATATTTCTCTAAGTCTCGTGCCACGTGGCGCGCAGGAGGCTCACCGGTTCGGGCATATGCTCCTGCTCAAATTAGTGCATGGATTGCTGTCTTGGCTCGCAGGCTACGAGGTGCCGGTTCAGGCTGTGCAGTTTGCATTTGACCAACCCGGTTTTGCGCAGGACTACGGGGTAATTTTTCCCGCCCCGGTCCGCTTCTCTCAACTGTGTTCCGCTATTTCATTTGATCCGCAACAGCTCGGGCCCCCGCAGCCTCGCAGCCCGGCGGAACTTGCGGCATTCCTGGACCGGGCGCCGCGAGACTGGATCTTCACCGGTTTTCGCGAGCATCGGCTGTCCCTGCAGATCCGGGATTTTCTTTATCGGTCAAACTGGGAAGACTGCCGTCTGGGAGACGCGGCGGCGATGCTGAATGTGACACCCCGCACGCTTATGCGTCGGCTGGAGGATGAGGCCGCGTCCTTTCAGTCCATCAAGGACGCATTACGCCGCGATATCGCCATTCGTGACCTGCGGGCAGGTCACAAATCTATCGAAGACATCTCCCACGACCTCGGCTTTTCGTCGTCCGCAAACTTTCACCGCGCCTTCCGCCGCTGGACCGGTGGAACAACCAGTTCGTACCGATAGCCTTTTGGCAAGATGCCAACAGATCTCAGTGAGCATTGCAGAGTAGGATGTCCTGCCTTTCCCCGCGTCCACTGATCGTCACTTTTGACAGGTCAGATGTATGAATCCATGGTACTTAGAAGAAATCGCTACGGATATTCTATGACGCATTCAGACTTCGCGATCGCATCGGACCAGGTTCTGGAGCGTCAGTTGGGCGCGCATTGCCTCGCAGAAACCACCCTACTGGACTGCGTTGTCCTCCCTCAAAAAACCGGTTTTCTGGCCAGACTGTTTTTCAAATCTGGCACTCGGTTTGAGGACATCTCAACACCGGGTGCAACTGTTTCACCAAATCAGAGCGGAAACGCCGCTGCGATCTTGGAGACTCCCATAGCAAACCCTGCTGATCCGGTAGTGCTTAAGATACAGGGTCAATCATTCAGTCTCACCGCGGAACCCGCGGAAACCAGCTTGTTTGCCGGTCTCGATGTGCTGCTTGCGATCCGCAATGGCGAAAGCCCGGAAACAGCTGCGAGTTGGATGCAATATCATGTAACGCAGCATGGAATGCAGGCTGCTGTCATTATCGACCAAGCCCCCCCCACTGAAAGTCGCCTTTTCATCAGAGAGTTGCGCAATTTAGCGCAGACCATCGAAGGGCTAGTCCAAGTAGTCGTGATACATTCTGAAATCCCACTGGGTCAGAAAGGGCTGCCTGCAGAAGCACACCCTGTGAACGTTCAGGGCGCCCCTAAAAGAGATTGGCCAGAGCCGCCTCCCATAGACCCATGGAGAGCACCTCTGGGTGAGTTTCTGATCTATGAAATCATCAGGGAACGGTTCTTGAGCGACGCTCGCGCCGTCGCAAACATAGATCTATGTGACCTGTTGGCCGGGCAATCGGAGCTGAATATCTTCGACCGTGCGGTGCAGGCAAGCGACAAATATATCCGCTTACTTGGAACGCAAACCTATCCGTGGCGCGTCCGCCGGAACCAAGATGCCTCATTCGCTGATCACATCTGCACCCCGTTTGATAGCAATATCCACCATCCACGTTGGTGCATCGCACCCGGCGGCTACAACGACAGCCATATCTGGCACCAAAGCCAGATTATAGGAGCCATAGCCGAACCGACCCAACCGTCAAATTTCTTTCGGAGCATGGTTCTGCGCCATCCAACACAGAAAATATCACATCTGGTTGCCAAGGGTAGTTTGCTGGAGTCGCCGGAATTGCTGGCACTGTCCCAGAAACACCTTGGCGGGAACCCGGTGCGTATGCCTGAAAAGAAGCGCCTACCACACCCAAGCGCAGGAACGCGGACATCCGTGGTCACGGCCATGAAAAACGAGGGGCCTTTCATTCTGGAATGGCTGGCCTACCACCGGGTCATCGGGGTTGATGATTTTCTCATCTACACAAACGACTGCACGGATGGCACCGATGCGCTCCTGAAGGTTTTGCAGGACAAGGAGATTGTCCAGCATCGAGACAACCCCTTCCGCGGCACCGACACAACACCACAGCACGCAGCACTTCAGGCGGCTCAACAGGAACCCCTTATTCAAAACGCTGATTGGATCGTCTGTATGGATGTTGATGAGTTCATCAACATCAAATGCGGCAACGGACACCTCAGCGATCTGTATGCGGCGACGCAAGGCGCCAATATGGTCGCCATGACGTGGCGCCTGTTCGGCAACAATGGCGTGTCGGAGTTCTCAGGTGAGCTGGTCACGCGAGAATTCACACGATGCGCCTACGAAATCACGCGCAGACCTCACCAGGCATGGGGCTTCAAAACACTGTTCCGAAATGATGGCGTCTTCAAAAAGCTGGGCGTACACCGGCCCAAGGGGCTGCGACCACACCTCTGGAGGGATATTCATTGGGTGAACGGATCCGGGCACGCTATGCCGCAGAAGATGTTCCGCAGCGGCTGGCGCTCGACCATTGAAACCTATGGATACGATCTGGTGCAACTCAATCACTATGCCGTGCGCAGTGCTGAGAGTTTTCTGGTCAAACGGGACCGTGGCCGCGTGAACCACACAGAACGAGATCAAGGCCTACCCTACTGGTTTCGAATGAATAACAATTCTGAGGAAGAGCGCTCCATTCAACGCCTGATCCCCGAACTGGAGGCGGAAATGGCGCGGCTGTTGGATGACCCGGACATAGCTGCTGCACATGATTATACCTGTCAGCGGCATCGTCAGCAGATTGACGAGCTCAAAAAGCGCAACGATATGAGAACGCTATACCAGGAAATTACAGGAGACAGGCTACGCAGGCTTTCCCGAATGCATGCGCATTTTTGCACCAATGTATTTCTAAGCGGTCCGGATGTGATCCCTGATGAACTCACCCAACAGGATCCCGCAGGCGACTTCTTCTTTACGGTCCCGCGCATTGAATCCAAAACCTAAGAGGCAAGGTTACAAATCCTACTGAGCGGCAGATTTCTCTTGGTATCACATCCCCAGTGTAGAAACCTACGCTTGCTCTCAGCAAACCGATGAAGAGCCGACCAAAGGATTCACATCTTGCAATTTGTTATATTATAAAATAATAAACCTTGCAGAGAAGGAGCCCTGATATGAGAAAACGCGCTGCTGCTCGGCAACTGGATGTACTGACCGTGCTGAAAGCATGTGACAAACCGATGACCGCGTATCAAATTCTTGAGCAACTTCAGACGACTGAACCGAACATCGCGCCACCGACGGTCTATCGCACGCTTTCCGCGCTGACCGATCAGGGACGCGCTCACCGTCTTGAATCAATCAATGCCTTCGTGCCCTGCCGTTGCAGCCACGCCGAGAGCGTGCCCGTCTTGGCGATCTGTGACGACTGCGGCACCGTTGACGAACATGACGGTAGCGAGCTGCTACCGAAACTCACGGCCCTGACCGGCCAGAACGCCTTTCACGCCGTGCGGCATATCGTCGAAATCCACGGGTTGTGCGGTGCATGTGCTGCCTGATCGACTGTTAACATATTGGATATTGGTCATGAAACGAACGCTCTCATTGTTTGCTATCATCGCCGCTCTGCCTGCATTGGCAGAGGGCACGCGCGAACTTGATGCCCATGAACATGGCGTTGGGACGCTAAACATTGCGATCGAAACCACAACGGTCGCAATGGAGTTCAAAGCCCCGGGGGCAGACATTGTCGGGTTTGAATACGCCGCAAAAAGTGAGACAGATATTTCCGCAGTTAATGCAGCGATTGCCACACTCAATACACCGTTGCAGTTGTTCGTTGTCCCGGACTCAGCGCTCTGCAGCATAGTGGATGCACATGCAGCGCTTGCAGGCGAGGAGGAACATGAAGAGCACGCTGACGAACACGCGCATGAGGCGCACACCGATGAACAGCACACGCATGATCATGGGCATGAGGATCATGAAAAACATGATGGCGCCGAACATGAGGAACATGGACACGAAGAGCATAATGGTGACCATCATGACGGTCACGCTGAGCATCCTGCCCACTCCGAGTTTTATGCAAACTACCTGCTAGACTGTGAAAACCCTGAGGCATTGAGTGAAATGAAATTTGCCTATTTCAGCGCCTTCCCGCAGGCGCAGCGTGTTGATGTACAAGTGATCAAATCAACTGGTGCGCGCGCCTATCAGGTTGACCGCAACGCGCCGGTCTTAAATCTGGAGCCCTGACTGCAAGTGCTTAATGCAACCCTCGAAATCAACGACCTGGCCTATCGCTGGCCGGGCCGTGACGGGTTCTCGCTGACGGTCCCGCATCTTACTGTGGCAGCAGGCGAGACCGTGCTGTTACTCGGCGAAAGCGGCTCAGGAAAATCCACTCTTTTGTCGTTGATCTGCGGTACAGTCCTGCCGGACCGCGGAGAGATCTCCATCGCAGGTAAAACTATCTCCGCCTTAAACAATGGCGCGCGTGATACGTTCAGAGCAGATCATATTGGGGTTATCTTTCAACAGTTTAACCTGTTGCCATTTGGATCGGTGATCGACAATATTCTGCTCCCGCTCCGTTTTGCGCCGTCACGGCGGCAGCGTGTGAGTGACGCAATCGCGGAAGCATCGCGATTATGTTCGGCACTCAATTTGCCAGAGGGTGTTATCAGCGCCAAGGCCCGGACCCTAAGCGTGGGTCAACAGCAACGTGTTGCAGTGGCCCGAGCGTTGATTGGCACCCCCCCGTTGATCATCGCCGATGAGCCTACCTCAGCACTTGATAGCGGCGTTCAGAACGCTTTCTTAGACTTACTTTTTACTCAGACAGCATCGCACGGCTCCTCGCTGCTGATGGTCAGCCATGACTCACGGCTCAGCGCATGTTTTGACCGCGTGATCCATATAGAAGATATCGCTCAAGTGAAAAGGGCGATGACATGATACTGCGCCTCGCAATTGCTTCCCTCTTCGCAAGGGCGTTGACCGTCGGCATGACGGTCCTTGCCATAGCATTGTCCGTCGCTCTGTTTCTTGGTGTTGAGAAAATACGGACCGGCGCCAAAGCGAGCTTTGCCGATACGATTTCCGGCACAGATCTAATTGTCGGCGCCCGGTCTGGGTCTGTACAGTTGCTGCTCTACTCTGTTTTTCGCATTGGCAATGCGACCAACAACGTCACTTGGGAGAGCTACCAAGACATCGCAAAACGACCCGATGTTGACTGGATAGTGCCGATTTCACTGGGCGACAGCCATCATCAGTTTCGCGTCATGGGAACAACCACAGCATTCTTCGATCACTATAAATACCGCCAGGGCCGGCCCCTGAAGATGGCGGATGGCGCCCCGATGGAGGATCTCTTTGATACCGTGATTGGTGCCGATGTTGCTGGCACGTTGGGCTATCATGTTGGGGACCCTATTATTGTAGCGCACGGGCTTGCGTCCTTTGCCAAGCACAAGGACCAACCTTTCCGCGTGTCCGGCATACTGGAGAAAACCGGCACGCCAGTCGATCGCACAGTCATCGTGAGTATGAAGGCAATCGAGGCAATTCATGTGGATTGGCAAAGTGGCGCGCAAATTCCCGGCCAATCAACGCCAGTAGACGTCATCCGCGAGATGGAGCTGACGCCCAAGGCGATAACCGCAGCTCTCATCGGCGTTGAAAGCCCATTGCAAACCTTCGCGTTGCAACGCGCCATCAATGAATATCGCGAAGAGCCCCTGCTGGCGATTTTGCCAGGCGTTGCGCTGCAGGAACTGTGGAGCATTGTCGGCATCGCGGAAACCGCTTTACTCACAGTGTCCGCGATGGTGGTGGTCACCGCTTTGATTGGAATGATGGCGACAATTTTCTCCAGCCTCAACGAACGGCGCCGCGAAATGGCAATCTTCCGTGCAATGGGCGCCCGGCCCCGGACCATTCTCAGC
Source organism: Phaeobacter inhibens DSM 16374 (assembly GCF_000473105.1). Taxonomy (NCBI): domain Bacteria; kingdom Pseudomonadati; phylum Pseudomonadota; class Alphaproteobacteria; order Rhodobacterales; family Roseobacteraceae; genus Phaeobacter; species Phaeobacter inhibens. Next base: position 41,058 of record NZ_AXBB01000005.1, on the reverse strand, counting down.
TTGCTGGTGCTGGAAGCAATGATGATGGCCACCGTTGGCGCGCTGCTTGGGCTGGTGTTGTTATATATCGGCTTGTTCGTGGCCCAACCTATCCTGGACAGCACTTTCGGCTTATGGATACCGATTGATACACCAACGCTGCGTGAGTTCTGGGTCCTTTTGGCTGTGATCTGCGCTGGCGTGATTGTGAGCCTCATACCCGCCATGCGAGCCTACAGAATGTCTGTCGCTGATGGTATGGTCGTAAAAACGTGATGCTCTGACTGAATGAGGTGAATGCATATGTTGAACCGCAGAACAGTCATGATGGGGTTGGCTGGATCCGTCGCCGCGCCGCATATGGCTTTTGGTGCGACGCCCCGCGAAATCATGTGGGAGGATTTGATCCCCCCGGGGGTTCCCTACTCGGAAATTACTGGTGAGGGCGATTTGGACCTGGAAAATGACACATGGTCTCCAGTTTATGACGCCAATGCCACAAAACTGAACGAAGCGCTAAACGGTGCGTTCATCAAGATGCCTGGCTTCATTATTCCCTTTGAAATCAGCTCCGACGGAGTGACCGATTTCATGTTGGTTCCCTACGTCGGTGCCTGTATCCACACCCCGCCACCGCCTGCAAACCAACTGGTTATGGTGAGCACCCAGACGCCGTGGCCGGGCGATATGCTCTGGGATCCAGTTTGGGTAACAGGGACCATGCGAACGCAATTGCAGTCGACCAAACTTGGTCAAACCGGCTATTCCATCTCCGCCAATGAGATGGAGGTTTATGTCTGGTAGACTGCGTTTTCTCGACCCAGTTAATAGATGGCCAAAACTGACGATGACGTTTTCCCTCAGAGTTCGCGTTTTTAAGTGATCTCTGTTCAGGGTTTGGCCCTCTCCTGACCGTGGTTATATTCCCGCGGGGTGAACCCGTCGAAGCTCGAATGCGGGCGCTGGTGATTGTAGTCGTCGCACGGGGCGCGGGTCAGGTTTTGGCCATCGCGCAAGCGCGCGAACAGATGTTCGTCCAGGCACTCAGCCTTGGGCTGGAAAAGCCCCTCGGCCTTCGAGGCTCAGGCCGCATAAATGAGAACCCGGAGCGTCACTAGAGCGTGACACGTCCAGAAAACCTATGATCTGCTTTTCGCTGAAATGGCTTTTTTCCATCGTCTGCCTCCTCAGCCGGAGAACAGGCTAACCTCAAAGAGAAGACATTTCAGAAGAGCACGTCGGTAACGGCAGCAGCTTTTCCAATCCAGTGGCGTTCATACGGACATAGGTCCAGACGGAGTTGAAGCTTATCTAGTTGTTCTGACTTTGATCCGAACCGGTGCTGGCTATGCCCCGCAAGCTGGCGGCATTTTTCAGCGTCTGCGCCGTAACGCCCAGCTCGCAGGGATCGGAAAGCAACGTTCGGTGCCCATCCAGCATGGGCTGGAAAACACCCCAGCTATTGCGGAAGGAGTTTCCTACCGCGCTGGAAACGCGAGACAATTCCTGAATATCAACGGTTTCTAGGTTCTTTGCGATAGCCACCAATCGGCCCCTTCAGGCAACATCGACAGCTGATCCGGCGCTAGGCTGATCTTGCCGTCTTTCGCAGAGAGTCAGATGAACCGGCCCCGTTCCAGCCGCTTAGAGAACAAGCAAGCCCCATGGCTATCCCTTCAGCGGATCTCCGCGCCGTTCGAGAAAAACATGCAGGTACCCGCAGAACGGATTTTCAGCCAGAACTTTCCTCGCCAAACCCCTTACACATGTCCGCGACCTCAACCGCCAGCCAGACCTTTGTGTTTGGCGGAATCGGGATCACTCCGAAAGGTTCAGGGTCAATGCGGCGACTGCATCGGGCTCAATCCCGCCGTGCACCTTCAGGCGATGGCCGTTGACAAGCTTCACCTCAGTCTGCGCCTCGGCATCCAGCGAGACCGAAGCACGTTCAGCGTCCAGAACTTCGACCGGTAGGAAGCAGGTGACGGGTTCTACTTCGGCCTCGGTCGCAAATTGCGGTTACTTCAGCCGATTGAAAACTTGGTTGGCATTCACATCTTAGCGCCAGGCAAACTGCGCAGAAAACCAATATCCGGAACAGGGCTGCACCGCCGGGATGGCGGTGCAGGTTTTCTTACTCCTGAGCTGCGCTTGCAGGGTCGCGTAGCCGGTCACGCAGCTTATGTAATGTTACCACCGCGCTGCTGTCTTCCAAGTTGATACCGCCGGTATCCGCCGCAAGTTTTCTGAGTTCGTCATAGAACTTCACCATTGCAGCCAGGGTCTGCACAACCAGATCAAAGTCCTGCAGAGACTGTCGTTCTTCTCGTGTGGGAGGTGTCCCGCGTTCGAAGATCGTCAACACAGTATCCTCAAGCACCTGCACTTGTTCCTGCAGCCGCTTCATCTCAGCGCGCGACACATCGCAAAGGTCACTGATCGTGTGGCCTTTCGGCGGTGGTGTCGATTGCATGTTCATAGGCGGCCAACCACTTGTTCAATAGCTTGCTTCATCGTGGCAACGGTGAAAGGTTTGCGAATGATGTTGTTCATTGCAAGACGGCGGCCAACCTCAACGATTTCGGGAGTTGGCTTGCCTGTTACCAGGATGAAGCCCACGCGTTGCGTCACACGATGTTCACGCAGGGCCTTCAGAAGGCCCAGCCCATCCATGCCTGGCATGTTATAGTCAGACAGCACCAGGTGCACCGGATTGGCGACGAGCTTCTGAAATGCCGATTGCCCGTTATTTTCAACCATATAGTTGCTGACGCCAAGCTCATCCAGACATTGTGTCAGGATGCCTCGACTGGTGGACATATCATCAACGACCATCACGCGCAGAGAGTCTTTCAAGCTCATTTTTAGTTCCTCATTTTCTCTTATTGTGCCGGACTGCTCAGGTGTTCCCACCGGCAGGAGAGTTCAGGTAAGTGGTGATGCCGACGGTCTGCAGCGCCGATGCCGCAGGCCCCGACATGCGTTCCGAATGGCCGATAAACAGATAGCCGCCGGGGTTCAGACTGCGTTGGAACGCATGCCAAACTTTCTGTTGCGTCGGAGTGTCGAAATAGATTGCGACGTTCCGGCAAAAAATCGCATCGAACTTGCCCTTGAACGGGAAAGGTTCAATCAGATTGAGTACCCCAAATGTCAGCAATGCGCGCAGGTCGTCGCGGATTGCCCCATCCTGGCCTTCGATCTTGTAATACCCGCTATATTTCTGCGGGATTTGCGACAGTTCATCAGCGGAATACCGGGCGGAGGATGCCTTGCGGACAACCACCGGATCGATATCCGTGCCAAGGATTTTCACGTCCAGCTTCTCAACATCCGGACAGAGCTCTTTCAACACCATCGCGATGGTATAAGGCTCCTGCCCGTTAGAACATCCTGCAGACCAGATGCGCACCCGATCTCCGCGACGCGCTTTCTCCAGTAACGGCGGCAGGACATCATCGCGCAACGTGTCGAAATGATGCGGTTCTCGAAAGAACTGCGTCACGTTTGTGGTCAGCAGAGACAGCAGTTCGCTGCGTTCCGCATCCGCATTGGGACCGTTCAATTCCTTCAGATAGGATTTGAAATCGGTGTAATTCAGCTTGCGCAACCGCCGCGCCAAGCGTGAAGAAACCAGCGGCTTCTTGCTGCTCGACATAGCCAGCCCAAAGTGCTTGTGCGCAAAATCGGCGATGGCTTCAAAATCCTGATCCGACAGGGTAAAACCATCCGCACGAGTATCGATGGGATTAGCAATAGTCACGAGATCACCTGTTCCGGTACAGTGATGACAGCATCCAGATTGATGATCCGCACCATCGTTTCATCGTGCGAGATAATCCCTTGGATGTAATCCATCGTGTTGCGGCTATCGACCGGTGGAGTGTCCTGAATGTCATCAGGATTGATCGAAATGATCTCGGAGACAGACTCGGCCAGCAGGCCAACGGGCTTGCCATGCACAGAGACGACGATCACGACGTTTCGCTCGCTCGCCTCTGTCTGCTGCAGTCCGAAACGTGCTGACAGGTCATAGATCGGGATCACCGCGCCGCGCAGGTTCATGACCCCCAGCACATCCGCAGGTGCATGAGGCAGGATCGTTACCGGAGACCAGCGCCGGATTTCACGGATCTGGGTGATTTTCAAACAGAACGCCTGGCCAGCAACGGTGAAACTGACAAATTCGCTGTGCTGGGCGTGTTTGATTTCCGAGTCGTCATATTTGGCTTCAGCTTGCGATTGCATTGCTTATTCTCCGCTCTGTGTCGAAAGCGGCTGCAGAAGGCGAAGCCGCAAGAATACTTTCGGGGTCAAGGATCATGGCAATCTTGCCGTCACCAAGAATGGTTGCGGCCGCGACGCCAGGAATGTTTCCACATACGCCATCAAGGCTCTTGATGACGACCTGACGTTGGTCATGGATGTCATCCACAGCCAAAGCACTGCGCTGACCGGTTTCTGTCTCGACCAGAAGATAGACCCCAGGTGGCTGATCCTGATCAGCCTTGGACAGTCCAAGCGCGCCGCCGACGTCGCAGACAGGAACAAAATTCCCCCTGATCGACAGTAGCGTGCCATCGGCGCCCAGGTTGTTGACCATATCATCGCTGCCGCGCATCGTCTCGACAATCGAAGTGATCGGGACAACCATGGTCTGATCCGCTACGGACACAACCATCCCGTCCATCACAGCAAGCGTCAGTGGTAGGATAATGGTGAAGACTGAGCCCTTACCCGGCGTGGAGGCAATATTGATCCGCCCCCCCAAGGCTGTGACTGCGTTCTTCACCACATCCATTCCGACACCGCGCCCGGACAGATTTGAGATCTCCTTTGCCGTGGAAAAACCCGGCAGGAACAACAAGTTGTCGATCTCGCTATCGCTAAGGTCCGCATTCTCGGGAATGAGGCCCTTGTCGATGGCAATCTGTTTCACACGCGGCCGATTAACACCGGCACCATCATCCTTGATCTCGATACAGACACTGCCGGAGCGATGAGACGCCGATAGCCGGATTTCACCGCTCTTGGTCTTGCCCGCCGCTTCGCGGTCCTCGGGCTTTTCGATACCATGATCGACTGCGTTGCGCAGGATGTGGGTCAACGGATCAGACAGTCGTTCAATGACGGTCTTATCAACTTCGGTACCCTCACCCTCGGTGATCAGCTTGGCAGTTTTGCCTGTCGCTGAGGAGGCTTCCCGCACGATCCGCGCCATCCGCTGAAACAGCGGTTTAACGGGTTGTGCGCGGATGGACATGACACCTTCCTGGATATCACGGGCCAGATTTTTAAAGCCCTCCAGTTCAGTTTCCACATCCCGCAGGTCTGCGACATCGAGGTTGGCAATCTGCTGTGCCAGCATCGAATGGTTGATGATCAATTCGCCAACGGCGTTGATCAACCGGTCGACCCGTTCCAGATCGACCCGCAGCGTCGGGTTTGGCCCACGCTGCTCGGATTTCGCGGCCTCAGCTTTTGGCGCCGCCGCTTTGGCGGCCACCGGGGCTTCCACGGCCTCCGGCTCTGGAGCTGAGACCGGCGGTTCAAAAGGGGCAGTCACCTGATCACCACCTTCCTCTGGAGCGGCACCAAATGCAGCCTCCAGCGCAGCCAGCGCATTGGCATCGTCCTCTTCATCCATATCGGAGTCGATGGACAACTCACACAGTCCTTCCACGAACTCGAAAACCGACTCAATTGCCGACTTCGGCTCTGTCGTGGTGAGCGTCAGCGCCCAGATCAGATAGCTTTCGTCAGTATCCAGTGCATCAAAACCGGGTAGCTCACTCTCGTCCAGTGTCACCTCAAGCGTGCCAAGATCGGCCAGTGTCTGGAACAGGAAGTAAGGTTCGTTACCGGTGCCGTACATGTCCTTCAATGGGTGGAAACGAATGGTATAGACCCGCTCCTGTTCCACTTCGATCGGCGCCATTTCAAAGGCACCGCCCAAACCCATCGGCTGGAATACGACCTCTTCTTCTTCCTCGTCGATATACTCCTCAAGAGCAGAGACCAGCACATCGTTATGTGCCTCATCAACGCTGCCACCATCGCGGGAGGTCGCCACAAGATCAGACAGGTGATCGCTACAACGCAGCAACAGCTGAATAAGCTTGGTGTCAAGTTGCAGCCGGTTGGCACGCACCTCGTCAAAGACGGTTTCAAATTTATGGGCAAACGCGACCAGCTCGTCCAAGCCGAAAGCACCTGCGCCCCCTTTGATCGAGTGAACCGCCCGGAAGACAGCATTGACCACCTCAGGGTCGTGATCGCCTCCTTCGATAGCGGTCAAACCCTCATCCATTGCTTCGAGGAGTTCTTCGCACTCCTCAAAGAATGTGTCCTGTATCGACCCCGCCATCTTAGGCCGCGGCTCCAGTAACGCGCTTCAGCGCGAAAATCAGAGAGGCGTCGTCAAACGGTTTGGTGATCCATCCTGTAGCGCCAGCACCACGGGCGCGGGCCTTCAACTCGGGCGCACTCTCGGTGGTCAGCACCAAAATCGGCACTTTCGAGTTGATGCCATCACCGCGCAGCTCTTCGATAACACCAAAGCCGTCCAGATTCGGCATATTGATGTCGGTGATCACCACATCCGGAGCCACATCCGCATACATGTCCACACCCTCGCGGCCGTCAACGGCGCAATGGTATTCAAAACCGGCCTCTTCAAGAGCGGCGGCCAGGAGATTCCGGATGGTGCGGGAATCGTCGATTGCCAGAACTTTCGTCTTCATGCTGTTTCCTCGTCTTCAAATCGGTTGGGCTCGAGCCCCAAAAGAGTGAGCGATTTCCGGCACCCTTCAGTGATCTTGGCGACTGAGAAACCCAGCCCCTCTGACCGCCATTGTTGTTCTGCACTCAGCAGAAGCTGCAGGCAGCGTGACGGTATGACCGCCACATTGCTGCAATCAATCTCCACTGCCTGAGTGCGCGCCCCGCGCAAGAATGCAATCAGCGGATCCAGATCCGAGAAGGCATTGGGCAGGTCCAAGATGTGTTTTTGCGTTTCCGTCGTCATGGTCAGCGATTCGCACCCCCGTATTCGGCGACAGGTTTCAAGTCGATACGGTAGGAGTAGACGGCGGGCCTTAATATTTGATTGCCGGACCCGCCGCCGGGAGCCCTGAATCGGCATGGAATTAGCAGTAAAAACCAGCCGGAATTTCGCTAAATTTTACCTGCGGGCTGACGGTCACTTTTCTGGACCGCCCCGCTTTGCCAAAACAACAGCACTCACGCGCGGTGATATATTTATACGGACTCACACTGGTGTTCCGTTATGGCGTTTTACCGAGAAATTGCCGTGAAAAACCAACCTCACGTAAGGTCGAAATTAACTCCTAGCGGGCATCAAAGGGAAAAGGAGAGGGCTATCACCCGCTTCTTGTGCCTGTGAATGGAGTATCCGATGAAAATTATTCCCAACCTGCGTCTTGCGTATAAGCTGCCCCTCTTCATCGTAGGGTTCAGCGTGCTGGTAACCGCGATCTTTGTGACGATCAGCTCGCTCGCATTTCAGCGAAATGCAATTGCACATGCTGAGGAACAATTTCATGCCATGACCGAGGACCGCAGTATGGCGCTGAAAGCGCTTGTTGAGGGAATTCGTGCTGACGCATCAACCCTGGCGGCGATCCCGTCAACGGCGACCGCGCTTGAATGGTTCACCATGACCTGGGAAGGGATCGAGGGTGATCCGCAGAAAACACTGCGAAACGCCTATATCGACGCAAACCCCAACGCGGTCGGTGAAAAACACCTGTTGAACCGGGGCATTGGGGATTCTCCCTATCATATGCACCACGCCCGCTTTCACCCTTCACTGACGGCCGTTCTTCAGAACAAGGGATATTACGACGTTTTCCTGATCAACGCCGCGGGTGATGTGGTCTATTCGGTCACCAAGGAGGCTGACTACGCCTCGAACCTGGTCAATGGTGCCTATGCCGAATCAGGGCTTGGCAAGGCGTTCAGGTCAGCCATCGACATGTCCGCGGGTGACGTCGTCTTTGCCGACCTCGAATCTTACGCTCCGAGCAACGGCGCCGCCGCTGCATTTGTCGCAAGCCCGGTTTTTGACGCTGCTGGCGATTTGCAGGGGGTCATCGCCCTGCAAGTGCCTGTGGACATGCTGACCAAAATCGTCAATCCGGTGACCGACATGAATGAGACACTGGACGTGTTCATCGTTGGTCAGGATTTGAAGGTGCGCACCAACTCGCGTCATGATGACGTGCACCAGGTGTTGGAACAGCTGCCGGAAACAGAACAGATTTCGGCAGCTCTCGCTGGTGAAAGCGGCTTTTACGCCGATACGGTGGCTTCACACGGCACTCCGGTTGTCGCCTATTCCGAACCTGTCGACATGCCGCAGGTCAATTGGGCAATTGTTGCAGAACAGGACCGCGCGGAGCTGTTTGCGCCGGTTGTACGAGAACGCAATATTCTGCTGCTGATTTCTTTGGTGTGTGCAGCGGTTATGTCGCTTGTTGGCTGGCTCTTTGCACGCTCAATTACCCAGCCAATCAACCGTATTTGCAACCGCATCGAGGAGGTCGCATCCGGAAATCTGGACTCAGATATTCCTGAAGCGGGCCGCAATGATGAAATTGGTGATATCGGCAAGCAACTGATCAGCCTGCAAGATGATCTTAAACAGGCACGCTCCGCTGAACTTGATCGTTCAGAACTGCAACAACAACAAGAGGTTGTCGTCGAACAGCTGAGCTCAGGCCTGGTGCGTCTTGCCTCCGGAGATTTCTCCCAGCCCATTTCCGATCCGTTCCCTTCGCATCATGAAAAACTGCGCGAGAATTTCAACCGCACCTCTGAAACACTCAGCTCCACGGTCACTCAGGTGATTGACACAGCCGAGAGCATCCGCAGTGGGGCAAATGAAATCAGCCAGGCGTCTGACGATCTGTCGAACCGCACCGAAAGCCAGGCCGCCACGCTGGAGGAGACCGCCGCCGCTCTGGATGAGATGACGGCAAGCGTGAAATCCGCCGCCGAAGGGGCGCGCAGCGTCGAAAGCATCATGCAGGAGGCCAAACAGGAGGCCGAAACCAGCGGCGAAGTGGTCCAGAGCGCGGTCTCTGCCATGACCGAGATCGAACAATCCTCGACCCATATCTCTCAGATCATCAGTGTGATTGATGACATTGCCTTTCAGACCAACCTTCTGGCGCTCAACGCCGGGGTGGAAGCCGCACGCGCTGGCGAGGCGGGCAAGGGCTTTGCCGTGGTCGCCAGTGAGGTGCGGGCGCTGGCGCAGCGCTCCTCGGATGCCGCGATGGAGATCAAGACACTGATCGGCGACAGCACCAAACAGGTGGAGCGTGGCGTGGATCTGGTTGGAAAAACTGGTGATGCGCTTCAGGGCATTGTCGAACGGGTCAGTCATATCTCGCAACTGGTGTCCGGCATTGCGACCGGGGCCAGCGAACAGTCCACTGGCCTGCATGAGATCAACACCGGCGTGACCCAGCTGGATCAGGTCACCCAGCAGAATGCCGCCATGGTTGAAGAGGCCACCGCCGCCGGTCACATGTTGAACGCTGATGCCAGCAAGCTGGCGGAGCTGGTCGCCCATTTCCGTGTCGCAGCAGGCGGCGGGCAGGCCCCGGCCCGTAAACCCGCAGTGTCCACAGCGCCAACCCGGAGGGCGGTTGCCACGCAGGAGGCCACACCGGCCGCCCCCAGTGCCCATGGCGATGATTGGGACCTTGAGGCTGTCACACCACAGCCAGCCCCCGCAGCAGCCAGCACCAGCGGCAATGCCGCCAAGGACATCTGGCAGGATTTCTGATCCCGCCAAACGCCCCCAACCCCAAGCCAGGGTTGGGGGCCCGTACATCTGAAACACTTCGGCCTTTGTCCGAACGCAACAAGCGGAATGAGCATTGTCACAGAGCCTATTGATCATCACCACGGACCGGCGTTTTGCGCAGACCCTACAACAACATATGGAGGCCACCTACCCTGGCCTTCAGGTGCTTTTGGCCAACAATCTGATGATGGCCTACAATCAGGCGGAGGCGGGTCAGCCCACTTTTGCCTTCGTCGAGGATGGGTTCACCAAACTGCCCGAGTTCGAAATGATGCTGGCTCTTTTCTCAGCGCTTGATATCAGGTGGGTGTCTGTAATGGACAACCAGGGGTCAACGCCAGCGCGCAACTCCTCGCCATTGCTGGACGTCGGGGCTGGCATCTTCGAGCTGACGAAATCCGACAACCCCCGCGATTTTGCGCGCTATTTCGACATGATGGTCAAGGCGCCGCGCCGGGATCAGGCCTCGCCTTTGCAAAAACAAACCGCTGGCGGCACAGCAGGCCCCGGCAGTGACAAGATTATCTTGATCGGCTCCTCCACCGGCGGTGTGGAAGCCCTGCGTAGTGTGCTGGTCGGATTTCCGCTGAACTGTCCGCCAACCCTGATCGTTCAACACACTGGCAAGAATTTTGGCCGCGGGTTGGTTTCTCTTCTGGATCGCATTTGCCCAGCTAAGGTATTGACTGCCGACGACAATATGACGCTGTCGCCTGGCCATGTCTACGTCGCGGCCGGCCAGCCACGCCACATGGGTATGACCCCCCGAAAGCCGTATCGTACGCGGTTTAAGGAAGGTCCCCCAATCTCAGGTCATATGCCGTCGGTCGATGCACTTTTTATGTCTGCCGTGCCCATCGCAAAAAGCGTTGTTGCCACAATCTTAACCGGTATGGGGCAAGATGGGGCGCAAGGGCTGCTGGAGCTTCGCAAGGCCGGGGCAAAGACCTTTGCGCAGGACGAGAAAAGCAGTGTCGTCTACGGGATGCCACGCGTTGCTTGGGAAATGGGCGCCGCACAGCAACAGGTCTCGCTTGCGCGAATGGCCGGAACACTGATTCAGGCTTGCAAGACCTGACATATAACTGGGAAGGAAATCACCTTGAGCGTATTTGCTAACTCTACCACGGTGACCGTTCTACAAGGCGAGTATCGCGTATCGACATCCCCGACCGTGGTGTTCTCCACCGTGCTCGGCTCCTGCATTGCCGCGTGCATCTACGATGACCAAGTTGGTGTCGGCGGTATGAACCACTTTCTTCTGGCCTCCTCAACCGCCAGCGATAGTGTGAATGCGCGCTACGGTATCCATGCGATGGAACTGCTGATCAACGGGATCATGAAAAAAGGGGCGCGCCGCGAAAATCTGAAAGCCAAGGTTTTCGGCGGGGCCAAAATGTCGGCAAATCTCTCCGACATCGGCGCCTCAAATGCCGACTTCGTCCAGCGGTTCCTGCGGGACGAAAGCATCGCGGTGGTGTCATCCAGCGTTGGTGGCACTTCGGCAAGGCGGGTGCGTTTCCATGCGGTTTCGGGGGCTGCGCAGCAAACGCAGGTCAAAGATGACAGGCGTCTGGGCGAGCAGGAGCGTGTTGCTGCACGGCCGACTCCGGCGGCCAAACCCGCAGCAGATGTTGGTGCGGTCACGCTGTTCTAGGCGCGCTAGCAACGGGAACTCTGTCTGAAACCCGGGCGCAGATATGACGTCAGAATTTTTGCAAGGGTCCGACACCGTCGGGCCCTTTTTGCGATGCAGGCGTCAGGGCAGAACCGCCGAGTTGCACCTTGCAGCCTGTTCACATGAGCCGTTATCATCCCGATTACTTGTGACGACAGGACGTAACGTGCAGAGCCAACACCAGCCGGATCGCCTCATAGGTCCAGAACCGCGGAGCAGCCGACGTCTCGCACGCCTCGCGATGGTTCTGGCCTTGCTTTGGCCAGGATCCGCGTTCAGCGACCGCCTTACTGTTTTTGGTGCGGCAAGCCTCAAGACCGCGCTGGAGCAGATCGCTGAGGCCTATGAAGCCAAGAATGGCACAACCGTTGATCTGTCTCTGGCCGGATCTTCCCTGCTGGCCCGGCAGCTGCAATATGGCGCACCAGCCGATGTTTTCATCTCTGCCAACGCCGCCTGGATGGATTGGGCGCAGTCGCGAAACCTGATTGCAGCCGAGACACGCATTGATCTCCTCGGCAATTCCCTCGTCCTGATCACACCAACCGTAGCACCACCAGCTGTGCCCTCCCTCTCTCTGCAAAATACATCCGCGCTGCTGACCCAGGTACAGGATCGCCCGCTGGCAATGGCCCTGGTGGAGGCCGTCCCGGCCGGGATTTATGGCAAGTCTGCGTTGCAACATCTGGGTCTGTGGGATCAATTGCAGCCACATGTTGCACAAACCGACAATGTACGCGCTGCGCTTGCGCTGGTCGCCCGCGGCGCCGCTGGTCTGGGTGTGGTCTACGGGTCCGATGTGATCGGCACCCCCGCTGTTACCGTTGTTGATCGGTTCCCGCAAGACAGCCACACACCAATAACCTACCCCGCCGCCGCGACCCATGACGGGCAGAAGGCCATTGATTTCCTGAACTTTCTCAGCAGTCCGATTGCGAAAGAGATCTTTGTCGGGCAAGGTTTCACCGTGCTAGTGGAGTGACCCCTCAGAATGCAGTGGCTTGGCCCCGAAGAATGGCAGGCGGTGGCCCTGTCCCTGAAGGTATCGTTCTGGGCAACCCTTCTGTCGCTGCCGCTGGCGCTGTTGGTGGCGCTGGCGCTGGCGCGTGGGCAGTTTCGGGGCAAAGCACTGCTAAACGGAGTGGTTCATCTGCCATTGATTCTGCCACCCGTGGTCACCGGCTACATTCTGTTGATCCTCTTCAGCGGCCCCAGTCCGATTGGTAGTGCTCTGAGCGCGGTCGGCATCGTCTTTGCCTTTCGCTGGACCGGCGCGGCCCTCGCTGCTGCGATCATGGGTTTTCCATTGATGGTGCGCGCCATACGTCTTTCGCTGGAGGCGGTAGACCCCAAGCTGGAACAGGCTGCCGCGACACTGGGTGCCTCGCGGATCTGGGTGTTCGTGACCATCACCCTGCCTCTGATCCTCCCCGGTGTTCTGGCCGGAGCCGTCCTTGGCTTCGCCAAGGCAATGGGTGAGTTCGGCGCAACCATCACCTTTGTCTCCAACATTCCGGGCCAGACGCGGACGCTGCCTTCGGCAATCTACGCCTTTCTGCAGGTGCCCGGTGGTGAAACAGCGGCATTTCGACTGGTGATTATCTCCGTTGCCCTTGCCATGGCCGCGCTGCTGGCGTCGGAATGGCTGGCACGCCGTGTTGCGGACCGGGTCCGGGGGGCGACATGTTAGACGTCAGGCTGACGCATCAGCTGGGGCAGCTGGCCTTGGATGTCGATTTTTCTGCCCCTGCGGGGGTGACCGTTTTGTTCGGCCGTTCCGGGGCCGGGAAAACCACTGTCGTGAACGCTGTGGCAGGTCTGTTGCAGCCACAGACAGGCAAAATCTGCCACGGGAGCCGCGTTGTTCTGGATACAGAAGCCGGGATAGATACCCCCCCGCACCGTCGTCGCATTGGCTACATCTTTCAGGATGCACGGCTTTTTCCCCATATGAGTGTTTCGAAAAACCTTTTGTATGGCCAGAGATTTAAGACCCGAAATCGCGAGGTGACGACATTTGACACCGTGGTCGAGATGCTCGGATTGGGGGCATTGCTGAACCGCCATCCAGCCAATCTCTCGGGTGGTGAAAAACAGCGTGTCGCAATTGGCCGCGCCCTGTTGTCGGCACCGGATATGATCCTGGCGGACGAACCGCTGGCCGCCCTGGACGAGACCCGGAAGGCCGAAATTCTTCCCTATCTGGAACGGCTGCGCGACGAAATCACGCTCCCCATTCTCTATGTCACGCATTCAGTTGCCGAGGTCGCCCGGCTGGCAACCACTGTGGTTGTCCTGCAAGACGGGCGCTGTATCCGCAGCGGCCCCGCCGATCTGGTGCTGGCCGACCCGACCATCATGCCGACTGGCGTGCGTGCTGCGGGCGCTATTCTGCAAGCTACAGTACAGCAGCACCACGCAGATGGGCTGAGCGAGTTGAATGCCGGTGGTCTTGCCCTGTTCCTTCCTCGCGTGCCCCATCCGCCGGGCCATGCCGTGCGTGTCCGCATCTCCGCCCATGAGGTGATCCTGTCACGCCAGCGACCCGTCGGCCTGTCTGCATTGAACATTCTGCCGGGCCGCGTCACCGCGCTGCGTAGCGGCGACGGGCCAGGTATCATGATCTCTTTGCAGACCTCAGCAGGAGCCTTGCTGGCACGTGTCACCCGGCGATCTGCCGTCGCGCTGGATCTGGCCATCGGCACCGAATGCCATGCGATTGTGAAATCCGTATCGATCGCGCCAGAAGATGTGGGCGGAACCCGCACAGGCTAAGCCGCCCATCCCGTATCCCGCTGGAAACCACCACCAAACTGCTGATTTTTCTCGGCAACCGCGCGTCCCTGCGATATGCCAAAATCAATCATCAGACGGATCGCAGCACCACCTGCCTTGATGCGAACCAGCAAATTACGGAGGGGCATATGCGGCAACACCAGATTTTGAGACGATATGCTCCCTGCACAGAGGATGGTGGACATGACGCCTGACCGAAACCGCAGCCTCTGGCAGGCAACCTGTCGAGAGAACCTCGATGCTGCTGCCTTGCACGATGATGTCTCGGCAGATTTGGTTGTTGTCGGCGGTGGGTACACCGGATGTTCGGCGGCTTTGCGCGCGGCAGAGTTGGGGGCTGATGTTCGCTTGCTGGAGGCGGAGACCTTTGGTGCGGGCGGGTCCGGGCGGAATGTCGGATTGGTTAATGCCGGGCTGTGGTTGCCCCCCAAGAAGATCAACTCCGTCCTCGGAGAGGTCAACGGCACCCGGCTGTCCACCCTCCTTGCGGCCGCGCCCGCGGCGGTTTTTGAACTGATCAAGACCCATCAGATCGACTGCGAACCGATACAGACTGGCACGCTGCATTGCGCCCATGCGCGCTCGGGACTGAAAGATCTGCGAAAGCGGCACCAACAGCTGACGGCCATAGGCGCCCCGGTCACGCTCCTGTCTCGCGGCGATGCCATCGCGCGCGTTGGCAGCGATGCCGTCTATGGCGCCCTGTTCGACCCTCGCGCCGGAACCATTCAGCCGCTGGCCTACGCCATCGGACTGGCCCGCGCCGCGGCTTCGCAAGGCGCTAGGCTGCATGCAAGCTCACCCGTTGTCGGTCTTACACGCGAAACAGATGGCTGGCGGGTCAGCACACCCGGAGGCACAGTCCGCGCCCGTCACCTGATCATGGCAACAAACGCCTACCCGCTGCCCATCACGGGATATACCGCCCCGGCCACCATCCCGGTCAGCTATTTTCAGGCCGCAACCGCGCCGCTTCCAGCCGGTCTCGCGGGGCGGATCCTGCCGCAGGCAGAAGGCTGCTGGGACACAGGCCTGATCATGTCGTCCTGGCGACGCGACCGGGCCGGGCGGTTGATCATCGGGGGCATGGGTGACTTGTCCCACCCGGCGCGCAGCGTTCATACAAACTGGCTCCGGCGAAAGCTGGCAGTCATGTTCCCTGCCCTCGCAGATCACCCGTTTGAGGCAGAGTGGGCCGGCAAGATCGCGATGACAACCGAGCACATCCCAAAAATTATTGATTTGGGTCAGGGATTTGCCTGTTTTGGATACTCAGGACGCGGTATCGGCCCCGGTACGGTTTTCGGCCGACGCATGGCCGAGGCCCTGATGCATGGAGACAGATCGCTACTGCCCATTCCAGTAAGCGACGACCACAGGTTGCCCTTTGCCGGCGTGCGTGGCACCTACTATGAGACCGGCGCCACGCTGGTTCATCTACTGGCGGGACGGGTCGGCCAGACGCCGACCCCCACCGATCAATAGCAGCCCGCGATCGCGTCGCCGACTGAGGCCAGCAACTGCGGATAGAACTGTGGCCCCGGCTCCAGCTTGACGCCGAGCGGATCGACAATCGCTGTGCCCGCATCGGTCCCATCCAAAACCGTTGCAACGAGACCGGAGTTGAACTGCGGCTCGGACAGGACACAACGCACCTTCATCTCCTGAACGGTTGCGCGGATCTCTGCGATCCGGGCCGGGCTGGGATCCGATGCATCACTCAGCGAAATAGCCCCCGCAGCCTGGATCCCGAACCCGGTTTCAAAATACTGATACGCATCGTGGAAAACGACAAACGGTTTGCCCGCCACAGCGTCCAGTTTGGTTGCAATTTCGGCAGCCGCTGTTGCAATCTCGGCCTGCCCCTCCGCCGCGTTGCGCATGTAGAGCGGGGCATTCTCTGGATCGATAGCCGCCAAGGCCTCCGCAATGACCTGCAGCCAGGCGCTGCCATTTTCCGCCATCAGCCACGCGTGGGGATCAAGACTGCCGGCCTCGTGACTGTGCCCATGCTCATCTGCATGCGCCGTTTCGGTGCCGTGATCCGCATCATGACCGCTTGCGTGCTCATCATCGTGATGGGCGTCATGATGCTCTTCATCATGCCCGTCGTGATGATCATCACCGTGTTCCTCATCATGCCCGTCATCGTGGCCGCCGCCATGATCGTCGTCATGCCCCTGCCCGAACTGAACGGTCTCTCGGACCATCAGTTGCTGTGTCGCCTCGGCATCAAGCAGCGCAATCACCTTCGCATCGGACGCAAGCGTCGCAATAGGACCTTCCAGCCACGGTGTCAGTCTCGGGCCAACCCAAAAAACAAGATCCGCCTGATCCAGAGCCCGCGCTTCCGAAGGGCGCATCGAATGGCTGTGCGGTGACGCGCCGGGCGGCACCACCAGGTCAGGCATGCCAACCCCCTGCATCACACGCGATACGAGGCCATGGACCGGGGTAATGTCGGCAGCAACTGCTGGCACCTCGGCGAAGGCAGCCGTCGCTACGGTCCAGACTGTTGCGGCAGTTGCTAAAAAGCGGATATGTCCCATGATGGCCTCATGTAATTGTATAACATTACGGCGGTTGATAAACGTCATAACATAACATATCAACCCCGAAAGAGATCGCCCAACGGAGCCTCAGATGGACCCCATCGGATTTCACGCGCACGACCACAGTCACTGTATCAGCGATGGGATCGCCGTTGCTGATGCACATTGTCGTGCGAACGGCCTACAATTCACGCCTGTGCGGCGCCGGGTTCTGGAAATCCTGTTGCAGGCCCATCGCGCCATGGGCGCTTATGATCTGCTGGACATTCTGCGCGGCGAAGGCCTGGGATCGCAGCCCCCGATTGCCTATCGGGCGCTGGATTTTCTGGTGAAAAACGGCTTCGCTCATAAGATTGAACGGCTGAACGCCTTTGTGGCCTGTAGCCACCCCGGTGATGATCACGCCCCGGTCTTCATGATCTGCCGCACCTGCAATGCGGTTGCGGAGGCACCGTCCCAAACATCCAACGGTCGCCTTGGGGCCGCCGCGCGCGAAGCGGGGTTCCTGATTGAACGCACAGTGATGGAGGCAGAAGGCCTCTGCCCCAAATGTCAGGTGGACGACACGCCATGAGCCTGGTCAAACTTACCGGTGTCAGCGTAAGGCACAACGCCAACCCCGTGCTACACAATGTCAATTTTGCAATTGACCGCGGAGAAATCGTTACCATCGTTGGCCCCAATGGCTCGGGGAAATCAACCTTTCTGCGGACGATTATTGGCGCATTGCGGCCAACGCTTGGTACCGTGTCCCGGGCGCAGGGGCTGCGCATCGGCTATGTTCCGCAAAAGCTGCATATTGACCCGACTCTCCCGCTCAACGTCCGCCGGTTTCTGAGCCTGCCGCATTCGGTATCTGATGCCGCTGCGCAAAATGCGCTGGAGCAAGCCGGAGCCGGACAGTTGATGAACCGCCAGATGACCAGATTATCAGGGGGCCAGTTCCAGCGTGTTCTGCTGGCCCGCGCGCTGCTCTGCAATCCTCAGCTGCTGATTCTGGATGAGGCCACACAGGGGCTGGATCAGCCCGGGTCTGCCGCTTTCTATCAGCAAATCGAACAACTGCGCCGCGACCTCGGCTGTGCCATCTTAATGGTCAGTCATGAGTTGCATGTTGTTATGGCCGCCTCCGACCGCGTGATTTGCCTCAACGGTCACATTTGTTGCGAAGGCGCCCCCGAACATGTGGCCTCAGCCCCAGAATATCGTGCCCTTTTCGGAAATGGGACGCAGGGGGCTCTGGCTCTCTATCGACACGAGCACAACCATTCGCACGATCACCGCTGCGGTCACGACCACGCGCATGACCCGCAAAACGTAAGTGCCGAAATGACCGGACCCCACTGATGATGATTTTGGACAGCTTTCTGATCCGCGCTGCGCTTGCGGGCGTCGGCGTCGCGATTGCCGCGGCCCCCCTCGGGTGTTTCGTGGTCTGGCGGCGGATGGCCTATTTCGGCGACGCAACTGCACATGCGTCAATCCTGGGGATCGCACTGGCCCTCAGTTTCGATACGTCAATTTTTGTCGGTGTCCTCGCGATGGCGCTGATCATGGCGACGGTCGTCTCAACACTCAGCGGCAGAGGCTACGCAGTCGACACGCTTCTGGGCGTGCTGGCGCATTCCTCTCTCGCCTTCGGCCTCGTGGCAGTGTCCTTTCTTCAAGGCGTGCGACTTGACCTGATGGCCTATCTCTTTGGCGATATCCTCGCGGTAAACGCCAACGATCTCATGGTGATCTGGGGCGGCGCTCTCTTGGTTGTAGGTCTACTCTGGTGGCGATGGTCGGCGCTCCTGACCGCGACACTGAATCCTGACCTTGCACATGCGGCGGGGATTGATCCCCGACGTGAACAGCTGGTCCTCACCTTGGCGCTGGCGGTTGTAGTGGCTGTTGCGATCAAGGTCGTCGGAGTGTTGCTGATTGCCGCCCTGCTGATCATCCCAGCCGCAACCGCACGGCCGTTTGCCGCAACACCGGAGCGCATGACCATCATCGCAGCGGTCACCGGCGCGATCTCAGCGCTGGGAGGTTTGCAGCTGGCCTTCATGTTCGACACGCCGACCGGTCCAACAATTGTCTGTCTTGCAGCCTGTCTTTTCGCCCTGTCGAGCCTTAAGCAGCTGCTGAGCAAGACCTGACCCAAGACCGGCACATAGCAAAATCACATTCCGATGGCTGGTAAAGATATCAAAGCCACCAAAGGCGATCTCTGATCGCGCCCGGAAGAATACAACACGCAGGCGATCTTCGTGATCTCTTCGCCAGCCTAGGCGCGTCAGGTTCCTGTTTTCAGCAAAGGTCCACAATCGACCCATTTGCCGACCGCACCAAGCAGCGCCTTCTTGTTGATCGGCTTGCTCAGGAAGTCATCCATGCCAGCCGCAAGACACTCCTCACGATGTGACTGCAGCGCGTTTGCCGTCAATGCCACCACAGGGCAGCGGCCCAGACCGTTGTCTTTTTCCAGTTGACGTATCTCAGCGGTAGCGTCGATCCCATCCTTTACCGGCATCATCATATCCATCAATACGATATCCGGATGATGTTCCTGAAACATCGTCACCGCCTCTTCCCCGTTGGCCGCGATCAATACCTCTATCGGCGCAGCCTTAAGCATGCGCGAGACCACCAGCTGATTGGTCCTGTTGTCCTCAGCCAGAAGAAGTTTTACCTCCGGCGCGACGGATGTCTCCACGCCCTGCGGGGGAACGGCCTGCGGCGCCTCCTCGGTTGCCGTCTCCAATACGCGGCTCATCACCGACTGAAGCTGCGCAGCCCGCAAGGGTTTCAAGGCAACCTCACAGCGCCCCAGATGTTCGCGGGCCTCCCGGTCAATTGTGTTTTCGACAGAGGATAAGATCACGATGGGCAAATCACGGTATTCCGGAATGTCCCGAATGCGCTCCGCCAACTCCTTGCCGTCCATGCCCGGCATCTGGAAATCCTGCAAAATAACATCATAGTGAGTGCCATCGTGGCGTGAATCCAGCAGCAACTCCAGCGCCTGATGGGCCGATCCTGCAGCGACGCTTTGCACGCCCCAGGTTGCCAACCGTTCAGTCAGAATGATCCGGTTGAGCTCAAGATCATCAACCACCAAGGCTCTGAGTCCCTTGAAATCACGAACATCCTGCGCCCGTTTCGGCTGGCTTGGCCGGATACGAAGCGGCAGGTCAATGGTGAACACAGACCCCTTGCCAAGTTCCGACTGCACGGAGATCCGCCCCCCCATCAATTCCAGCAACCGGGTCGAGATCGCAAGGCCCAAACCGGTCCCTTCGTAGTTACGGGTGGCGGCACCATCGGCCTGCTCAAACGCGTTGAAAATACGATCCAAGCGGTCTTCGGGTATGCCGGCGCCGGTATCGGTCACCGAGATGCGCAGAGCCGTCCGATCATCGTCAGTCTCTCCGGACACCTCAATATAGACATACCCCTTGCCGGTAAATTTGACCGCGTTGCCTGCAACATTGGTCAGAATCTGGCGGATACGCCCGACATCACCTTCGTAACATTCCGGCAAACTGGGATCATAGCGCAGGGTCACCTCGACATTCTTTTCTGCGGCCTTCGGCGAGAGCAGAGTCACCACGTCCTCAATTGCAGTCTGCAGATTGAAGGGCGCCCGCTCCAGTTCCATCTTTCCGGCTTCGATCTTGGAGAAGTTCAGGATATCATTGATGATGGTCAGCAGCGCCGATCCCGATTTTGAGATCGTCTCGGCGTACATTGTCTGATCTTCATCCAGATCGGTTTCAAGGATCAGCTCAGCCATGCCTATAACGCCATTCATCGGCGTGCGGATCTCATGAGACATATTTGCAAGGAATTCCGACTTCGCCCGATTGGCGATATCGGCGGCCTTGCGGGCCTCTTCCAATGCGTATTCGCGTTCATCCCGTTCGGAGAACGTATCTTCGAGCACCCCGACAGAGAAATTGAGCGCCCGGAATTCGCGCGAGGCAAACCACGGCAGACGGGCCTGCAACCCTGACAGACCGGCAATGGCATCCGACATCCTCTGATGGATGATCTGCAACGGGCGCAACGCCAGCACACTCACCAGGATAAGCACCAGCAGCGACAAAATCGCCACTGCAACCACGGTCCACATGATGGTCTGACTGACCTTGTGCTGCACCATGGCCTGACCTTCACGGGTCGACCAATGGACAACCATACGGCCGAAATCAAACCCATCCAGCGTGATCGGACGATCATACATGACAAAATCGTCAGGCCCGACCTGATCAATCTCGCCCGCTTCGGCAATCGGAGTGCCCGCGCTGTTCTGGATCTGGATCTGCAGCAGCTTGGGATTGCGTGCAATCGCCTCTATCAGACCGGTTTCCAGCACCGGCACATCCTCAACGATGATCGATTCAAGCATCAGCCCGCTCAGCAGCGAGATGGTCAGCTCAGCCTGTTCTTTCAATTGCGCCTGAAGATTTCTGGTCTCATACCGGCGCGCGACATCGCCAATTGCCGCCGCAACCAGCAGAGCCGCCAGCGACAAAGACACGACGATTTGAAAGAGTATGCCCGTGCGTTTCATAAGGGTCCCCGGTGAAGGCACTAAAATGCCTGGCTTTGCTCCATCGCGTCGCGGATCAGGTCGTAGTCGGAATCAGAGCCCTGAAGAAAGCCGTTTTTGGACACCCGCCGCACGATCTCTTCATTTTCTGAGGACAGCATGATCTCACGCATCGCCAGCAGCACATTTTCCGGCAGGTCCGAGGATGCCAGCCAGGGTTTGGTGACATTGTCAAAACTTGCCAGAACCCGAATCGGGACACCCTTGGCGATCAGTTTTTTGTAGGTACTTTCCTTCAGCGCACCTGCAGTGAATTTACCGGCGCCAACAGCCTCCCCCACCAGATCATGACGCCCGAGGTAGTCATAGGTATGCAGATCACCACTGTCGATTCCGGCCTCCAACAGGTGGCTCTGCGCGAGATAGCGACCAATCGTCGACAGCTCATCGCCGAAGGCAAAGCTAAGACCCGCAAGATCCGACAATTCGGTGATCGCACTGTCGCGGTGAACCACGATGACGCCTTTGAACCGCTTACGCCCCTTCTTCGATTCCATGGCGACAATCTGGATGCCCGGGTTCTGTTTCATCACGTGAACGTAAGAGGCGGGTCCAAAGCGCGCGAAATCAACCTCCCCGCTGGCAAGTTGATCGATACCCTCTTGATATTCCTTGGCAACTGTCATCCGAATGACGACTTTTTCACCCAAAGCCTCTCCCAGACGATTGGAAAGAAACGTCAAAAACGGGCGATATTTTTTTACCGTCACGGTGGGTTTATCCGCAGCATATGTGCCAAACGTCAGCGTGATATCAGCGCGGGCCGCCATCGGCGCCATCAGCACCAGAAGGCAGACACAGATCATCGACCAAAGGCGCATCACACCCGTAGGTCCACAGTGATATTTCCAGGCGATTGGCATCATCTTCTCCAGTCTGAACCCGGACACGGCCGGTTCGGTGAATCCACGCATTTGTTTACCCTGAATAGTGAGAAAATTTGGTTAAGTGACCCTGAAATAGTATAAATAATTTTATGGCTCGCTCTCGGCGCAGTCTGAATATTAACGTTTCAGTAACGATTTCAGCGCTCTTTTGTAAAATTCGTCACAAATTTGAAGATCGGGCACAAGCCCGGCAGGATATCCCGTGATACCAAAATGCATTCGCTTCCACACACCCGTTTCTCGCCTGTCGCTGGCGGTTCTTTTCTCGTCGGCGCTGGCTCCCGCAGCGGCTTGGGCCATTCCCTCGCCGGAACTGGTGATCGGGTCGGTTTCCTCCCTCTCGCAGGTGCTTGCAGTGGGGGTCGCAATGGTATCCGGTCTTGGCGCGGTGGTCGCAGCCAAGCTCGGCTTGCAACCAAAGGGCAAGGCCGAAGCGAAGCGATATCCGATCAAACTGATCACCGGTCTGGTGCTGGCAGCACTGGCACTGGCGATGCTGAACTACTGGCAGTTCACGACCCAGCGCGCCGCTGAACAGGCCCGTCTGCAGGCCACCCTGGTGCGGCCAGCGCAATTCGACGGCACCAAGATCAAGGATGCGGCACTCAAGGAAACCAGCTTCTCGCGCCAGTCCGATCATCCGTTGGCGATGTCCACCGCTGATGCCGCTGCCGCGCTCGACGATGGTCAGACATTGTTCTACGACATCCGTGAAACCGGTGAGAACGCCATGGGCACCCTGCCCGGCGCGACCCACATCCGATTCCCTGACTTCCTGCAATCGCGCCCAGTTCAGCCGGGCCAGAAGGTCGTGTTGTTCTGTCACAATGGCAACCGCAGTTCCGAGACCTGCGCCAAACTGGCTGCGATGGGCATTGATTGCAGTTTCATCGCGGGTGGTATCGAAAAATGGATCGTTGAGGGACGGGATTTCTCCGACAAGGACGTGAAAACCCTCTCCGACCTGCGCGCGATCCCGGAATACCCCGGCCGTGATGTGCTCCTCAGCACCGCTGATTTCACCGACCTGATGAACACTGAAGACCTGCAAATCGTCGATACCCGCTATCCCGGGGATTTTGATGCAGGCCATCTGCCGGGGGCCGTCAACATTCCGATCCGCAAGATGACCACCGCCGATCTGATGCAGCGCATCAGTGAACTGGATCCCAGCAAACCAACGCTGGCCGCCTGCTATGATCGCCGCAGCTGTTTCATGAGTCAGGTTCTGGGTCTGGAACTGGCGCAGAAGGGCTTCGATTTCCGGGGACGGTACACGTTGCCATGGGAATATTTTATCGCACCGGCCCCCAAACCGCATGTTCAGGCCTGGCTTGCCGACCAGCAGAGCGGCCTTTGGGACAAGGCGATCTCGGCGCTGGCAGCCGCGCTGCTGTGGGTGCATGAACGCAGCCATATCCTGCTGGGCCTGCTGGCGCTGTCGCTGATCACCCGGATCATGATCCTGCCGGTCGCGCTGAAATCCGAGCGTGACCAGATCACCACCAATGACACCGCAGATGAGATGAAGGCGCTGAAAGAGCGACTGGCCGATGACCCGGTGCGCAAGGCCCGTGCAGTGCAGGCCTTCTATGCTGACAAGGGCCTGACACCGATGAGAAATCTCACCGCGCTGTTGTTCCTGCCGGTGATGATGCTGGGGGTCTCGGCGGCGCAAGAGGCCAGCGCCAGCCTGCAGACCCCGTTCCTGTGGATGGCAGACCTCGGCGCAGCCGATCCGCTGTTCATCCTGCCGGTGCTGTTCTGCGCACTCGCCGCCGTCTACCTGTTGTGGGCCGTTGCCAAGACACCGCGCCAGAAAACCCTCTGGATGGTGCTGGGCATGCCCGCACTCTTTGCGATGGTCTTCACCCTGACAGCGGCCGCAAACGCCTATCTCTGCTTCAGCCTGACCCTCCTGTTGGTGCAGCGCGCCTATGTCACCGGCCTGCACCGCAAGCTGGGTGAAGCCTTTGCCCTGCGCGCCCACAAGCACCGCCTCGCCAAACTGCCGCGCGGCGTAATCCCGATGGGCTACACCGAGGAGCTGGAACACGCCGGCAACAAGGCCCTGCGCCTGTCGATCCTGCGCAACGCGGGCCTGCCGGTACCCGGCGGCGTTATCGTGCGCTCTGACGCTATCCACGACTACCGCGAAATGTCCGACGCCCAGAAAAACGCCTTTGCGGCCAAGGTCTTTGCCCTGGCTGGCGGCAAACCGGTCGCGGTGCGCTCATCTGCCAGCAATGAGGACGGCGCCGATCAGAGTTTTGCCGGGGTTTTTGAATCCGTGCTCGACGTGACCGCAGACACCATGCGCGCAGCACTGGACGACGTCGTGGAGAGTTTCTCCTCAGACCGCGCCGCCAGTTACGCCGGTGACGGCGACAGCGCCGATCAGGGCAATATCGTGGTGCAGGAAATGGTTCAGGCCGACTATGCCGGCGTCATGTTTACCCAGGATCCGATGGCCCCAGGCATGTGCATGATCGAATGGGTCGAAGGCTGCGGCGAGGATTTGGTCTCCGGCCGCGTCACCCCGATCTCCCTGCGCTTTGGCCGCTACACCGGCCTGCCCGCATCCGAAGATCAGGACCAGACGCTGGACATGGCGCCACTGCTGGCGCTTGGACAACAGATCGAGGAGACATTTGGTGCTCCGCAGGATGTGGAATGGGCCTACGCCAATGGTGAATTCCAGATCGTGCAAAGCCGCGACATCACCACGCTCTCTTTGGGCACTGAGCAAGAGCAAGCCCGTCTGGCCGAATGGCGTGATCTCTTGGACCACTACGGGAACGCTGATCCGGACCAGACAATTCTGGAACAGGACGAAATGTCCGAGGTTCTGCCCCGCCCGACACCCTTGTCATTCTCGTTGATGGGCAGCCTGTGGTCGCCGGGCGGCAGTGTTGATCTGGCCTGCCGCGCCCTGTCGGTGCCCTACAACCTGCCCGAAGGTCGCGCCGGTCATCTGGTGAACCTCTTTGGCAAGACCTACGTCGATGTCGACCTCAAGGAGCAGATGACGCTGAAGTTAACGGCAACCAAGGCCAAGCAGCTGCGCAAACAGGCCCGTCCGATGATCGACCGCTTCCACGCGGAGGTCCTGCCCCGTCTCAGCGATCAACTGGCATTCTGGCAGGCGGTGGACTACGCCGCCCTGCCGCTGCCCAAACAGCTGGAGGCGATTGCGACCCTGCGCGACCTCTTTGTTACGGACATCTATGTCGAAGCTGAGAAGGTGAATATCATCGCGGGCTTCACCATGGGCGAGGCCAGCACCGCCGCTGCAGGTGACCCGGCGCTGCGCGCCCATCTGATGCATGCCGATCTGCCCAACGCACCGTCCAGCCTGCTGGCGTCCTGCACCGGGCCGATGGCCGAAAGCCGCGCACAGGTCCTGATGGGGCATCGCTCTATCTTCGACTATGAGCTGTCGGCACCGCGCTACAAGGAAGCCCCCAGCCTGCTCATCTCGCTGCTCGACGGTTCGGTAGAGCCGATCAGTGGCACGGTCACACCGCCAGCAGACCTGCCGGAGGATCTGCGTGACACGCTGGATCTTGCGATTGCCTATCAGGATCTGAAAGAACAGGCCAAGCACGAAGCCCTGCGGGTTCTGGCAGAGCTGCGCCGGGCGCTGCTGGCACTTGGCAGCCGCTCCGGCCTGGATGATCTGGTGTTTTATCTTGCCATGGATGACATCATGACCGGCAACTGGGACCAGCCAGAGGCCCTGAAAGATCGCGCCACGGCCCGCAAGCACCGCGAGGAGCTGCGCAAACCCTCAGCGCCAACCTCCGTCAACCTCACGCTGCGCGACTGTGAACTGCTGTCCCTAGGAGCGCAGGCGGGATCCGGTGACGGCAGCCTCGGCGGCACCTGCGTCGCAGGCAGTGGCCGCGTTGAGGGCCGCGTGTTCTGGGTCGAGGACGAAACCGCCATTGGCCCTGATGTCTTTGACGGATTTCAGGAGAGCGATATCCTCGCCTGCCGCATGATCAACCCCGCTTGGCTGCCTTATGTGCAACGTTCAGGCGCAGTCCTCAGCGAGGTTGGTGGCTGGCTCAGCCATATGGCCATCGTCGCGCGGGAGAAGGACATTCTGATGCTGGTGGCTTGCAAGGGGCTCGACCAGCTGGCCCATGGTGAGCTGATCACCGTGGCAGAGGATGGATCGATCACGCAAAGCAACGCGTCAGACCTGAAAGCGGCATCCGCCTGATATACCAACGCATCTGCCCCCGCCTGACCATCCAACGGTCCCCGGGCGGGGGAAAACATCAAAACATATGTTCCACCTTGCGCTCCATCACACAAATGGTCTGAACTGCCGGTATGGACCCGCATCTTGATCCCCGACAGACCCATCGCCTCCTCGATCAGCTGAAAACCCAGATCGAGAACCTGCCTCCGGCCCTCTCGGCGGCGGCGAAATATATCATCGACACGCCTGGCGACTTCGGACTCGATCCGATCCGTGTCTCCGCGACCAAGGCCGGCGTCAGTGCCAATTCTCTGGTCCGACTGGCCGTGCATCTGGGCTTCGAGAGTTTTGAAGCCCTGCGCGCGCCCTTTCGTGCCGCACTGACCACCGAACGCGAGGGCGGTCTGGGCCTCGGCTGGCTGGATCGGCTGGAACAGGCACCCGACACGGCCCGCCACGGTCGCATCGCCCGCAATGAGGTGAACATCGTGGCCCGCTCCCTGCGACTGATGACCCCGGAACGCACCGCCGCCATTGTCACCGCCCTCACCTCCGCGCGGCGCTGCTATGTCACCGCGACCCGCGCCAGCTACGCGCTGGCCTATTATTTCCACTACGTCGGGCGCATGGCCCTGCCCAGTCTGGATCTGGTGCCCCGTCACATGGGCACTGCGGTTGACGAGCTGATGGAGATTGGCGCTGAGGATTGCCTGATTGCCATGACCTTTGCCCCCTATTCCTCCGAAACGCTGCAAGCCTTGCGGCTGGCGCGCCGCAAGGGCGCGACACTGATCCTGATCTCTGACAGCGAAGTTATCGCGCCGGGACTACAGCCAGACCACCTGTTGCTGGTCGCGGACAACACGTTGCATCCCTTTGGTGGCTATGGCGGCGCGATGGCGGTTCTGGATTGTCTGCTGACACATCTGGTTGATGCCGGAGGACAAGATGCCCAGGACAGGATCCGCGCCTATGAGGCCTTGCGCGAAGACACCGGCGCCTACTGGCGCGGGGGCAAGCTGCCGATGGTTCCAAAATAGTCCGATTCAGAGCCTGATCGGCCGGTCAGAGCCGCAGGTCTGACTGATCCGGTGTCAGCACATACTTCAGATCATAGAGCAGCGCATCAGCCCGACCCAAGGCCCGGATCTGCGCGGCGCCCATGTCGCGAAACTCCTGATGGGCAACCGCCAGGACCATGCCATCATAGCTCCCCGCCTCCGGGTCCGCGACAAGATCCACGCCGTATTCAGCCCGTGCCTCATCAGGGTCCGCGTGGGGATCATGTACATCCACTGTCAGACCAAATTCTTCAAGGCAACGCACCACATCAATCACCCGTGTGTTGCGCAAATCGGGGCAGTTCTCCTTGAACGTCAACCCCATCACCAGCACCCGCGCATCAGCAACCGCCATCCGGCGTTTGAGCATGGATTTGACCATCTGGCTGGCAACATATGATCCCATTCCGTCATTCAGACGCCGCCCTGCCAACAGGATTTCGGGGTGGTAGCCCAGCTGTTCTGCCTTGTGGGTCAGGTAATAGGGGTCAACGCCGATGCAGTGACCGCCCACCAGACCCGGGCGAAAGTTGAGAAAATTCCACTTCGTTCCCGCAGCGCGCAGAACCGCTTCGGTATCGATATCCATGCGGTTGAAGATCTTCGCCAGCTCATTGATCAGCGCGATATTGATATCGCGCTGGCTGTTCTCAATCACTTTGGCCGCTTCGGCGACACGAATGTTCTCGGCCTTGTGCGTGCCCGCCACCACAATCTCACGGTAAAGGGCGTCGACCCGCTCCGCTGTCTTCGGCGTAGACCCGGAGGTCACCTTGACGATATCCGGCAGGCGGCGCGTCTTATCGCCGGGGTTGATCCGCTCAGGGCTATAGCCCGCATAGAAATCACGGTTGAAGGTCAGACCGGACAACCGTTCCAGCACAGGAATGCAATCCTCTTCGGTGGCGCCGGGATAGACCGTCGATTCATAGATCACCAGATCGCCGGGCTTCAGAACCCGCCCAACCGTTTCGGAGGCGCGCAGCAGAGGCGTCAAATCCGGTCGGCGGCTGTCGTCGATCGGGGTCGGGACAGTCACAATGAAGATCGTGCAGTCGGCGATCTCTGCCGGGTCAGCGGTCAATGTCAGATGCGCGGCGCTGGACAAGGCCTCAGCGCTGATTTCGCGGGTGCTGTCCTCACCAGCCCGCAACGCGTCAATACGCTCGGCGCTGATATCAAACCCGACCACCGGACGGGATCTGCCAAACTCAACCGCCAGCGGCAGCCCGACATAGCCAAGCCCGATAACGCAAATCCGTTCTGTCCCGCTCATGCTGCTGCCTCAATGGTCTTTGTCCGCCCGATTGCCTTTCATAAGGGGCCTCAGCGCCAAGTTTCAACCATATGCAGCCAGATCCCTCCCGAAACCGGGAGAGATCCACATTTAGAGCGGCGTCAGAAGCGCAGCGACAAACAGGACATACCGCCGTCAAGTTTGGCACATTCGGTATTGCTGATCTGAACAACCTCAAACCCTTCGCGGTCCAGCATCTCCGCCGTTCGTGGGAAATCCGCCGCCATCAGAACGAGATTGTTGTAACGGATCGCATTGGCAGCCGCCTCTTCGCCCTCAGGCACATGCAGCACCCGGTAGCCCTCGAAACAGCCTGACGCATCCAGCCGTTTGGTGGACAAAATGGTCTCAGCATCCATCAGCGAACAATCCGTCTTGAAGTGCAGCACACCCTCCGGCGTAAACACTTCGCGCAGGCTGTGGCCCCAGTCGGCAACAATCTCTGCCAGCTCCGCAACACCCGCCGCATCGGTCCGGGCCGAGCGACCAACAAGGATTTCGCGCCCCGTGACCAGAATATCGCCGCCTTCGATGAAACCGGGGCCTTTGATCTCGCGCACCTCATCATAACACTGGCGCAATGTCGGCGCCATTTCAGCCACTTCCCCCAGTCGCGACGGCGCGCCGGGACGCATCAGAACCGCGCCCTTCGGCAGGCAGAGGGCTGTATCCTCCACAAAAACCGCATCCGGAAACGCTTCCAGCGGTGGCAGCTCGATCACCTCCGCCCCGGTGCTCTTCAATGCGGAGACATAATCGGCGTGGGCGGCCAGCATCCTGTCCAGATCGGGGGTGCCGATATCCTCGGCGCGCAGCCCATCCGTGATGCTGGAGGCCGGGCGGCGGGTGATGGCGCGGGTGAATTCATAGGTAGGGTTGGTCATGTCTCAGTCCTCAGTGGCCAGTGTTGGCAGGAATTTTGGGGTGGTAATTTCGATCATGCGGGGGCCGGTTTCCGTTGCCGCGCTGTGCAATGCGACGGCAACCTCCTGCGGGTCCGCAGAAACCGCACGATGCGAAATCCCGAAGGATCGTGCCGTTGCCGCAAAATCCGGTGGTGTCGGATCACAGCCAACCACCGGCACGCCAACATCCTGCATCGAAAGGGCAATTTCCTGATAACCGTGGTTGTTCCAGACGATGAACGTGATCGGCAAAGCCTCATCAACAGCCGTCATGATCTCGGGCAGGGAAAACTGCGCGCCACCATCGCCAACGATGCAGATAACCGGCGCCTCAGGCGCGGCAATGGCCGCACCGATGGCAGCCGGTATGCCATAGCCAAGCGCGCCATATCCGGTTGCCGCATTGAACCAGCCGCCGGGGCGGTCGTGATCATAATAGAGGTTTCCCGCATAGATCGGCTGGGCGGAATCGCCGACGACAATTGCCCCCGGTACCGCTGAGCGCAGCGCGTTCAGCACCATAACCTGAGCGCGATAGCTCTCGCCGATTTCGTCCCAGGCGGCAGCCCGGGTCTGTTCGGCCAATCCAATGCCCCAATCGGTCGGGCTATAGTGATCCGGCTTCCATTCAGCCAGCACCGCCGACAGAACAGCCGCGACATCGCTCTGAATCGTCAGCTCCGCCCGATGACGCGCCAGCTGTTCCGCACAGAGGTCGACCCGGATCAATCCCGGCATCTGCGGCATCACACCCGTGGCATACATATCGTAGTCGGTCGGCCCCAGCTCAGTGCCAAGTGCCAACACCAAATCCGCCGCCCCGATCATTTCGCGCACCGAGCCGAGGCTGGGGCTGGCGGGCACCGACAGCGGGTGATCAAACATCACACCGCGCGCATTGACGGTCTGGACCACAGGCGCGCCCAGATATTCTGCCAGCTGACGCAACTGATCAGCACAGAACCGCGCGCCGCCCCCGGCCAGGATCACGGGACGTTCCGCTGCGGTCAGGCGCTGCATCAACGCCGCCAGATCCGTCTGGGATACACTCCCCCTGCCCTGC
Organism: Phaeobacter inhibens DSM 16374; assembly: GCF_000473105.1. Taxonomy (NCBI): domain Bacteria; kingdom Pseudomonadati; phylum Pseudomonadota; class Alphaproteobacteria; order Rhodobacterales; family Roseobacteraceae; genus Phaeobacter; species Phaeobacter inhibens. The sequence continues at coordinate 10,192 of NZ_AXBB01000005.1, read as the reverse complement.
ACATCGGTTGGCGCGGTCTCTTGCCCGTCGCGATCCGTGGCAGCACTCCCTGCAACATCCAGCGGGATCTGCACATGGGTGGGTCCGGGCCGTGACAACGCAGCCCCCGCAATCGGTGCAAAGGCCTGATCCAACGCGGGCGTCAGCTGCTCCGGTGCCGCAACATGCTCTGATTTCAGCGCGACCATCTTCGCAAGCGCATGCTGATCCGGCAACTCGTGCAGATGGCCCATTCCATGACCAAGAGAACCGCTCTCGTTTACCCCGGACACCACCAGCATCGGCACCGAATCCGCGCGTGCCTGGGCCATCGGGGTCAGCGTGTTGGTCAGCCCTGGCCCGGTGATCACAAAGGCAACGCCAGGCCGACCGGACACCCGTGCATAGCCATCCGCCATGAACCCAGCCCCCTGCTCATGGCGCGGCGTGATATGGCGTAGGTCAGATCTCCCAAGCCCCCGGTAGAGCTCAACCGTGTGGACCCCCGGAATGCCAAACACATGCTGCACACCGCGCGCGGCCAGCTCTTCGACCAGCGCCTCACCAACCGTGGGTGCGGCGGTTTTGTGATCTCCCATGATCATGCGACCTCCGTTGATGTGCGGTTGGCATGATCCACGATACGCGTCAGCGCGCGGTCAAATGCGTCATCCTCAATCGTCAGTGCCACCCGAACCCAGCCTCGCAGGCTCTCGCCAAAGGATGATCCCGGCATCACGGCAACCCCGGCACTGTGCAACAGGTCCTGCGCATATGCGTCACCATCCAAACCGGTCGCAGCCACATTGATCATTGCAAACATGCCCGCCTCCGGGCTGTGCACCCGCAAAGCGGTATCGCGATGCAGCCGCTCTGCCAGCTTTGCCGCACGGGCTGCAAATCGCGCGCGCATCCCCTCCGCCACCGGAGACCCCTCCCGCACGGCCTGCTCTGTCATATCCGCGATGAAAGGCTGATTGCCGAACAGCATCGTTTCCGACAGCGGCAGCAATCCATCACAGAAGGCCTTGCTGGCAATACACCAGCCACTGCGGAACCCTGGCGCCGCGTGCGATTTGGAAATTGAGGAAACCACAATCACCCGGTCGGCAAAGGCCGCGCGCGCCAGTGGCGACACAAACTCCGTCGCGTCAAACACCAGCTGCTCATAAACCTCATCCGAGATGATCCACAGATCGTGGACGTCCGCCAGCCGCCCAATGGCGTCGAGATCCTCAACCGTCAGGATGGACCCTGTGGGGTTATGCGGCGTGGTGAGCAGAATGGCGCGGCTGCGGGGCGTGATTTTCTCTGCGATATCATTCGCCTGCACCCGAAACCCATGCTCGGGCCGCAGCGGCACCGGCACCATGTCGGCGCCACTTGCCCGGATCACACCTTCATAGGTGGCATACATCGGATCCCCCACCAGAACTTCGTCCCCGTGCTCAGCGACCCCCATCAGCACCGCATACAGCGCGGTCTGTGTGCCCGGAAAGCACAGCACGTTGTCCGGGCCGATCGCGCGCCCGGTGCTGGCACTGTACCGTTCTGCAAGGGTCTGGCGCAGATTGGCCTCCCCGCGCCCGTCCGAATAGCCGGTGCGCCCGGCCATCATCGCGGCACCGGCGGTCTGCATCAGCGCCTCCGGTGTGGGCACATCCGGTTCGCCAATGGTCATCTCGATGATATCTGCCCCAGCAGCGATCATCTCGCGTGCAGTCAGATGCACCTCCCACTTGGCCCCGCCAAGCCCCGCCAACCGTCTGGTCACATCGGTCATTCTCATGGCTGTTCTGCCTTATGCTGCAAGTTCAATCCCAGAATTGCGCCCACGGATTCCAATCCGATCATTGGCAATTCGCCCTCTTCAAACGCCTCCGGCAAGGCACCGCCTTCCATCCAGAGACCGTCGATCACCGCGTTGCAGGCCACCGCCAGATGATGCAGCCGCGCCGCGTTGACGGGGGTTCCCGCCTCCTCCAATGCGGCGGCGATCAACTCGCCCAGCTTGTCGCGAAAATAGTCATAGGTGCGCTGGTGGATCTGCCGCATCTGCGGATCCTGCTGCACTTTGTTCAAAAACCCGGCCCAGAGCGCCACCGCCGTCGGCTCCACCACCGGCGGCAGCAAGGAGGCCTCAACAAACCCGGCCAGACGGGCGCGGGCGTTTCCTTCCATCCCGGCAACCGGGGCAAAGGTAAGATCACTGATGAAGACCATGTGATGCTCATAGGCTGCGGTCATCAGCTCCTCCTTGGAGGAAAAATAGTGCCGGATCAGCCCCTGGGTCACATCTGCCCGTTCAGCGATATCGCGCACGGTGGCACCGCGCACACCTTTCTCCGCCACCAGCTCCAAAGTCGCGAGGATCAGCGCTTCCTTCCGCTCCTGTGCGGTCGCGCGCTTAAATTTCCGGCGTTCACCTGACACGAGGCTCTCCAATATGCTGCGCAGTCACGCGGTCAGTAATTATACACTTGCATAATTACTCCAAGTCAGCCTTACTACAAGCCGAAATATGAGGACATAAGAAAATGCCCGATCCGGCTGCCGCAGACCCTGCCCCGCTTTCGACAGCATCTGCTCCCCTACAGGCGCGTGCTGAAACGCCGGTGGAACCCCACACGCAGGCCGAGGCAATCCGTGTCAGCGATCTGCACAAATCCTTCGGTTCGCTGGAGGTGTTGAAGGGCGTATCACTCACTGCGAAGCAGGGTGATGTCGTGGCCATCATTGGCGGCAGCGGATCCGGCAAATCCACCATGCTGCGCTGCATCAACTTTCTGGAAACACCCAACTCAGGCGAAATCGTAATTGCAGGTGAAACCGTGGCGATGCGCCAGGATGGCAGCCCTGCCGACCGCCGCCAGATCGAACGCATCCGCACCCGTCTGGCCATGGTGTTTCAGCAATTTAACCTCTGGACCCACCGCACCCTGTTGGAAAACGTGATTGAGGTGCCGGTTCATGTGCTGAAGGTGCCCCGTTCCGAGGCAATCCACCGTGCGCATGAACTGTTGGCCCGCGTGGGCCTCGGCGACAAGGCCGATGCCTTTCCGGCCTTTCTCTCCGGCGGCCAACAGCAGCGTGCCGCCATTGCACGCGCACTGGCTGTGGATCCCAATGTCATGCTGTTTGACGAACCGACATCGGCGCTTGACCCCGAACTGGTCGGAGAGGTCCTGACGGTGATCCGTGACCTCGCTGCGGAAGGGCGCACCATGCTGCTGGTCACCCACGAAATGAAATTCGCAAGAGAAGTCGCGAACCATGTCGTCTACCTCTTTGAAGGTCGGATCGAAGAACAGGGCCCCCCGTCGGAGGTCTTTGGAAATCCAAAATCAGAGCGCCTGAAACAGTTCCTCAGTTCGGTCGCTTAAAGCATAATAACACGTACAAAAACAAAACAGGGAGACAGTTATGTCCATGATTTCAAATCTTAAATCCACAGTCCTTGCCGCCGCGACCGTGGCTGCAACCTGTGCTGTCGCGCAGGCAGAGCCTGTCAAGATCGGCGTGGCCGCAGAACCCTATCCGCCCTTCGCCTCGCTGGATTCCTCCGGTCAGTGGGTTGGCTGGGAAATCGACGTGATCAATGCCGTCTGCACCGCCGCAGAACTGGAATGCGTTATTACTCCGGTCGCTTGGGACGGTATTATCCCCTCGCTGACCGGTCAGCAGGTCGACGCCATCATGGCCTCAATGTCGATCACCGAAGAGCGGCTGAAAACCATTGATTTTTCGGATCCCTACTACAACACCCCGGCGGTGATTGTGGCGGACAAGTCGATGGACATTGAAGCCACTCCAGAATCTCTGGCAGGCAAAGTTGTCGGCATTCAGGCCTCCACCATCCACCAAGCCTATGCACAGGAACACTTCAAAGATTCCGAACTGCGCGTCTATCAGACCCAGGATGAGGCCAATCAGGATCTCTTTGCCGGCCGCATCGACGCGACTCAGGCTGATAGCATCGCCATGGCTGATTTTGTCGGATCTGATGCAGGCGGTTGCTGCGAGATCAAAGGGGCTGTCGCCAATGACGAAGCGATCCTCGGCAAAGGTGTCGGCGCTGGTGTGCGCAAAGGGGACAGCGATGTTCTGGCAGCGCTCAACAAGGGGATCGCGGCAATCCTGGCTGACGGCACCCATGCCGAGATCACCTCGAAGTATTTCACGACCAGCATCTACTCCGAGTAAGGACATATCGTGACCGGACTCCTCGACCTGTTTGGTCTGGCCGAGAGCGCACAGCTGTTGTCGCTCTCGGCGCCGGGATGGGGGGGCAACCTGTTGCGGGGCCTCGCCAATTCTCTCCAGATTGCCCTTGGGGCCTTTGGCATGGGGCTGATTATCGGGCTTTTCGGGGCCTACGGAAAACTCTATGGCGGGCCGATCCTTCGTGATCTGCTCGCCATTTACACCACTGTGATCCGCGCCGTACCCGAATTGGTGCTGATCCTGATCCTCTATTACGTCGGGACCGATCTGATCAACAAAGTCGCCAGCAGTTTCGGCTATGGTCGGGTGGAAATCAGCGGAATTGTAGCTGGCATCTGGGTGCTGGGCATCGTGCAGGGCGCCTATGCCACTGAGGTGTTGCGCGGCGCCATCAAGGCGGTGCCCCCCGGTCAAATTGAGGCGGCGCGTTCATACGGGATGCCGCCGTTCATGACCATGCGCCGGGTGACCATCCCCGCAATGATGAGCTTTGCAACACCGGGTCTGGCCAATCTGTGGCTGATCGCCACCAAGGACACGGCGTTGTTGGCTATTGTCGGCTTTGCGGAGCTGACCCTCGAAACCCGGCAGGCCGCCAGCAGCACGCGGGCCTATTTCACGTTCTTCCTTGCGGCTGGGGCGCTTTATCTTATGGTAACGCTCTGTTCCAGCGTGATTTTTGGCTGGATCGAACGCTGGGCGAGGCGCGGCCAACCCTCGCTGCGGGAGCGCCGCCAATGACCTCCTTTAAATCCCTGATGCAACCTCATCGGCTGGTGCTGATAGCCCTGTTCGCAGCCTTGGTTGTCTGGTGCGCGGTTTCCCTACGCTGGGACTGGATTCCAACCTATGCGCCGCTGGCGCTGGAAGGATTGTGGACCACGATCTGGATCCTTGTTGTCACCAGTATCCTTGGCTTTGCACTGGCGGTGCCTCTTGGCCTCGCTCAGGCCGTTGGCCCGTGGTACCTCTCGACGCCGGCGCGCATCTTCTGCACCGTCATCCGGGGCACACCATTGCTGCTGCAGATCTGGCTACTCTACTACGGGCTGGGGTCGCTGTTTCCGCAGTTCCCCTGGATCCGCTCCAGCGAGCTGTGGCCCTACCTAAGGCAGGCCTGGCCATATGCCGTTCTGGCCCTCACACTCTCCTATGCCGGTTATGAGGGCGAGGTTATGCGCGGGGCCTTCTCAGGCGTTGCCAAGGGCCAGCTGGAGGCGGCCAAAGCTTACGGTATGCCGCGTCTGACCATGTTCCGCAGGATCTGGCTGCCGCAGGCTGTCCGTAACGTTCTGCCCACACTTGGCGGCGAAACCATCCTTCAGCTGAAGGCGACACCGCTGGTGGCAACCATTACCGTTCTGGACATCTACGCAGTCTCCTCCCGGGTGCGGTCTGACACGTTCATCGTCTATGAGCCGCTGTTGCTGCTGGCGTTGGTCTATATGGCCATCGCAGGGGTGATCACATTGGCCTTCAAACGATTTGAGGATCGGGTACCACAGCGTCGCTGATCATCGCCGCATCGGTTATATGACAGCCTCCGAGCAACCGCTTGGGGGCTGTTTTTCAATCAGAGGCCAGGCACCTCTAGGACAGGATCGTCAGCTGATCCACATCCGCGTCGATATCATGACAGGCCGCCAGCAGCCTCTCCTGTAGATGCGCGGTGACATAGTTGCCATGAAACCGGCTTGGTGCGCGCAGGATCAACCGGCCCCCTGCCCTGCTCTCTCGCGTGAGCGCCTGTATCCATGCCGAATAGGTGGCCGGGTCCTCCTGATGCAGAACGGCCTTTGCCAAGCTCCACTCGCTGCCATCGCTGATATCTGGAGCCGGTGCCGCTGTCCCTGACATCAGAGGCACCACGTTTTTCTCAGGCGTGTCGTTGCCACGCATCCGGTGATCAAAATCTGGACCAACCGCGACCCAACATCCGCGCGTATCCTCAAGGATGCACTCCAGATCGAAACCATATTCGGTAACGCGGCCCCGCGCGCCCTGCCGTTTGACCACAAGCCAGCCGATTGCCCGCAACTTGGCCATCTCCCGTTTGACCGTGCGTTCATCGACTGACCACATCCGGGCAATCTCACGCTGCCCTACGGCCAACTCATTGCGTTGCCAATTATAGCGCGCAGTCATCAGCGTCATGAAGCGCAGAACGAGACGCTGGGCCCCCTTCTCCAGCGAGAGGGCATAGGTCCCCAACGCCGTGAGGATATCATATTTCAATGCCGCGGCCTGTCGCCCGACGGGTTTACTGGCAAGCATGGCTGCCCTCATATCTCCATCCATTGTCGGATGGCTGCCTCTGTCGTCTCATGTTTGCCATGAGATCCTGTTGATCTTGGTCAGGGTTCACGCGGTGTCGCTAACGGCGATCTTCGGTGAAGTTTGACCCGAACTCAACGTTTTTGAGTTGGTGTACCTGATTTGCGTCCAGAGATGCGATTCTGTCAAGAGCGCTGTTGTTTGCGTCTCGATCCCATTCCCATTTTTGAATCAAAAATTGGTATTCATGGTATTGGGTGACATCTTGGGCGTCCCCTATTGAGGCGAAAATGTCCCCCAATATGCAGCGGTGGTCAATATAGCGTCCCCCTATATAGGCGAGGGGAACCCCATTTTTTCGCCGCTACTCTGCAAACACCACCGAATCGCGCAGGCCCTGGAAAACAAGGGGTTTGCCTATCTCTCGTCGCACGTGGTCCCCGCGGGGACAGGACGCTCATTCCGACGATAATAGGTTTTGCGTTTTTTGCAAATTCGGCGTAAACGGGTTTTCAGGTAGGAAAAGCGTCCGCTTGATTAATAAGGGCGCACTACAGAGAATGAGGAGCAGAGATGTTTACCCATCAAGACCTGGCAGACATGCAGGCACAATCGCTGAAAATGCAGAGTTGGATCCGACAGCAGACCTTCTCTCCCAAAATGGAAAAGACGCTGCGGCGGTTCTCCAGCTGGGAGGTGGCCGAGCTGATCTTTAAGGTGAACCAGTCTACTTTGCGCGGCCGTCTGGCAGCGGATCCCAGCTTGCCGCAGGGCCATGTGGAAGAAGACGGTCGCCAGCGTTGGTATTCGCTGGAGGAAATCAATGAGCTGCGCCGCCGCCTGAAAGTAAATCGCAAATCGCTGATGCCCGAACGTCCAGCCGGAAAGCGGGCGCTGCGAGTCGCGATTTCCAACTTCAAGGGGGGCGCTGGCAAATCCACCGTAGCGCTGCATTTCGCTCATGCCGCTGCCTTGGATGGTTATCGTGTGCTCTGTGTTGATTTCGATCCGCAGGCGACGCTCTCCCATTCCATGGGGCTCAGTGATGTGACCGAAGACTATACTGTCTGGGGCATCATGGCGCGCGATCTGGTGCGCGAGACCGAGCGCATGAACGCCAGCACCCGTGGCGCCGAGTCCGGGGCCGCCCTGCCCGAGCGGCGCCTGCCGGAGGCAATCACCGGCATGGGCCTCCAGGATCTGCGGATCAGCGACTTTGTCAAACCGACCAGCTGGCCCACGATTGACGTGATCCCCAGCTGCGCCAATGCGGCCTTTGTGGAATTTGCCTCTGCCCAGTATCGGCACCTCAATCCTGAGTGGTCCTTTTTTGCGGCGGTGTCGCGCTACCTCGATCAGCTGCCGTCGGACGATTATGACATGATGATCTTCGACTGCCCGCCGGCGATTGGCTACCAGTCGATGAATGCGGTTTTCGCAGCAGACATGCTCTATATTCCTTCAGGTCCTGGGTACTGGGAATATGACTCCACGACCTCATTCATTGGTCAGCTCTCAGAGGCGCTGGAGGATCTCTCTGCATTTAATGGCATAGTCCCCGCGGGGACGTTCAGCCTGCCGAAGGTGTTTCAGGAAGTGCGCTTCCTGCTGACCCGGTATGAATCCGGGAATGATCTGCATCGGGCGATGCGCGACGCTTTTGTGAAGGTGTTTGGCGACCGGATGACGGAGCATCCGATCGAGATGACCCGCGCTGTAGAACAATCCGGGCGCTTCCTCAGCTCAATCTATGAGATCGATTATCGGGATATGACGCGGGAGACCTGGCGGCGGGCGCGCGCCTCGTTTGATCAGGCCTATATGGAGTTCAAGGATAACGCCCTGACCGCATGGGCCCAGTTGGAGGATGAGGCATGAGCAAACGCAGAATGTTCGACATCGATTTTCCGTCGGAGCCAACCGTCGCAAAACCGGAGGCCCCCTCCCCTGCCCCATCGGACCCGCACCCTGCAATCGGCGCACCGGAAACCAAATCCGCCTTCCGCACAGGCGAGGCCCGGCGCGGGCCGATGGCCACTGCGATCAGCGAAAACGCTGATGCGTTGCGGACGCGGGCTGAGGTGGAACAGAATATCCGTGCCGAAAATGACCGGCTCGCGCATGAGTTCGTGCGGCTCAAGACGCTTGGCCTTGTGGTTGACCGGATCCCGCTGGATCAGATTTCCACCAGCAAGCTGATCCGCGACCGCGCCGTTAATCGGGACCCCGAGCTGGAGGAGCTGAAGGAGTCTATTCGTGATCTTGGCCTCTCCAACCCGATCCGGGTGGAAGAAGACGGCGATGGGTATCAGCTGGTTCAGGGTTTTCGCCGTCTGTCAGCCTATCGCGCGCTTTATGAGGAGACCGGGGATGAGCAGTTCAGGCTGATCCCGGCGGGCCTGGTTGCGCGGGGAGAGACGTTGCAAGGTCTCTACCGCCGCATGGTGGATGAAAACCTAGTGCGGCGGGACATCTCTTTTTCCGAAATGGCACAGCTGGCGCTGTCTTATGCACAGGATCCAGAGACAGGTTCAGACTCTGTAGAAGAGTCTGTTGCGCTGCTTTATGCCTCTGCGGGGCGGCAGAAACGTAGCTATATTCGTCACTTCGCCGAACTGCTGGAGATGATTGGCGCGGAGCTGTCTTTTGCGGAAGCGATCCCGAGGGCGCTGGGACTGGACCTGAAGAAGCATCTTGTGGACACCCCATCCGCCTTGGCCGCTCTGCGGCAGCGGCTGCGCGAGCGCAGTTTCTCGAGCGCCGAGGAAGAGCTGTCGGTACTACGCCAGGCGCTGAAGACACCCGCGTCCAATGTGAAGGAAACGACCAGCAGTCAGCGGGCCGGTATGGCTAAGACAACGCTGCGCTGTACCGTCCCTGCGGGAACAGTGCGGTGTCTTGCGCGTGATGGGCGTATCGAAATGGCGATGGAACGTGATTTCTCAGCGGTTATCAGCGCCGCCTGGAGACAGCGATCAGCGCGTTTTTCGACGCTTTGGATGGTGAGGATAGTTAAGCGGACATATTGGTAGATGCTGCGCCTAGACAGGCGCGGAATGAGGGCTGTTCCAAAAGGGGCAGCCTTTTTTCTTTTCAAGTCGTTAAGATATGAATACATATTAACCATACCCGTCTCGCTGCTGATACGGGTCAATCATGCTGAGTGTCCCCACGGGGACAGAGAGGTCGCGATACGGGTGCCGCCGGACTATCACCGGTGGTGCATTGGGGGATGTGCTGTATCGGGATTTGCAGGCTGTCCAATGGACGGTCCCGCTGCGCTGTGTAATTCGACTAAAAAGCAACCCTCTAAAACTGTTCTTGAGTTTGCGTTAAACTGTATGAATGGGGCATTAATGCGCGATAATTAAGGCACAATCCTGCCATCGTTCGCCCCGAGAACCAAACCCAAGGCAACGCCGTCACAAGCGGCACGAAGGTTTGGAGTGATCGAGATGGCATCAACCGACAGCGCGCAGGCAGACGTGACCCCGACCGTGGATCTGCGGATTCCGGGTCAGGTCCGCGATGACGACGATTGGCTGGTGTCAACCTGGAACGCGGGGCAATCGCGAGACACCAAATGGTCAAAGGACAATGTACAGATCAATGCCGATGGCGCGGTTGAGCTGCATCTGACATCTGAGAGCGGCGCGGGTGAGCGGACCTTCACCGGCGGGGAAATGCAATCCGAGGCCGCCCATGAGACCGGCAC